>MGQT01000023.1 GCA_001797935.1 Deltaproteobacteria bacterium RBG_16_54_18 | reverse complement strand
ATGGCCCCCATGAGTTCCTCCGCCCATCCCGCCGCATCTTATTTTTGCATATGATCCATTGCTACTATCTTGCTTTCCTTGATATTTTTAGCTTTGAGAAAAGTGAACGCGGTCTTTTTTTGAAGTAATGCATCTCCAAATTCAAGCATCGTCGTATTGCCGAGTTTCGTCACCCTCGGGGGCTTTATAATAAAATTGGCTATCGCCGCCTTGAGGCCGCTGAAGAAACCCTCGGACCCTCCTGGATCACTGATAGACGCCACTTTTATTCCCATGCGTGGGACCGTCCCTGTTGTTTTTTTGAATGAAAGCGAATTCACCCGAGCAACTATTTCATTCGATCTGTTTTCGTATTTATATTCTCCATCTTTCGGTTTAATATCGTAAAGACCAACAGTTACGCGGCTTTCATGGCCTCTTGCGTTGAACTGAATATCCACCTCGGTAACAGTCCTCGTTGAACCGGTTATCGTTCCCTTAACCTCAATAATGCCGAAACATTCTCCGTCAAACTTGATATAATCAAGCATATTTGTCATTTTCTTTCTTTTTTTTAATTCATCAGTCTGTGTCGCAATCATCCCCGCGGAATCAAATGTATTCATATGAAAACCACTTCCCAATATTTCAAATTCGCATGCCACATGAAAGGATTTTGAATCAACTGTTATCTTATGTGAGATTATATCTACCTGCTGCTCATTATTGACACTTGATATATTGTCAACAAGTGTCGTAGCTATCAGCGGAACAAAATACGCAAAAGAGACTATAGGGTTTTTTGCACATTTCTCTTTACTATAACTCATTATCATAGTGGGACCGTTGCCGTCCTGAGCGGCATCATTGCCGTCCGCCACCGATGCGTCACTGCGGTCGCTTATACGGCCGTTAACGTCGGAACTTATCCCGACACAGGGCGTCAAAAGAAAAATGCAAATAAGGGTTACTGCAAATAAAGCGATGAGACGGTTGTCTCTTAAAAATACACGTGGATTTATTGCATACAATTGGTGGGGTAAGAGGGTCAGGTCTTTGATCATTTTTGTAGCAGCCTCTTGAGCTTAGCTCCTTACCGCAACCCGTATTTCCGCGCTGCCTGCTCAAACCCCGGCAAAGAGCGCTCAATGACTGCCATCTCCACGCAGTAGGCAATGCGGAAATATCCCTCTTTCCCGAATCCCCTGCCCGGGACCGTCAGGATGTGAAAGCTCTCTCGGAGCGGATCGGGGACGTTGTGCATCATTATCAAAACTCAGCTTAACGGCAAGCGTGAAAAGTGAGGTCTACCGTTTTTGCCCGGCCCTCATCTGCTCAGCCAGTTCCCTGATCTCCACCAAGTCCTTCTTCATCTTTGCATAGCCATACCAGGTAGAGAAATCATAATTGATATGGAAGGCTGCCTGAAACGTCTTCATCCGGTGGTCCATGAACATCTCGTAGAGGACCTGCTCGACCTTGGTGTTTACTTCATAGAAGGTCAACAGATCAGGATAGGCAGGATACGCGGGCCGTTTCTTGATGAAGCCATCTCGGTAAAGACCAGCCACGATCTCGATGGCCTCGGCAAAGAGCTTGTCGGCCTCCCTTATCATCAGGTCGGCATTTTTCATATTCTCTTTGACAAAGGTGGCAGAATGGCAGCGCATGCAGACATCAGTGAAGCGCTTTCGCTCAGCCTGGAACTCCTCCTTACTCAGACGGGCGACCTTGCCGGCCTTAACCAAATCGAGGCGTGGGGTAGGTTTCCCTGCGATATCCAAGACGCCCAGCCCCTTGAGGATGGTGGTGCGGTAGCGCATCCATTCTGCATCATCCTCGGGGAGCCTGACAGCGAGGAATCCCCACGCCGAAAAGGCCCGATGATTGCCCCCGGACATATGGCATGTCTGACATTTGGGCGCACGATCCTTGTTCTTTGGGCCAATGGCCCGATTCACGAGATAGGTGACCCCGTGCTTCGAGCCGGACCACATCTCCCACTGGGCATGATCGAATCCCATGTGGCAGGTCATACATGCCTCAGGCTCAGAGGCCTCTGCCTTTGAGAAGGCGTGCCGGGTGTGACAGCTCTGGCAGTCCATGCCGTATGGATAGTATGCACGGCCCTCGGTCTTGCGCTGTTTCGGCTCAATGAGGCCGAGCGTATGGCACCCCCCGCACCCCTTCTGCCCCTCGATGAAGGCCTTGGGCTGCATATGGGTGTAGGGCATGGCCTGCACGGCGATCAGCCCCAAGGCGTGCTTCCCTGAGAGGTACTGGTCAGCCTGCTCAGGATGACACTCCCGGCAGGTTTGAATCGTCGGAAGCTGGACATTCTTGACATCCTTGGCGCTCATGTGCGCACTGCCGTGGCAGCCGGCACACGTCATGGTCTTCGCCATCTGCCCCCGGTTGAAGTCCTTTGCAACCATGGGAGACAGTTGGGCATGACACGTCTCACACGCAGATGGCTTGGCCACTGCCTCGTGAAACCCTGATGTCAATACGACCACAACACCAACAACTACCAAGAAACCTGCTTTGATCATGATCGCCCTCCCCTTTCTCACGAGATAGAGATAATATTACCACCGCCAGAGCGCTATGTCCACTTATGGGACATCAGAACTGGACATGGGGCATGGGGTCTTGAAATGTCACTTTTCCTCCTGCACACTCTAAGCTCGTTCATATACGCCCTATTCGCCTCAAAACAAAAAAAGGCCTGTGGAGACCCTTACGATGCTTTCCTTTCCCACCCCTCTTTTTTCATCCTTGCCCCCTTGTGACACTCGCGTTGATAAAGCTTGTTACCTGCTTTCTTTTAAATTCTTTATGATTCCTTTCACCACAGATACAAATTCTCTTCCATCTTCTATCTTTAACACGGCTGTCCGGTCAATTATTTCCCCCTGAATATCATAATCTACAATCTCTCTGAGCTTCCGGGCATTAATAAACATGCGATGATATTTTGGATCGATCCTGCCGGTCTTGGCAAAATGATATCCTACCGCAGATTCCACGGCCGAGTGCTTTCCCACCTCTATGTTTTCTGATTTAAGAAGGGCCTGGGCGGCATAAAACATGGCGTAGTAGATCCTGCTGGATGCATCCTCTATAAACCCCTGCTGATTGAGGGCTTCTGCCACTGCCAATGCATGATCTGCTTTTTCGAGGAGGCGTTGAACCTCCTTTTTTCACAGGGACACTCCTTCGCGTTCGATATTTTTGTAGAACGAGAAGCCTTCCCTCACGCGATCGAGGTAGCCTGCCTCTGTAAATAATTTTATCGAGAGCATGGGTTTGAAATCATGATCCCACATCACCTGGTAGGCAACATCCTCAATCTTAACTTCCAGTTCAGGCGCCTTGCGATCTACTAAGATCAGGAGATCCAGATCGGAATCATCAGTGCCCTCTCCCCAAACCCTCGAACCGAAGGCAACCACCTTGCGGATGTGATCCCTTACCGTATCGGGTAATCGCTTTTTTAACTCTAAAATTATGTTCCGATCTTTTTCATTCATTAAGCACCTTCATTGTTCAGCAGGTCCTCAGACTACGTAAAACTTCATATTTTTCTCCCTGCCTCATTATACCTTTTTGCCTTCAAAAGTAAAGGCAGGGCAGGTCTTTGATCAGACTGCTGAAAAACGCCTATCTGCTTAGCGCAGCCCGTATTTCTTTGCTACCTGTTCAAAGCCCGGCAAAGAGCGCTCGATGACATCCATCTCCACGCAGTAGGCGATGCGGAAATATCCTTCTTTTCCAAACCCCCTGCCCGGGACCGTCAGGATGTGAAAGCTCTCCTGCAGGTCCATGACAAAGGCGAGGTCGTCCTTAATCGGGGTGCGCGGGAACATGTAGAAGGCCCCCTGCGGTTTGTTCACGGTGAATCCGTACGCGCTCAAAGCACCATAGAGCAGGTCCCGCTTGCGCTGGTATTCTTTCACGCCGACATGATTCGCGCCGGCCAAAGGCAAGAGGCGTTGCATCAGGGCCGGGGCATTGATATATCCCAAGGTCCTGTTGAGAAAGATCATGGCCCCCATGAGCTCCTCCCCTCCGGCGTAGGCGGGATTGATCGCCACATAGCCGATCCGCTCCCCGGGCACCCCGAGGGACTTGGAGTAGGAGACCACCGAGATGGCAGGCTCGTAGTGCGCAAAGACAGTAGGCAGGGCGATGCCGTTATAGATGATGGTCTTATACGCCTCATCGGCAATCAGATAAATAGGGGTCTTCCTGTCTTTACTCTTCTTCCGCAAAAGCTCGCCCAATCCGCGCAAGGAATCGGCGTCGTAGACGGCGCCGGTCGGATTGTTCGGTGAGTTGATAAGCACGGCCTTGGTCCGTTCGGTAATGGCCTTTTCGATGGCCGTAAGGTCGAGGGAGAAGTCCTCGTGCGTATCCACGAGACGCATGACCCCGCCGTGGTTGTCGATGTAAAAGCCGAATTCCACGAAGTACGGCGAGGGGACGATTACCTCATCCCCCTGGTCGAGAATGGCCTTGAGGGTGACATTTAATCCCCCGGCAGCCCCGATGGTCATGACGATATGGTCCGCCGTAAAGGGGACCCCCGTCTCTTTTGAGAGCTGTTGGGCGACAAACTGCCTGGTCTCCGGGTACCCGCTGTTGGGCATATACCGGTGCATCCCCGGGATGGGGTGGCTGGAAAACTTCTTCAGGGCCTGCTT
Source organism: Deltaproteobacteria bacterium RBG_16_54_18 (assembly GCA_001797935.1). Lineage (GTDB taxonomy): Bacteria > Desulfobacterota > B13-G15 > B13-G15 > RBG-16-54-18 > RBG-16-54-18. The sequence continues at coordinate 2,261 of MGQT01000023.1, read as the reverse complement.
GAACCCCGGCGGCGGCTCTTCTATCGGGTTCCCTAGCGTGAAATCGAAGATATTTGCCTCGCCGTACTCGGCCTTGAGCTGGATCGCCGTCTCGAACATCTTGCGCACCCAGGACGATCCCCCCATTAACTGTTTGACCCGTTTGGAAATGACCATTGCGTGCTCCTTTTTATATTTACGTACGGACTAAGTAGTGCGCATCATAGTGTACTTTCCCCCTTTAGAAAAGGGAAAAAATAAGATGACGCCCCTGCCAACTCCCTTTCTGGTAAAAAATCAGGCCATCCATATCTCTGCCATTGCATGCCCTCCGTGATCAACGATCATGCGCGGGTGATTCTGTTCCAGGTCCCAGGAAACAAAGGTGGTGAGCTGGTCCTGGATGACACCCGGTTCCATGCCCACGTAGTGCGCAACAACCGCATGGGCCTGCTGCACCGTCGCGATGATCTCGGCGTCACACTGCAGGGCCGCATTAAGCCCCTGCAACGAGGGATTGCCCTGGAGCTGCTCGATGGCCTCCTCCCAGTGGATGCCCTCCACCTGGCGGCGCAGCACGTAGGCGTTGCCTCTGTCTTGTATGACCATGAGGATCGGCGTGGCCTTGAGCCATGCACTTCGGATCTTCACCCCGGACATCTCTGCGGCGATGCGCTCAAGGAGGTCATTTTTTTTCTGTAATTCGGGAAGCTGCCGCGCCTGCACCCGCTCGAAGATACACGCCTCTCCCCTGACGGTGATCTCTTTGAGACGGGTCGGGTCAAAGCCGAGGTCCATCAAATCGCCGATGGTAAGGCAATCGCCATATGATTTTCCGCGCTCCGCCAACCACTGCATAAAGCTCGGCCGGCGGTAGTTGGGCAACGCCTCAATTACCCGCGCAGGTTCCTGCTGTAACGCCTTCGGAAGCGACGCAAAGAGGGCCTCGTCGCCAATCACCAAGGAAGTCTTCTGGGCCAACGTGCGGGGGGCATACGATTTCACCGGCAGCCCGGCGACCTCCGGCACCAGGGCGATCTGCTCCGTGGATTCGCCGCCGGTGTAGCCGACGAGGGCCTCGATGCGGCGCCGGAACGCGATGAACTTGGTCACGAAGCGGGTGAACAGAAACCGCATGAAATCCGATGCCTCACCGCGCTCGATCTCCCGGGCGAAATACGCGAGCAGCGTCTGATAGAGTTCTTTAAACTCGGCAATGGTCCTGGTGACCATGACCTCGTTGTCCCGCATATCGATCACCGTCCGCTTGCGCTTGAGGTGGTACAACAACCTCCCCAGCGGCTCCTTGAGATCCTGTGCCGTCATGCCCCGCGGGATAAAGACCATGTAATTAGCATCCTTATCCGGTATGCCCTTCTTCGCAATAGCTGCAACGCTCCTCCATCCGTTTTTCCGATAGATGTCGTAGGTCGGATCATCTTTGGGGATAATATTGTCGAGGATCCCCACGGCGGACTTCTCTGCCAGGAACTCGCCGAAATACTTGATGATCCGGCTCCCGAGCCCCTTTCTCCTGAAGGGGGGGGCGACCTCGACATACACCAGGTAATAGCAGGGAATCGGCTTTTTCAAATACAACATGTTGAGACGCCCCAGGCTCTCCCCGGTCTCCGCGGTGATCTCAAAGACGCGGAAACCGTTCTTGGCGGCATCGGCATTGAACCCGTTGATCCGGCTGCCGGAGACCGTCCTATTCACCAGCTTCCACAGGTTATCGAAAAGGTCACCGGCAAGCGGGTCCTCATAGATGAGCGCGATCAAACCCAGCCGCTCATTGACGCTTAAATACCGTGCCCCGGCAAGACGGGTAGCGGCAGCGCTATCGGCGGGAGCATTCTTCTTCATCAGTGGATACTCTCTAAAAAATGGTTCTTCGCGTAATCTCCCCTACCATTCAGATTGAGAAAGTGGGGATGCCGCAAGCGGCAGACAGCCCATTTCTACTTTTCTCTTCCCCTCTTTAGCAAACCGAAGGTGACCCTTTGGTCAGAGGGGTGAGGGGAGATTTTATAAATCATAAGCAACTCCATATCCTTTCCATCACGCCGCCACTATTCGCAAAGACAACATGTTTTCAGCATCTGTCATCTTTTTTCTGAGATGCTGCGATAATGCTTTCAACCGTTTATCATAAGAAAGCATTTGTTCTTAAAATCCCCCTTTATCCCCTGGCCAAGGGGTCACTGGCCAAAGGGCCACTGGCCAAGGGGCCACCTTCGGCTTCGGCTTCGGCTTTTCCAAAGGGGGATAATAAGGACGAT
>MGQT01000022.1:24525-28598 GCA_001797935.1 Deltaproteobacteria bacterium RBG_16_54_18 | reverse complement strand
CTTTCTTTACGGTACGGCAAGCGCCCAGGTAGTGCAGATGGGGAACTTTCTCAATGGCGAGAAGTACGTACAGTTCAATGAGACCGAGCGTACACTCGTCGTTGCCGGCCTCTTCGATATGATGAGCTTCGAGTGGGGGCAACCGATCTATTCGGATGCCGCCGAAGCTGGTACCCGCGCCTTCATGGCGCGCATCGCCAGGTGCGTTCAGGGTAAAACCCCGCGGCAGCTGCGGGAGATGCTCGATCAGTATTTCGCGGCAAAACCCTACGCAAAGCGCTACAACGTGGCGAGCAGCTTCTCCGCCATGCTCAATACCCAGTGCCCGTAAGCTCATTTTTTTGAAGCTGAAAACTACGCCAGAAGGGTTCTGGCACAGGGTCTTTGCTTCAGAGGTCCAACATGCCGGGGGTAGAAATCAGTAAAGATAGCGAAGTGGTCTCCTTCGCATGTTGACGAGCTAAAAGATAGAGCACTTTCTAGTTTAAGCCGGAGTTGGAAGAATGGTAATACGTCGGATTTAATCAAAAAAATAAACGAAAAGAAAAAAACGCCTGGGGCCTAAAAAACGCCTGGGGCCTGGCCTTGACTGAGGACAAGGTGAGTACAATAATAAAAAAGATTTTGCTGCCATGAATGCTATGCAAGCAAGGCCTATACGATTGACATTGAAAACTTAAGGAGTAAGATTGAAATTAGTCGGAGATTTGTTATAATTATTTGATGCTCGTGAAAAGGGGGCAATAATGATGTCAAGTATAGAGGCAACATCGGAGGTCTTCGTTACAGCTTTTCGAGCCTTGCCTAAAAAAGTGCGGGAGGCGGTGGTGAAAAAGATGCTCAGCGATAAAGAATTTATGGAAGACTTATTAGACACGGCTATTATAGAACAACGCCGCAAAGAACGATCCCGCGATCTGGACGAATACCTCGCCGAGAGAAGGAAAGAGGTTTATCGTTAATAATACAAATAAGGCCACGTAGCTGCTGCTACAGGCTTTCAATTAAAAAGTGTCTCCATCTTTTAACCCCGAAGGTTAGCCAAAATTCCAACGAGGAAGCCGTCATGAAAGAGCTCTTTCAACTACTTGCCAAATATAACACCCAGACCAATGCCGAGATGATGGGGATCCTGGAAAAGCTCACCCCCGAGCAGGTCACTAAGGATGTCGGTTCATTCTACGGCTCCATCCTCGGCCTGCTGAACCACATCCTCGTCACCGATGCCGCGTGGTTAAAGCGGTTTTGTAACCAATTCCCTGAGCTCGCGCAGATCAATGCCAAGCTGCCGGAATTTACGATGAAAGGGTGGAAAGATATCATCTGGCCCAGCCTGGCTGCCGTGAAGCCGATCAGGATAGCCGTAGATCAGGTCCTTGAGCAGGCATGTAATCTGCTCACGGAGAGGCAGTATGCATCAGTCCTGGAATACAAAGGCTGGGACGGCAAGGATATGAAAAAGTCAGTGTGGCTGGTCCTTGCGCACCTGTTTAACCATCAAACCCATAACCGCGGTCAAATAGCCGTGCTTCTCGACCAGATGGGTGTTGAGAATGACTATTCAGGCATCCTCAACAAGTTCTAGTATTAAGGGTCCCTTGTCTGAGTAAGTTAAAAGTGTTAAACTGCAATACATAGGTTTAAACCAATGCCGACAAAAAATCATGGAATCAACGTCGTAAAAGTGCGACATCTTTTAAAAGTAGCCCTGGAGACAGAAGAGGACGTGGCCTTGTCTGCCTTTGCTGAGCAAAGGGATAAAACACTGAACAATGCCACTGCCCTGGATCATAATGAGGTCTGGTGATCTTCCAGAAAGAAAGAAGGATATACGATGAGAAAGCAGGCACAATTAGAGAAAATAGAAAAGGTTATTGAAGGCCTAACACCCCGCGAACAGTTGAAGTTGGTTGAAAAACTTGCTCAACGACTCAGGAAGACCGAGCTTGCTTCTAAAAAAAGGCATGACTGGAACAAGCTGTATGGGCTGGGGAAGGGGTTATGGGCAAAGGAAGATGCACAAGACTATGTTAATCGACAGCGAGAGGAAAGGTTTTGAATCTCTCTGATGCCATTGCACCGATAAACACTTTTTTTATAGATACGGCCCCAATCATCTATTACATCGAAGCCCATCCACAGTTTGGTCCACTCGTAAAAAACGTCATAGATGCCGTACAGGCAGGGAAATTCGTTGCCTTTTCCTCAGTGGTAACCCTTACTGAGGTTCTCCCTAAACCGATTGAGGCCGGAGATGAGAAATTAGCCAGAAGATTTGCAGAATTCCTCAAATTCGGCAGAAATATCAATCTCATAGAAATCTCTGAAAAAATAGCCGATAAGGCAGGCAGGTTGAGAGGGGAATATCCCCACCTGAGGACGATAGACGCGATTCAGATTTCTGCCGCTCTCGCTGTCAATGCCGATATGTTTCTCACAAACGATGCCGCCCTCAAAAAGATAAAAGAAATCGGCGTATTGGTTCTAAAAGATTATTTATAGCAGAAAGAATCGTTTATCCTCGTCTTCGCAAGATAACTATAAGTCCCCCAGCATTTCCCTTGTCCCCCCATCCGTTTTTTGGTAAAATTAATGTAAAATTATAGGATGAAGAAGGGTTTTATGGCCGTCTCCGGCATCAAGAAAAAAGAGCACGAAGTGGACAAGGTCCGCCAAAAGATCGCTGCCCTGCAGCAGAACATCGGGCTGGTAATCAAGGGCAAGCCCGAGGTAATCGCCCTCGCCATCGCCACGCTCCTCGCCCGGGGGCACCTGCTCATCGAGGATGCCCCGGGCGTCGGCAAGACGATCCTGGCCCAGAGCCTGGCCATGTCCATCCATTCCTCCTTTCAGCGGATACAGTTTACCAGCGACCTCCTCCCCTCCGATATCCTGGGGGTACCGGTCTATAACCCCCATGCCGGCACCTTTGAATTCAAGCCGGGACCCATCTTCACCAACATCTGCCTCGTCGACGAGATAAACCGCACCTCCCCCAAGACGCAAAGTTCCCTCTTGGAGGCGATGAACGAGTTTCAGGTCTCCGTGGACGGTCAGACCTATCCCCTGCCCCAGCCTTTTATGGTGGTAGCCACCCAAAACCCTTTGGAGTACCACGGCACCTATCCCCTGCCGGAATCGCAGCTGGACCGCTTTATGATACGCACCGCCATGGGCTACCCGCCGCTCGCCGATGAAAAAGAGATCCTCGCCCATCCCCGGATCGAAGAAGAGGTCAAGGGGCTTGAACCGGTCTTGTCGGGGGAGGAAGTGATCGCCATGCAGCAGATGGTGGATAAGGTACGGGTGGAGGAAGAGATCCTGAGCTATGTCATGGCCATCGTCACCGCCACGAGAAATTCCGAGCACGTGCGCCTGGGGATCAGTCCCCGTGGTGCCCTCTTTCTTATACGCGCCGCCAAGGCCGAGGCCTTCAGACAAGGACGCAGCTACTGCATCCCCGACGACGTAAAATCGCTTGCCCTTCCCGTCCTCGCCCACCGGATCATACCCGTTTCAGGATATGGCACGGAAAATTACGCGGTGGAGGCCGAACGAAACATCCAGGAGATCCTCGACCATATCCCTGTCCCTCTGTAATATCGATTGCCTCATGGGGCTGCAAATTTCTATCATAAACCGCTTCCTGCGGTTTACCTCCGAAGGGAAAAAATTCCTCGTCATCACCCTCGCCGTCGGCTTTGCCGCAGTGAATACCGGCAATAATCTCCTCTACCTCGTTTTGGCGATGCTCTTGAGCCTGATTATCGCCTCGGGTCTTCTCTCCGAATGGGGGGTAAAGGGGCTCACGGTCAAACGCACCTTCCCACCCTTTATCTTTGCCCGCATCCCCTGCAGTATCCTCCTGGCCGTCACGAATACGAAGAAATATCTCTCCTCATTCTCTCTGGAGTTCGAGGAGCAGGTGGAAGGGAAAACAATGGGAGGGTTGGCCTATTTCTTCCGCGTCGGCCCCCAAAAGACGCACAACCAGGTCTACCACCTCTCTTTTGCCCGCCGCGGCCTCCATCAGCTCCCGGCACCCCGTCTCCTCACCCGTTTTCCCTTTGGTT
>MGQT01000022.1:0-24419 GCA_001797935.1 Deltaproteobacteria bacterium RBG_16_54_18 | reverse complement strand
GCCAGGCCGCAGAAGGGCAGAGGTGAAGATATCTTTGCCGTGCGCGACTATCTCCCCGGTGACGCCTCGCGCGATATCCATTGGCGCAGTACGGCCAAGCGCGCCCAACCGATAGTGAAGGAATACGAAAGGCCGGCCGTGAAGCGGATCCACATTGTCCTGGACACATCCGTGTCGAAACAGGCAACGGCTGTTGACCTGGAATTTTTTGAGCACGGCGTCTCCAAGGCGGCTTCCCTGGCATATCATCTCTTACAGAGACACGATTGTTTAGTCGGCCTCTCCGTAGATGGCGAGGTAATCCTCCCTGAACGGGGTGACAACCATCTGCACCGGATGCTGAGGATCTTGGCCTTGGTAGAACCCCGGCGCGGGCACCGGCACCGATCCCGCTACGCCCCCCCTGATGCCGTACCGATCGTCGTCGAGGGGAGGAAGTAAAGGATGCTCGGCGGCGCACAGAGGATTTCCCTGCTCCTCCTCATCACGGCCCACGCCCTGGTCCTGTGCGGGCTTATCTGTGTGATCTTAACCGGTGAAGTACCGGCGGCCTTGTGGGTCCTCGTACTCGCGGCGCACCCCGTGAGCACCCTTATCAAACCCAGCCAGGGGAGGTATTTCTTTAACAGTATCGTCCTTCTCTCGCTCAGTTACTCCCTGTTTCTGTTTTTTGTCCTGCAAACCCCCTTTCTCGTCGCCATGACCCAGTTTCTCATCGTGGTCCAGGCCATCAAGCTCTTTCACCTCGATACGGCCAAAGATTATTTTCAGCTGGCGGGATTAAGCCTCCTCACCGTGCTGGCTGCCGCGGGATTAACGTCGCAACTCTATTACCTCTTTTTTCTCTTTGCCTTACTCCTTATCGGTATCTGGTTCCTTTTTCTTTTACACCTGAAGCGGGATATAGAACAGCACCCTGCCCTTCCCGCTCCCCCCCGTTCCTTGACCGCGCCTTCCCTCTTTCTGGGTATTACCGGCGTTGCCGTGTGCTCGTTCATCATCACGATCATCATCTTTTTTACCCTCCCCCGGATGACCCTCAGTGTCAGCGGGAGGGAACAATGGAGCGGCACTTCGTCGGGTTTCTCGGAGACCGTAGACTTAGGGAACGTCGGCTCCGTCAGATTGGACAACCGCGTGGTCATGCGCGTGGAGATCCCCCAGTTTCACGAGCGACCTTCATTTCCCCTCTATTGGCGGGGTACAAGCTTCGCCCTTTGGGATGGGCAGACGTGGAAAAAAGGGGATATCGTGGGAAAACTCCCCCGGATGCAAGGGAGGGGTATCAGCCTTCAGCGTCGGCTGCCTACCACGGCGGTAATTGACCAAACCATTATGCTCGAACCGTTGGGGACCGATCTTCTCTTCTTCCTCAATCCACCGCTCGAGATCAGAGGCAACTTTTCCCACCTCCTCGTCGATCAAGGAGACGGTATTCATCTCCCCTCAGTCCCGCTGGAACGATATTACTATGAGGTCTCCTCCGCGTCACAAACCAGGGGAGGAGTATACCCCATCGCTGCCGAGCAACCAGATGGTGCATACCTTCAATTGCCCGAAAAGAAAAAGGAGATCCTAGCGCTGGCCCAGGAGATCGTCGCCGGGGCAGCGGCGCCCGAGGTAAAGGCAGAGCGCGTGGTCTCCTATCTGCGGACCCATTATACTTACTCCCTCAATCCGAAGCGGGACAGGCGATTTCTTCCGCTGGATGACTTTCTGCTGCACAGCCGGGAGGGGTACTGTGAGCACTTCGCCACGGCCGCCACTGTACTGTTGCGGGCGACCGGGGTACCGACCCGTTTGGTGAGTGGTTTTCTCCAAGGCGAGTGGAACGCCCTCGGCAGATACTTCATGGTGCGGCAGCGAGACGCCCATACCTGGATCGAGGTCTTTGTGCCCGGCAAAGGCTGGATTTCGTATGACCCCACCCCTGCCGCGAACCGGCAGACACCCCCCCTTCTCGGCCTCCCTCTGTATCGGTACTACGATTTTTTCAAGCTCAAGTGGAACCGCTATATTGTTCAGTACACGCGAAGGGACCAAATACGATTTCTCCTGACGCTTCGCCACAAAATAATGGCCCTCCCTTTATTCCCTCAGGCTTCTCCCCTGCAGGGAGCGCGGGAAAGGACAGCCGCCTCCTCCAAATACCTCTTCGCAGCCCTCGCAGGAGTTGCCCTCACCGTGCTGATCGCCTGGATGCTACGGCAAAAGAAAAAGGCGTTCATTCGCCCTGATCGGAGACTTCCGGCTGAGATATATTTTTATGTGAAGCTGTTAAAAATCCTGGAAAAAAAGAAGATCACGAAACGTGCCGGAGAAACCCCGGCTGAATTTGCGGCGCGGGTGGGACACCGGCACGGTGCGCTCTTCTCATGGTTACAAAGGGTTACCTCTCTCTATTATCAAGTCCGTTTCGGCCTGATTCCCTTATCTCCGCTCGAGACGGCGGAGGTAGCCGACATCATCAAGGCATTGCAAAAAACTTCGCTCAGGCCTCGGAGAACCCCCTGAGCAACCCCCTACCCCTTTTGCTTCATACCATCTCTTCTTGCTGGTGCTTAATACCCCTTGACTTCTCCATCGTAGCTGATATATCGTTATGACCGTGTGGCTGAGGTAGAGAGAGCTGCTAACCTAAAACATAAGGAGGGAGAATATGGATAAGTTCTACGCTTTTTTGAATAAGCTGTTTTTGCTCCTGGGGTTAATCGGTTTTATCGTTGCGATAATCGAAAAGTTAGGCGGATTTGGCGTCATGGGGCTTTTCCCGTTAAGTTATTTACGTTTCTCGGGGATGTGCCTCCTCTTCGTCATCGCGATCAGTCTCTATCAGCAGACGGCGAAAAAGCAGCCGCAGAAAAAGAGAAAGAGATAAGCAACAAGGGGTTGAGGTTACACCAAGCGAAGACGGACCATTCGGTCCGTCTTCGCTCTATTTACCCTACAGCAGCTGGTCCTCGGGAAGCAGCAGGACAGAAACATGAAGCGAGAACATCCATCCGGCGCCGGAACTAAGACGGGAACGCATCGGCGCATGAAGCAAGAAACTGTCCTCAGGACCAGTGGTTTAGGCAAACGGTTCGGGGCGAGATGGGCAGCCCGGGATATCAACCTGGAGGTCCATCGGGGGGACGTCTTCTGTTTTTTGGGGCCCAACGGGGCGGGGAAAAGCACAACCATACGCATGATCCTCACCCTTCTTCTGCCCACGACCGGTTCTATTGAGATCTTCGGCAAAGACCTCCACGCGGAACGCTCCGACGTCCTTTCCCGGGTTTGCGGCATCGTCGAAAAACCTGATTTTTATCTCTACCTGACGGCCTATAAAAATCTGGAAATTTTCGGCTCGCTGACCAGGAGAATCAGCAGCGATGAGATCATGGAGGCCCTCGATATAGTCGGCCTGAAGTCGCGCGCCTTTGATAAGGTTAAAACCTTTTCCCACGGCATGAAACAAAGGCTGGGGATAGCGCAGGCCTTATTGACCACGCCGGAGATGATCATCCTTGATGAACCGACGGCCGGTCTCGACCCACAGGGGATGAAGGAGGTCAGAGAACTCATCACGATGCTTTCACAGGAAAAAGGGATGACCGTCTTCCTCTCGACCCATCTCCTGTCGGAAGTTGAGCTCGTTGCTACCAGGATGGCCGTCATTAATCATGGCGAAATGATTGCCCAAGGGTCGGTTGCCGAACTTCTGGAACAAGAACAAGCGGAATACTCCCTCCGGGTTTCTCCCCTGAAGACTGCCGTTAAACTTATGAATGGTCTTTCGTGGGTCGTGCTCCGCCCTGATGAAAAGGGGGCAACTCGGGTGCGCATTGATTCCGGACGCGCTTCCGAATTGATTCGCTTCCTGGTCATGCACGACATCGAGGTCTTCTCGTTTTATCCGCACCGGACGCTGGAAGATTTTTTCTTGAAGATAACCGAGGGGATATCGGAGATATGAATCTTTTCCAGATTGAGGTATACAAAACATTCAGCCGGTGGCGGACCTACATCGCCTTTGGCTTTCTCGCCTTGATCGTCATTTTGACCGAGGTCGTTATGAAACTGAGCGCCCGGGAGATTCTCGAGCGCATGATGCGATCAATGCAGAAAGATTTTCTCATCTTCGGCAATGTGCTGAACGGCTGGTTTATTACTGCCTTCATTATGAACAGCCTCCATCTCCATATACCGTTTCTTATTACCTTGGTAGCCGGCGATATCGTCTCGAGCGAGGCGACGTCAGGCACGGTCAGGCTCCTCTTGGTTAGGCCTCCTTCGCGCAGTGCTGTCATTACGGCCAAATATTTGGCAACCCTTTTTTATACCGCAGCGGTAGTCATCTTCCTCGGCATCATGTGCATCATGCTCGGCCTCATCCTCTTCGGCAGCGGCGACCTGATCATGAATTACGCCACTCAATTTCGGATCGTCTTTATCCCGGAAACAGAAATTCCCCTAAGGATGTTTCTCGCCTTTACTGCCGCAATCTGGTCCATGGCGGTTGTCGCCTCGATCGCATTTCTCTTCTCGACGCTGGCTGAAAATTCAATCGGCCCGATCATCGGAACTATGGCGGTGGTCATCGTTTTTTTTGTTATTGGTAACTTCCCATTCGATTTTTTTCGGGCGCTCACACCGTATCTCTTCACTACCCATATGAACATTTGGCAGCGATTCCTGGACACTCCTATCCCGTGGAGACAGATTATGGTCTCGGCCGCCATTCTCGCCTTACACTGCATTGTGCTCTTTGCAATTGCTCTTATTGTTTACCGGAGAAAGGATATTAAGAGTTGAGAAGATACCTCATACCGATCATCATGCTATTTTTATTCACGGCCGGCGTCGTACACGCCCAGGAAAATGCTGCCCGTTATCTTGATACATATGTCAAAAAATATGTCGGACTTAAGGATTATTCCGCTGATGTCCTTATTCATTATGATATTACGGCGCTCAAGGCGCCGGATCGACGTGCTAAAGTCTATTATAAATCACCGGACAAGGTGAAGTTTGCAGCCAAGGGTATCTTTTTTTTCCCGAAGCAGGGAGGATACTTTAATCCTGCTCAGTTCAATACGGATAACTTTGAGATAAAAATCATCGACCATGTAATATGGAATGATAGGAAAGCCGTGCGATTGCAGTTGCTCCCGAAGGACATCACGAAATCGAATCAGAGATTTATCTTGACAATTGATATGGGCTGGCATCTGATACAGGCATTTGAAACGGTTACTTCCGAAGGGAGGAAAATCAAGGCAATAATTGTATATGAAAAATTTGGTGAGTTCGATCTGCCGACTCACATCGAGCTGCAGCTTGAGGACCCCCCAGCCGAATCCGGCGAGACGAAAGAGCTTATCCCTTTTGGACAACATACAAAACAAATTTCCGGGAAGGTATTTATCACCTATGCAAATTATAAGGTAAATACCGGACTTAAAGACGAATTCTTCGCAGAGCCCAACCCGGAGCTTTCACAATAATATTTACCTCGCGTCAGTTATTCGCACACGCCTCTTCTCGGATGAGCACATACCGATTGTCTTTCAGATAAAAGAGAAGCGATTGACCATCGCCGGTGCTACCCTCAGGTAAACTTCTGAGAGCCGCATGACCCAGCGCCTGAGGGTGCCTCCTTGCCCCTTACCGTAGAGCAAGCAGACATAAGCTTCTCTACTTTTTTCTCGCCGCACTGGGGGCACACCACCACCTTGTCCTGCTCGTTAACCCCCCTGAGTGTTTCAAAGGTTGTATTGCATCCGCGGCATTGATACTCATACAAGGGCATCGCTATCCTCCTGTGATTTCAGTTTTTTGCTATCATCCCGTTCAACCATCATAAAATATAAGCTACACCGGTCCCTGTGCTCACAATAACCATCCGGCTTTGAGCACAAGGCATCCTGCTCCGCCACCCAGCAATCGAATTTATGGCAATGCAGTCTCCCCCCTTGCGCGGAGGTGTCGCACCCCATTATTGCCTCACTGTTCGCCCTTCTTGGATCGATCCTCGATCCGGCAACTCTTGCGGAGTCAAGAATCAATCCCTAGTTTGGGCAATATATACAGTTGCAGAGCCAACCACAAAGCCACCACGACGATTATCCAAATAAACCCTTTCATCTCGTTATCTCTCTCCCTCAGTTATGCCTCTAGAGGCGCTCCCGTATAGTATAGTACTGTAAATTATTATATCAAGAAGAGCAGGACTGAATTAAGGAAATTAGCGAGTATGTTCGAGCCCTTCGATAACGGCGGCAGCCAAGAGCGGAAACATAATCTCGTGATGGCCGGTCAAAGCAAAACCTTTTCCTCCCTTTGCCGTCGGTCTGAGCACGACATTCTGGGTTGGCCGGTAGTGCTGGATAAAATCCATGTTCACCGTGACAAAATCTTCTACGCGGTGACCAAGATTCCTCGCCGCGCTCAACGCCTTTAAAAACACCTCGGGCAGAATCACCGCTGATCCCAGGTTGATATAGATACCCTTTTCCAAAGATGCGACCAGTGCACAGAAGAGCTTAAAGTCGTGATAGGTTAATCCTCCGATAATCGAGCCATCTGCGGACGGATGGATATGTACCACGTCCGTACCGATGGCGACATGGACGGTAAGAGGAATCTCCAGCCGAAAGGCGGCGGCATAAATGCTCATTTGCAGATAGGGAAAGCCCGTTCCCTGATGGAGGGCCTTTCCGATGGCGGCCCCGAGGCCCAGGCCCTCCATCGAACCACTTTTGAGTGCTCTGTTGATAAACTCCGCCGTCTCGCTGGTCACGCCGAACGACCCCGTATCCAACCCCTCTGCTACCTCTTCGGAGGTCTTTCCCGCCATAGCGATCTCCACGTCGTGCACGACGCACGCACCGTTCGTAGCCAGACCCTTAATAATCCCCTGCTCCATCAGGTCGATGATGAGAGGCCCCAATCCTACTTTGAGGGGATGTGCCCCCATGCCGACCAGGACCATGCGATCTTCCTTGACGGCCTTAACGATGGAGGAAACAACCTCTTTAAAATCGTTAGCAGCAAGTATCCGGGGAAGGGAATCAAGAAACCCCGCAAACGATGAACGGGAGGGCAGCGGCGATGCAAGACGATCTATTGCTACCTTGCTCTTCCTCGATTCTATTGAAGCGGTCTTGATATCTTTGAAATCCAGCGGCCGCCACTCAGATTTTCGCTTCACTGCCGTCTCCTCTCGGGAAAAGCTCCCGTTCAACCAGTTCACAGATAATGTGGCCAGCCGTAATATGGGTCTCTTGGATCCGGGGGGTACTCATCGCGTTGACATTGAATCCATAATCCGCCAACTGCAGGGCCGCGCCGCCATCTTTACCGGTAAAGGCAATAGTCACCATCCCCTGTTCCTTCGCCTGACGAAACCCCGCAAGAACATTGGGTGATTGTCCGCTGGTAGTAATGCCCCAGGCAATATCTGCCTTACGTCCAATGGCCTCGATCTGTCGGGCAAAAATGAGCGAAAAATCAGCATCGTTACCGATGCTCGTGACTACAGAGGAATCCGTAGTGAGGGCAATGGCCGGAAGCGGCGGGCGGTCGAAAAGAAAACGATTGACAAACTCCGCGGCTATATGTTGAGCATCGGCCGCGCTGCCGCCGTTGCCGAAGATAAGGATCTTGTTCCCGCCGCGAAAGGTGTCAACGATGCAATGCACCAGCGTTATCAGCGTCTCGACATTTTCTCGAAAAAACCGCTCTTTCACCGCTACGCTGTCCTGAACCAAACGCAAGACCGCCTCTTTCAATGATTTCTCCTTCACAGAGCCTCCGTATCCTTAATCAGCAGGCAAGGCATCGACAAATCGTTTTGCAAATTTTTTTATCTCCATCCGTGCCATCCCCACGTTCCCTTTCCTGCTCAAGGCAAAACACACGGCAAAACGGGTATCGGGTAACAACCTTAAAATGAGATAAAAATCATCGACCGTTAATAATACCTCTTCCAGCCTTTTTCCTTTTTTTAAGACTGCAAGGGCCTTTTTATTGACTTTTAACATTTCACTATAATATGCCGCTGCGATCTCCGGATCAAATGCCGGATTACCCGCCGATACAACGAGGGGCGTACCTTCTTCGATATTGACTATTTCAGCAGCCAATACATCGGGGATCTCGGCTGTCAATTCCTCGAAGATTGTATTGAGAGACTCGCGGTTTGTCGACTGCCGTCGACGAGCCGCTGATTTTTCCCCATCCTTTCCCCCGCCTGCATGTCCCTCCTTTAATTCGGGACGGATCCCTTCATCTTTCCTCCGTGCACCTTCGATCAAAAGATACGAAAGCGAGATAACCGCCCCTTCTCTCACCCGATCTTCCTCGCGGAGCGGTCGCATCTCAAAACCTCCCCCTTCCCACTGCACGATATCGTAGAATGCTTCCTCTCCGATGTGCGATTTCGTTCGCACCCACAAAACGTTATCACCCTCTAAGCCTATTTCCCCCTCCTCACCAATAGTATTAGTCACGATGACCTTTACCGCTCTGCCGCTAAATGAGAGGAATTGGAACAGATCGGTAAACTCCATGTCCTGAATGGCGACAGAAAATCCCTTATGTTCCAAGATTACCTGTACCGTATCCTTTACCTGTTTCGGATTGAGCGGCTTTTCCAGGTACATCACGGCCCCTTTTTGCTTCGCAAGGGACTTGACCAGAGGAGATCCATAGGCCGTAGTCATGACCATCTGTATTTTAGGACGATTTTCTCTGAGCCACAGCAGGAGATCAAACCCATCTCTCCCCGGCATCCTCATTTCGGAGATGACCAAGGCAATCCCCTCTTCTTTCTCCAGCAGAGAGATGGCCTCATCATAGCTTGTTGCTCCCAGACAGTCGACGTACGAGCGCAAATGATCACTGACGCTGGCAACGAGCGCCTTGTCATTATCTACCAACAGTATTTTCGGCAGCCGCATCTGGTTTATCAATTTCTTCTATATCATTCTTCGTTAAGATCAAAAAATTGATTGGTTAATATGTGTTTATTACACTATCATAAAGAGACGCGTATGACAACAAAACATGCCACGCGCTAATAGTACGAGCAAGGATAAAGTTATGGCGAGTTTCATTATGGGGTGGATATAGATACGCTTAAAAATATCGTTCCAGGATACCCACATCTATAGTCGACGGACGATTAACCGGGTAATCACTCCCCCGTGTATTACACCCTGGTGAATGTCTGCTCGTATCGTTCTTTGCCGGCATTCCCCCCTTAAGTCCCGGTACAAAGCCTTCTTCGCGCTTTTTTATCGAGCAACAGAAAAAATTAATGAAGATTTTCCTCCAGCCCAAGCTCTTTACGGACTTTTTTGCTCAACTGCTCCATCTGGAGGCGACTAATACCCAAGTTTCCTTCATCTATAGCAACCGTAAGAGCAAAAAAAATATCATCGTTGAATTTTTGAAAAATCATGTGGTGTGTATCGGTAGTAATCAGGACCTCCTTGCACTCCCCCCTCCGGTTGACGTGCAAGTTCTCTATTGTGTTCTTCATCGATTTTGCGCAATAGGCGGCCAACAGGGAGAGATCTTCCCCGGGTTTGTTGGATACGCCCGCTATATAGGTGCCATCCATGTTGATGATGGCTGCCTCAACAAACCCTGCAACATTAGCTCTCCACGCTACCAGCATATCGACAATATTTCCGCCAACCGTATCCTCCTGCCTCAGAACAATGTCCACAACCCCCTTCCGGTGCGTAGCAGATGCTTCATCTTTCCTTCGCGCATCCTCAAGGAGAAGAAAAGAAAGAGGGACGGACAATTTTTCTCTTGTCGGTTTCTTTCTCGTATCCAAGGGATGTACCTCAAACTTGCCTCCTTCCCAGCTCATGATCTCATAAAAGGCCTCCTCTTTCACCTTCGTGTCGGTCCTGATCCAGAATATCTCTTCTCCTTCAAGGTCGATCTCGCCCTGTTCGCCCAGGTCATTGGTAACCAACACCTTCGCCGCCTTGCCGGAAAAGGAAAGGAATTGCAGCACGTCGGCAAGTTCCATGTCCTCTAAGGCGACGAAAAACCCCTTGCGCTCCACTGCCTGCCTTATCAATGCCATGAGTTGTTCGAGGTCAAGAGGTTTCTCAAGATACAGCACCGCCCCTTTTTGTTTGGCAAGCGCCCGCACCGAAGGAGAACCATACGCCGTCATCATGACTACCTTGATCTGCGGACGGTACTCGCGAAGCCACATAAGCAGGTCAAAGCCATCCTTGCCCGGCATCCTGATATCGGAGACGACCAGCGAAATCCCCTCATCTTTCTGGAGAATAGTGAGGGCCTCCTCATAATTGGTTGCGCCCATACAATCGGCATATGAGCTGAGATAATCCTGTATGCTAAAAACCATGGACTCTTCGTCATCTACCACGAGAATTCTCGGTTTTTTTGCCATCATGTGCCTCTTCTTTTCTTTTTTATTAAAAAAAGCAAGGAATATGCCAATGGAGGTATTATTATAATTATTTGATATTATTTATTTTTTTGTTATGTACGCAACGAAGGGGTGCGCCGAGTGGCGGATACCGCCACCACCGGTAAGCGAGAAAATAGGGCGTCTCAGCTGAATGGGCAAACCTCCGCCCAGGGAAAGAAGGATCGAAAAAGCCTTCTACCCCCGGACACCTTACGAGGTTGTGCGATCCGAGGTGGATCAGTGACATTCGTTACTTATTTCGGGTCGAACCCCAGCAGATGGATTCCTTCGAAATAGAACCATATCATAGAGGCGACGGCCGTGTAGAGGACGACGCAGCCGATAATGCGGATCGTCCTATCGTACCAAACCGTCTTCTTTTGCTCCGCAAAGATCACCTCAAATGCCCTCATGAAAATATATGCACTGATGGCAAAGAACACGTTTCCCATATCGTCCCTCCTTTTGCTTTGGGTTATAAAAACCGAGCCATGAATGGCCTTTCCCTTGTCCTCATCCGGCAATCACCATACAAGAAACCTAGCTATTGCCCCAACCGATATTGCACCCGCAGTGGGGACATGGCTGAGCATCAATCGTAATCATCTCCCCACACCTATTACAGCGACGACCCTCGGGCGGAGATAAAACAAGACCGCAGTTTCCGCACGAGAGTTCTCGTTCTCCGAGATGGTTGCCGCAAGCCGGACAAGACCAGAAATCGAGATCTTCCACGCGGTGCATCCCCTCGCTTTCCGGGACCTCATTTACAAAAATCTTTTCATCGATAGCCTGTGCCCGGAGGAGATCCTGAGGCCGAACATAGACCGAGAAAGACATACAAACATGGGGAGGATCGGACAGTTCCGTACGATGCGGAATGCCCGCCTCGGTAAGCTCATCCTGCAGACGGTAAATCAACTTCACGCCGGCAGTCCGTAGTTTTGCGAGTGATGATAGATCATCATGTAATACAACCGGGTGGGGAGTTACACGATACTCGCTTTTTGTAACGACAACTGTCTTGCAGATGGGACATTGTACCGTATCAGGCGCGAACCCAATATTGCAGCGCGGACAAACGACTTCTTCAAAATGAGTCACTATAGTAACCTCATTCCGCATCAATGAATAATATACGATACCTGCGATATTGAAGCCATTTTCTGTCTGCATAACGTTGCCGGCACGGGCGCAGCGCGAACCGTGTCCGGCACACGAAGTGTGCGGCGTGCCTGGCCTGGTTAGGTGCGCTTGACGAAAGTACCATTATTGTATACCCATGATGAACTAGGTGACCCGCAAGCAGAATATAACTTAAAAACACCAGATGGGATACCGTTGGTAAATTGGCCAGACCACTCGGTGCAATCAAGTGATTTTTCACCGAAAAATGTGCCGTATGCAGAACCAGTGTATGGCTTACCGTCTTTGGATTTTGCGTAAGTAGGAAAAACTTGATTGCTGGAAAACTCTAAAGCCAACGATGACTCGTGAACACCATTTGAGTTGTAAAGGCTATAAATAAGAAAGACCGATATGAGAATTACCATGCCAGCGATGTATGGAAAAGCCTTTTTCACAAGTGCGCCTAACATTTATTTTTATGTTTATTCTATTAACAATAAAATCTTATACAGAATATGAGAGACGTGTCAATATTTTTTTGTGAAAGAACGTTAAAATAGAGCGGGGAATTCTATATAATACTCTGTGATTTACTATTATGTGGAATCAATGGAATTGTTGATTTCGTTAAGATAAACTAGACCATAGCGCTGTCTCGGCTATGGTTTATAGGAGATTTCCAGATCCCTGATCCGGTCGCGCAGGGTGCTGCGCGGAATCTTGAGGGCCTTGGCAGTTTGCAAAATGTTTCCCTGGAATCGTCGCAAGGCCGCGCTGATGTGTTCCTTTTCTATCTCCCCCAAAGGGATGATCTCCTGCGGCTTGTGCGTGAGTTCCAGTGGCAGGTGCTTTTTCGCCATGATCGACCCATCACACATGATCACCCCCCGCTCGATCACGTTCTTCAACTCCCGGACGTTCCCCGGCCACGCATACTGCTGCACAACGTCTTGAACCTCCGGCGAAAATCGCTCTATATGCCTCCGCATTCTTTGCGAGAACATCTGCAGGAAATATTCCGCTAAAACGCGTATATCTTCCTTTCGCTCTCGTAAAGGCGGGATAGGGACAATAAAAGCAGAGAGACGAAAATAGAGGTCTTGCCGCAGCCCCCCTTGGGCAAGCATGACCTCCGGATCGTTGTTGGTCGCCGCTATAATCCTGACATCAACGCGGGCATTCTTGCTTTCTCCCAAGGGACGAACCTCTCCCTGCTCTAAGACGCGGAGCAATTTCGGCTGCAGCTCCAGGGGGAGGTCGCCGACCTCATCCAGAAATAAGGTGCCGCCGTCGGCCAATTGAATAAGTCCCTTTTTACCCTGTGTCGCCCCGGTAAATGCCCCCGCCTTAAACCCGAACAATTCACCTTCGAACAAATTCCGCGGTATGGCGCTGCAATTAATATCCACAAAGTTACCCCGGCGGCCTGAGGTCTTGTGGATCAAGCGTGCCACCACCTCTTTCCCCACCCCTGTCTCGCCGACGACCAGCACCGGCGTAGCATGAGGTGCAACCTTGACAATTAAATTCCTGATTTCCTCCAAGGACCTTGATTGACCGAGGAGAACAAATTCCTCTTTGGCCTCCAAATAGGAAATCTTATCCTCGAGGGAAACCATGGCGCCGACCCGTTGCAGCGTAAGGGCAAGTTCTTCGAGATCAACGGGTTTCGTAAGGTAATCATAGGCCCCGGCCTTCATGGCTTCGACAGCCGTGGAGGCATCATCCCTGCCGGTCATCACGATCAGGGGGGTACGGGGTGCCGTTTCGCGTAATTGCGGTATCAGACGCATCCCATCAATATCGGGGAGCCCCAAATCGAGCAGGATACACCCATACCCCTTCTGCGCTTCTTCAACTCCCTTGAGCCCTTCGCGGAATGCGGTCACAACATACCCCCTGTCCGCGAGATAATCCGCAATGGAAAAGGCAAAGGCAGCATCATCTTCTATCAGCAGCACATCCATCTCTTACGCCCCCTCCGTCCTCAATGACGGGAAGGATATGGTGACCCTCGTACCACGTCCTGCAGGTCCCGGGGTGAATGTTACGGAGCCGCTGTAACCTTTTGTCAGGGTTTCCACCACGAATAACCCCAATCCCATGCCATAGGGCTTTGTGGTAATAAAGGGCTTCTTGCCAAGCGAGGCCATCACTTCTTCCGGTATGCCCTTACCGTTATCGATCACATCGAGCTCTATGCTTTGATTACGTGTCGCCAACTCGACTTGAATCGTTCCCCCTTTTCTCTCGAGTAATGCCTCTTGTCCATTTTTAATAAGATTCGACAATATCTGATGAAAACTGTCGGGGTTGCCTCGGAACATGATGTCCCTTTTCTCGAGTTCTAGCTCTATGGTAATTCCTTTTTGGCGCAGCTCTTCACGATAAAGGTCTGTAACATCCCGGATTACCTCCGCAAAGTTAAAATCGACCATGTACCGTATGGCAGGTCGGGATATGTATTTAACCGACGCGAGCAGAGAATTGAGACGATCGATCTCGCTGATGATCCTCCCGGTATAGACCTTGATCTTATCCGTATAGTCGGCGTCGGATTTGAATTTTGCTTCGAGCGATTGGGCGAGGGCTCTAATAGCCCCTAAAGGGTTTTTAAATTCATGAATAAAAACGGAAAAGAATTTTATGAGCTCTTCTTCCGGAGGATAGACCTTGATCAGATACGCGGCGTTCTCTCCCGTACCTCCCAGCGGAATCTTCTCAAAACGATAGTGACCGGGTGATTTCGCTTCAAAGGCATCTTTGACGAGGTCATCGGCATAAAGGATCTCTCCCCGCTCATCAACCACCAGGATGTATGGTCCGCTCATCGCTTAGTTCACCCTGGTGCAGTGTACGACATTCGGATGTATTCTTCAACTATGTCTTTATCGAAGGGAGAGAAAGGAATGCTCACCGAAACAGAAATGAAGCTGCCGTCTGATAAAATTCTTTTTCCATCATCTCGTGCTCGATGCCGAGAATATACAGCGGTATATCATTCAAAGGTAGTTGTTGCAGCTTGACAAAGTCTTTTTCTGTCGTAACAATGGCATCAACTGTTTTGCTGAGCGGGCGGAGCATCGCTATGTCATCACGTCCATAATCGTAATGATCGGGAAAGCTGATCGTTTTCACGACATCTGCCCCTAATCGTTCTACAAGCAAGAAAAAGTATTCTGGGTCGGCAATACCTGCAAAGGCAATCAGCCTTTTCCCGTGCAGCCAATCGGGGGTTAAGAGTGTGCCCGAGACCGCGTCTCGGAGAAAGACTGTTTTGTAGCGACTGTGATACAGAGGTATATCCGGCGCATACCGACGCAGTTGTTTTTCCCTCTCTTTCTGAGGACCGGATGCTTCCGCCTTGGTAAGCACAATGAGAGAGGCGCGTCGCAGGCTGGTGAGGGGTTCCCGGAGAGGGCCCCGGGGAAAAAGGTGTCCGTTGCCGAAACCGCTGCGGGCGTCGATAAGTACCATATCGACCTCCCGTTTAACCCCGAGGTGTTGAAAACCATCATCGAGTATTATCACATCTAAGTCAAATCGTTCACAGGCCTTAACCCCCATGGCATATCTCTTTTTGCCTACTAACACGGGGACATCCGGTAACTGATTGGCCAGCATAGAGGGCTCATCACCTGCTTCCGCAGGGGTCAGGTACTGCCTCTGCCCGTCTGAAACAATCCCCCCTGTCTGTTCGCTCGTGCCTTTATACCCCCTGCTCAGTATCGCCACGCGCAATCCCCGTTGCCGTAGTTCCTTGGCCAAGGCCGCTACCAAGGGGGTCTTCCCCGCCCCCCCCACGGTTATATTCCCCACACTGATGACCTTACAGGGAAGTTGCCGTATCTTGAAAAACCCCCTCCTGTAGAGTGTTACTCTGAGTCGGACAACCGCACCGTAGATCCAGGAACAGACAAGAAGCGGCAAGAGGAATATTCCCCTTATCCAGCCGCCGTTACCCTGAAAGAAATATTCCTCCCACCTCTTTTTCTGCAGAACTTTTTTCATCCTTTATAAGATGCCTTGATGATCTTCATGGTTTTTTCCACAGCCCCTTGCTGTTCGCGGATAAATGCCAGCCCTCGCCTACCCATTTGTTCTCTCAAACGCGAATCGATAAGCAGCCTCTGGACGGCCTCCCTGAACTCATCAGGGGTCTTTGCCTGCATCCCTGCCTCCCGATCCACGACAAGCCGTGCAACATCACGGATATTTTCCACATGCGGACCAAAGATCACCCCCTTGCCGAGTGCCAAGACCTCTAAGATATTGTGCCCCCCCACCTTGGAAAAACTCCCTCCAACGAATATGGCCGTTCCCACCTCGTACACGGCCGTTAGCTCACCAACCGTATCCAGCACGATGACCTCCTCAGGTCGGTGTTTATCACTGATCATCGTTCGCTTCACCCATCTGACCCCCTGGGCCCTTAAGAGCCCTTCCAAACGGGGGACCCTCTGCAGGTGGCGGGGTGCCAGAATCACCATAAGCCGGGGGAACTTGGCTCGTAATTCCTTAAATATCCCAATAACCAATTCTTCCTCACCCTCATGCGTGCTCCCGGCGATCAGGACAGGGGCATCTGCAGGCAATCTCAATTCCCGCCGCAACCGCCTGCCTTCGGTCGCAACAAGGGGAGCTAGCTGGTGAAACTTGATATCGCCGGTCACCTGAATCGTCTGGGGGAGCGCTCCTAAGCGTATCATGCGTTCCTTGTCAGCGTCTGATTTAAGGCAGAGGGCATCGAAATTCCTCACGACACCGCGGAAAAAAAAGCGCAGGGGGAGATAAAAGCGGAATGATTTACGAGAGATCCTTCCATTAAACAAAATAAGAGGTATCCCTCCGCGCCTTACCTCCTTCAAAAGATTGGGCCAGAGTTCTGTTTCCGCCACCAGCAGGAGACGGGGTTGAATACGTTTCATCGCCCGTCTCACTATCCACGGCAGATCCAAGGGGGCCAAGAAGGCCGCATCAATCCCCTCGGCTTGAGCGGCAACGGCCCTCCCCTGAGTGGTAGTCGTGGAGATCACGAACCTGTGGCAGGGATACGCCTTCTTGACTTGCGGTAAGAGCAAGAGCGCGACCCGCACCTCGCCGACCGAGGCCGCGTGCAGCCAGATGGTAGGTCTACGCCCTCTCTGTCTCAAAAACGCCGGCGCATACACGCCCCAACGCTCTCCATGCAGCGTTCCCTTTGAGCAGAGAATCTTCAAGAGGGAAAAAGGTAGCGCGCATAAAGCAAGGACAATGATAACACAATTATAGAAAAGATAGCCCAGTGTAACCACGCTTACCCCTTGGTTAGAAAGATCATATCTCAGGCTCACCATTACGATCAAGCACCTCGATTAACTCCTGCGCTTGCTGCCTCGTGTATCTCATCATCCGGCAAGATGCTCGAGCAGCACCTGATAAGAAAAAAAGGCCGCGCCCGGCCCTCTCCATACTTGTCATCAATCTCTCATCGTCTCCATAATCGCGTCACTCCGCTACGCCACCTCCTGTAACGGGCGGTCCGCATCCTGGAATTGGAGTTCGTAAAGTTTTTTGTATTCACCCCCCTTGGCCATAAGCGCTTTGTGGTTACCTTCTTCAACAATCCGCCCCTCGGACAAGACGAGGATCCTGTCGACATTCCTCACGGTTGAAAGGCGGTGGGCAATGACCAAGACGGTCCTCTTTTCCATCAACCGATCGAGCGCCTCCTGCACCTCGCGCTCCGATTCCGTATCCAGGGAGGACGTCGCTTCATCCAGAATCAGGATGGGTGCGTTTTTGAGCAAGGCCCTCGCGATGGAGATACGCTGTCGTTGCCCGCCCGAGAGCATGACCCCTTGCTCGCCGATGACGGTATCATATCGCTGGGGGAGTTTGCTGATAAAATCATGGGCATCGGCCATTTGGGCCGCTTTGATCACCTCGCGCTCGGGTATATCGGGCCTGCCGTAGGCGATGTTGCTCCGCACGGTGTCGTTAAATAAGAGGGTCTGCTGGCTCACCACGCCGATCTGCCTGCGCAATGACTGTAAGGTCACCTGACGAATATCAATCCCATCAATGGTTATCTTGCCCTTGGTCACATCATAGAACCTCGGCAACAGGTTTACGGCCGTCGTTTTCCCTGCACCGCTTGACCCGACCAGGGCCACCTTCTCACCAGCCTTGACGGAAAAGCTTACCCGATCCAAAACTACCTCTTTATCATATCGAAAGATGATATTGTGATACTCGATCACGTGAGAAAAACCCGGCAGGGGTTTGGCATGGGGTTGATCGGTAACCTCCGGTTTGAGGTCTAAGATGTCAAATACGCGGCGGGCAGCAACAATTCCCTCCTGGATAACGAGATTAACCTTGCTGATGCCCCGCATGGGATCATAAAGGAGGGCCATAGCGGTCATAAAGGAAAAGAATTCTCCTACCGTCATGGACCCGTTAATGACCCGATAACCGCCGACCCATACAAAGGCGCCGATGCCGATATACGCCAGCCACTCCATGACCGGATTAGACAGGGCACGGATCTTGACCCGCTTCATGAGATACTTGAAGTACTGCTCGTTGGCATTGTGAAAACGTCCGTTCTCATAAGCCTCCATGTTGAATGCCTTGACGATCCGGTGGCCGAAGATCGTCTCCTGCAGAAACGTGCTGATGTAGGCCATGGTCTCCAGGGTCCGCTTGCTGATCTTGCGCAACTTTCTGCTGAACGCCACGAGGGGATAGGCCGCCAAGGGAAAGACAAATATGGCCACTAGGGCAAGGAGCCAATCCCGATAAAAGACAACGGCGACCAGGCCGATGGCGGTAAAGGCATCCTTGATCATACCGGTCACCGCATCCGAGACAGCGCCCTGCACCGCATTCACATCGTTGGTAATGCGGGCCATCAATACGCCCGTCGGTGTCCGATCAAAGAAGGAAAGAGAGAGGGTCTGTAAATGGCTGTAGAGCCGTTCCCGTATGTCCGCCACCACCCGCTGTCCCACATAATTCATCAGATACCCCTCTCCAAAGGAGAAGAACCCTTTGATGATACCGAGTCCCATAACCGCCAGCGGGATGACCAGCAACATGAATTGGTCTTTGTTGATGAAGATATCATCAAGCACGTTTTTGGTGAGCAGCGCAAACGCGGCCGTAATCGCCGATACCCCTCCCATGCAAACCATGGCTATAAGCAGCCGGGGCCAGTAGGGCCGGACAAACTTCAAGATGCGGAAATAGATACCCTGGCCGGTCGTGACATATGCTTTGTCTGTAGGACGTTCCGTACCGCGCCTTGTCTTCGCAGAGATATTTTTGTCCTTCATCGTACTCCCATCATTTGCAGGGCCATGCGGGCCACCCTCTGTGCGGCGCCCCTGCCACCCAGCTTATTTCTAATGCGTTGAAATTCACCCTTAATCGCCTTTCGCTTGGCGGCATTCTGCAAGATCGCTTTTGCCTCGCGGGCAATCCGTTGCGGCGTCACCTCGTCTTGAAGCAGCTCCGGCACTACCTTCTTACCCACCACAATATTTGCCAGACCGATACACCGCACATTTACCAACATCCTGCCGATCAAATAGGTTATGGGGCTCAACCGATAAATAATGACCATGGGGGCTCCGGCAATAGCCCCCTCCAAGGTGGCGGTACCTGAAACAACGAGCAAGCAGTCCGCCGCCCTCATCACCTCAAAGGTCCTTCCCTCGACGATCTCGACGGGAAGTGCGCCTTGTGCGCCTTGTGCGCCTTGCGCAGCCCGCGCTATCAGCCCCTGCACTTCGTCTTTTCGAATCGTGGAGGCAAGGGGGATGATAAAACGAGAAGAGGGAAAATCGCGCTTCAAGATCTTCGCCGCGCCGATGAGCGGTGGTAAAAGGCCCTTGACCTCTTGTTCCCTGCTGCCGGGCAAGAGGCCGATCAGAAGGGTGTCGCGAGATACCTCCAGCCGCCTGCGCGCCTCATGGCGGGTGAGCCCGGTCTCGAGAATATCGAGGAGCGGATGCCCGACAAACTCCGCATCCACTCCGGCCTTTTTATAGAGGGGTGCCTCAAAGGGTAAGATGACCGCCATCTTGGACACCCGTTTGGCAATCTTCTTGATTCGTCCGGAGCGCCACGCCCAGACCTGCGGGCTGACGTAGTAGAGGACAGGCACCGCATGCGCATGGAAAAGCTTGGCCAACCGCAGATTGAAACCCGGGTAATCGATCAGAACAGCCAGATGCGGTTTTTGATCCTTGATAAAGCGCCGCATACCACGCCACGCCTTCCATATCTTGCCCGCCTTCGCCAGCACCTCGGTCACCCCCACAACCGCAAGCTCATCGGAGGAAGCGAGCAACCGAACCCCTTTGCTCCTCATCCCCTTCCCTCCGATACCATAAAATTTAATCTGAGGTGCTCGTGCTGCTATTGCCTCCACCACCTTTGCCCCATAGAGATCACCCGATGACTCTCCCGCCACCATCACGATCGTTCGTGCGGTATTTTTCGCCACCGTGCCTTTATCCCTTCTTAATGACATCGGCAATCTGGAAGGCGAGTTCCAAGGCCCGCTGACCATCCTCGCCGGAAACAACGGGACGGGTACGCTTGCGCACACTCCGTAAAAAGGCCGTGAGTTGCTGTTCGAGAGAGTCGTTAATATTTACGATCTCATCAACTTGCATCCGCTCGTCGCCCTGGTCCTTTCCGCGGGTGATGGTGAGGCTCTGTTTGAGGTAATCAACCGTGAGATACGATTTTTTTTGTAAGATAGTCATCGTGCGCACCCGCTCTTGTGCAACTCTGCTCGCCGTGATGTTGGCCGTACATCCACTTTTAAAAACAAGTCGCGCGTGGGCAATATCGATATGAGGAGTACACACAGATATCCCGACTGCCTCCACCTGCACCACCTCATCATCGAGGAGACTGAGGATGATGTCAAGGTCATGGATCATCAAATCAAGGATCACGTCGACATCGGCCCCCCTGCCGGTAAAGGGGGCGAGACGGAATGACTCCAGCAGTAAGGGATCTTCTAATGCCCCCTGCACGGCCTGCAAGGCCCCATTAAATCGCTCCAGATGTCCAACCTGAAATATCGCGCCTTCTGCCCGCGCAAGCGCGTTGAGTTCGGAGGCCTCGTGGATCGTCGCGGTTATCGGTTTTTCCACCAGGACGTCAATCCCGGCCTGTAAGAACGCCTTGGCTATCTGATAATGGGCAAGGGTGGGAACGGCAATGCTCACCGCTTCAACTTGCCCCACGAGATCACGATAATCGGCGAAGGGCCGGCACTTCGTATTCGTGGCCACCTCTCGGCAACATCCCTCGTCGAGATCGACCACGCCGACGAGTTGCGCCTCGGGAATATGCGCATATTTTTGCGCATGGATCCTCCCGAGATACCCCACTCCTACGACGCCGACCTTGATCCTATCTTCAGTCACGGCTATCGTCTCGTTATCCCCCGTTTTGACGCCGTGATAAATTCCACCATGTATTTTACTTCCGGTATCGTATAAACAGGGTCATCCTGTACTTTCTTGACGGCCTCTTCCATGGTCAAGGCCGAGCGGAAAAGCACCCTATAGGCCTTCCGCAATCCTTGAATAGCCTTCTCCGGGACCTTATGCCGTTTAAGATTGAGGACATTGATCCCATAGAACTTCACCTTCATCCCCGAGGCCGTAATGTAAGGAGGAATGTCACGCGTCAGCGCCGTCGCCCCGCCGATAAAGGCATAGGCACCAATCCTGACGAACTGATGGATTGCCACGATACCGCCGATGATGGCGTAATCCCCGATCTCGACATGCCCCCCCAGCACCGCATAGCTGGCCATGATGATGCGATTGCCGAGGATGCAGTCATGCGCCACATGGGCATAGGCCATGATAAAGTTATCATTCCCGAGCACGGTCTTCCCATTGCCAAAGGGGGTACCGCGATGTATCGTCACGTACTCTCTGATGATATTGTTGTTCCCGATGATGACGGGTGTCTCCTCACCGCCATAGCGCAGGTGTTGGGGAGGAGCGCCTAACGACGCATATTGATAAATCTGGCAACCAGCGCCTACCACCGTCCACTTGTCTATGATCACATGGGGCCCGATCCATGTGCCCTTACCGATCTTTACCCGTTCTCCTATGATCGAGTATGGTCCTATCTCAACGCCATCAGCCACCTCAGCCGTCGGGTGCACCAAGGCTGTCTCATGTATCATCTCTCGCCAACCTCCTTATCCATAATCGTGGCCAGGATCTCCGCTTCAGCGGCGACGTGATCCCCTACAAGGGCCTTCCCGATAAAGGCCCATATCATACCTCGGTGTTTGACCACATCGAGCTCCAGACGCAGTTGATCTCCGGGGACAACGGGCCTTCTAAACTTCACCCGGTTCATGGACATAAGATACACTCCCTTACCCTCCGCCTCCTTTCCCATGGCCCGAAACGCCAACACGCCTGCGGTCTGCCCCATTGCCTCAAGGACCAGAACACCGGGCATCACCGGTTCGCCGGGGAAGTGACCCTGGAAAAATGGTTCATCAATCGAGACATTCTTGATCCCCACGATGCGTTTCCCCTCGTCCAACTCTATAATGCGGTCGACAAACAAAAAGGGATATCGATGGGGTAAGACATCCATGATCCCTTGTACATCAAGCATCTTTTCCTCCTTCTCTATGGTCTTTCTACCTCTGCCTTCTTCTCTAACGCCTCCACCCTTTTGATCAAACGATCAAGCTCCTTTTTGAGCTCCGGGAGCTTGGACCAGACGGCAGCCACCCTTAAAAACTGCCGGTGCGGCAACGGGGGGCTCCCCAAGACAATCTGGTTCGGGGGCACATCCTTGGTAATACCGGATTGGGCACCCACCATGACATTGTCCCCGATGGTAATATGATCCACCAAGCCAACCTGCCCGGCCAAGGTGACGTTCTTCCCCAGCTTCGTGCTCCCCGAAATCCCTACTTGCGCTACCAGGATGCTGTATTCGCCGATCTGCACGTTGTGGGCTACCTGCACGAGGTTGTCTATCTTGACGCCCCGCTTGATCAGGGTCTTGCCGAAGGTAGCACGATCAAGGCAACAGTTCGCCCCGATCTCCACGTCGTCCTCGATCTCCACAATCCCCACCTGGGGGATTCTCACATTCACCTCACCATCCTTAACAAAGCCGAAGCCATCTGCCCCGATGACGGTCCCCGCGTGGACGATAACACGCTTGCCCAAGACACATCGCGCATAGATGGTCACGTGCGGATGTATGATCGTATCGTCGCCGATAGTAACGTGAGGACCGATCGTGGCACCGGCGTGGATGGTAACCCGCGCGCCGATCTGCGCGTGATCCCCGATGGCGACAAAGGGGTGTATCGTCGCATCAGCGCTCACCTGGGCCGAGGGGCTCACCCACGCCCTCTCCGAGACCCCCTCGGGTGCGTACGGCCTCTGGGTGAACAGCGCAAGGATCTTGGCCATGGCCAAGAGGGGATTGGGGGTCATAAGCAGGGGAATGGAGACGTCAGGTATCTCATGCGAGACGATCGCGGCAGAGGCCCTCGTCCCCTTCAACAGGGGGAGAAACCGCTCATCGCTGACAAAGGTAATATCCCCTTCTGTGGCCCCCTCTATCCCCGCCAGTCCCGATATCTCAACCGAGCCGTCCCCCTTCACCTGGCCCGCAACCTCGCGGGCCAGGCTTTCGAGGCTCCGTTTCATATACCTTACTCCTTGGAGGCGGCGTCAAAGGCCTTGAGTACCTGGTCGGTAATATCAAACTCCTTGGCGGCATACGCGATGGCGCCCGCTTCCAAGATCAACGAATATTTACCTTCCGCACCGAGCTTCTTGATTACCTTGTTGAGGCTGATCATGAACCTTTCAGACATCTCTTTATCGAGCTGCTTGAGTTCCGTATCGGCATCCTGCCCCAATCGATCGAGGTCTTTCGCTTTCTGTTGGAAGTCCCGCTCCTTCTCCTTCCTGGCCTCCGCGTTGAGCATGGCTCCTTTTTTCTCCAGTGATTCTCTGAGGGCATTTAATTCTTCTTTCTTTCGGTCGAAGGCCCTTTTCAATTCATTCCCCCGCTTGACAAAGGCATCCCTCTCCTTTGCCCATCGCTTGGATTCTCCCATAACGCGATAGAGGTCGAAATAGCCGAACTTGAGCGTTTGGGCATGGGCAAGGGGCGAGGCAATCAGCATACCGAAAAGCACACCTACAAACACAAAACACGCAAGAACCTTTTTCATCGACTAACTCCTTTCTCTCCTTCATTCATTATCATATTAAAACATCGCCCCCATCGAGAAGTCAAACACGTTCGATTTCTCCCCGCGATTAAGGTGGGGACTGATATTATACCCCCAATCGACCCGGATAGGGCCAAACGGGGAATACCAGCGGATACCCACGCCCACGGCGTGCCGCAGGGGGAAGATACCTTTTGTAAGGTCATCCGTGACCTGCTGCCCCTTTTCGTATCCCCATCCTTTTCCAATGTCGTAGAAGGCCGCACCCCGCAACCCCAGGGCTTTGCTTAAAGGATAGAGGAATTCCGTGGTAAAGCTCACTGTATTAAGGGCCCCGATGGGCTCTTGCTCACGATCCACCGGGCCGGCCATGCCATATTCGAACCCCCGCATCGTACGGATACCCCCGATAAAGAACTTCTCCGTCAAGGGGACCTTGCTGTCGTTATATGCCCGGATCATCCCTGCCTTTGCACTGAGGTTTAAGACCAGGTCGCCGACCAGGGGGTAAAACCAGCTTGCCCCGCCGCTGGCCGCATAGAAATACCTATCCCCCCCCAGCCCGGCAACTGACCCGGAGACCCAAATATTCGACCCATT
>MGQT01000021.1:12387-12664 GCA_001797935.1 Deltaproteobacteria bacterium RBG_16_54_18 | reverse complement strand
TACTGCACCAGCCATAACGGGGAGTTCGGTTCGGCGACGGCAGAGACGTTGACCCGGCCGAAGAGGATATCGCAGATCCCGAGGGCCGCCGATTCCTGATAATGGAAGAAGACCATCCAGATAAGGCTCGTGCCGAGCCCCCCTATCATACTTGCCATGGCCCCTGCCCTCGTGGCCCCCTTCCAAAAAAGCCCCATAAGATAGACCGGTAAAAAAGTCGACGCCGTCACCCCAAAGAAGAGGGCGGCGGCAAAGACAATGCCGCTCGGCGGCAAAA
>MGQT01000021.1:0-12340 GCA_001797935.1 Deltaproteobacteria bacterium RBG_16_54_18 | reverse complement strand
TGCGTGGTGAAAAGCTCACCGGCGCGGCGAAATCCCATGGTCTTGCCGTAGAAGTCCCGTCCGAGCGAGTAAGCACCGCTATACAATTGCGAACGCAACGCAACCGTAGCCGACTGCAGCACCCCAATGAGAAAGAGCGCCCCAAACCACCAGGGCATGATGGTCATGGCATAGAGGGGAATGATCTTATCCATATTCCCCTTGGCAGCTGCAATAGCAATCTGCTCAGAGCGCTGCATAAAAATAATATTAGTCAGGGGCCCGACGACGAGGGGAACCCCGATCAAAGCGAGGGAGAAAAAACCCGCCATCAGCACGCCCCGGTTCAATTCCCGGTCCGAGGCGGCCGTCAGAAACCGCGTCACGAGCTGCGGCTGTACGAGTGCGCCGATCCCCACGCCGTATATGATGCTCGAGCCGACGATCCACCAGAAGGCACTCCCCATCTGCAGTCCCTCGGTCCACCCCTGGTGCCCCAGGGCAGTCCATCGCTCAGGCACGAACGTGGCGATTTCCGCCAGGGCTTTGTGGGCGGAGATAACGCCCCCAAGCAGCCAATAGGTCCAGTAACAGAAAATCGCCATAATGACGACCATAAAAAGGCCGTGCAGGGTGTCCAGGTACCGCACCCCCCTGCCCCCTCCGAGGAGGAGGTAAACGGCCAAAAATACCGCGAAGGCAAGCAGCGCGGCCACATAGGGGATATGGAGAGAGACCTCGATGAGCCGGGCGACCCCGATGAGGATCGCGGCCGCATAGAGAGGGATTAAGGCAAAGACCATCAGGGCGGCAAAAGCCTGAATGAGAGGAGATTGATAGCGCTCTCCCAGCCACTGCGGAAAGGTATGGGCATTAAGGGCTATCCCCATCCGGCGGGCCCTCTTGCCGCAGAAGACAAAGGCGCTGAAGATCCCCACGATAATACAGACAAGGCTCAACCACAGGTAGGAAAAACCAAAGAAGGCTGCCCCCCCACCGAAACCGATAATGGCCGTGGCACCGAGTGGGATCGCCCCGTACGAGAGGGCCATGACACCGCTCTCAGTTCGCACCTGATACGCGGGCATGCGGCTCCGCCCCCGCCCTCTATAGACGAGATAACACGCGCCGACAAGGTAACCCGCGACAACGACGATATCCAGTATCGTAACAACCATTTCCCGTGCGCTCCCGAGACGTCAGCTGAGCAGCCCCCACCACCGGCCGCGCCCTTTTTTCACCGGACGTTGCCTCCTTGCCTTGCGGATACCCTCCTGCCTGCGCCTCAACAAACGCTGCATTCCCCCGCGTACCCAGCGCACGACGGCGGCCATGTACATCCGTCGTCCTTCATTCCACCGGATCAAACCATAAAACACACAGATCAGACAGGCGAGCGGAGCGCCGAGATAGGCAGCTGCTATCGCAGTGCTTTTAAAACCCAAAAGGCCTTTACTCCCTCGCAAGACGTTGATCAGCTCGTTCATCAATATCCTTTATCCCCGGTGATCTGAAAAATGCGCATCACATCCATAGCTGCCAGACAAGACCCAAGAGACCGGTGAGATAGAAATTTCCTTCCAGCAGGGTCTCGAGGCGCCTGCCGGGATGAAGCCACTTTTTCTCATATACCACGAGACACACCACGGACGAAAAAACACTGAGGATCAGGAGAAACGCGAACGGGCCGACCGCACCCACGAGAGATGCCACAACGAGCACGATAGCCGTACAGATGGCAATACCCTGCAAAAGCAGCAGCGTCTTTTCCTCCCCCCAGGTAATAGGAAGGGTCTCGACACCGACGATCAGGTCCCCCTGTTCCTGGAAGATATCGAAGAGGGCCGAACGAATATAGGTAAGCGAAAATACAAAGATAAAAGCCGTCACGGCAGCCGGCAGCGCGATTACCTGATTCCCCAAAAAAGGGAGCACAACGCTTACCACTCCCCAGGCAAGGGCCTCGGACAAAGTCTTTGAGCCCGGGATGTCCTTAATCCGGGAATACTCCCAGAGATGTCTGATACCTGCCGGCACCAGGGGGATGCTGTACATGATCCCCAAGATATTCAAGGCCGCCATGGCAAGCAAGACACCGAGTCCGACGGAATATGCGAGGGCGAGCGCCATGATAATAGAGATTATTCCGGAAATAATCAGAAAGGTGCGGTGACGCCGGTAAAAAAAGGCCACCTCCGGATCGTTATACGCGCTGGCCCCCTTGTCGAGAAAACGATTGAGCACGTGCATGGCATAGACATAAAAAAAGGCCAGCAGGGGATAGACCATATCCGTCTTTCTCCCGGAGAGGACGGCAGCCGCAGAGGCAACGGCAAATGCCCCTCCGGCCACGACCACATTGCTCAGCAGTAAGAACCGGCCAGCCCGCATAAGCCAGCGGCCGAGCGCGGTCTCCTTGCGCGTCCAAATTCCCTCTATCTCTCTGACGACCTTCTTGATCATCCAATTAGGTGTTGATGCCCCTGCTGAGACACCCACGACCTCCATCGTCGCCAGTTTTTCTTTGTCAAGGTCCCTTTCCGTCTCCACGTGGAAGGTCGGCATACCCGCATCCCGGGAAATTTGCACGAGGCGTCGGGTATTCCCGCTGTCATAACCACCCACTACCACGACGCCATCCACCTGTCCGGCAAACTCTTGCGCCTCTCTTTGCCGGCTGTAGGTAGCGTCGCAAATGGTATCGAAGATAAGGGCGCCGGGAAATCGCGCCTGTATGGCCTCGACCACCTCCCGAAAGTTCTGCGCTGCCTGCGTGGTCTGGGCTACTACCACCACCTGTTTCATGCGGGGCAGGCGGGCCACCTGGTCTGCGCTGCCGATCACACGTCCCCTGCCGTGCGCGTAGCCCAAGAGGCCCTTGACCTCCGGATGGCCTTCATCTCCCACGATCACGGCATGGTAGCCTTGTTTGGTATGCGTGTTGATAATGCCCTGCACGCGCGCTACCCGGGGGCACGTAGCGTCCTTGATGCGTAATCTCGAGGCCTTGAGGACACGGCGCTCTGTCGGCGGGATGCCGTGTGCCCGAATGACAATAGTCCCCTCCCGCAGCCCCGTAATGGTATCAACCCCCCTAATACCCTTGGTCTCCAGCAGCGCCAATACCTGACGGTTATGGATCAGAGGGCCGTAGGTATAGAGGGGGTGTACACCCTTATTGTTCTCCGCCAACACGATCTCCATCGCACGGCGTACCCCCATGCAAAACCCCGCTGTCTTAGCCAGTTTGACCTTCACTCTCTTTTGCTCCTATCGAGACGGCAATATTGTAGGGGAGATCAGATCGAATTACAACTGTCTTGACATATATTGTGTTTTTTATTGACAAAATATATAGTATGCTGTTATGTAAGCGTGCCGTGCATCTCATTGATAAACGATTGAGAACAGATTCGTTGTAAACCGAGGGACAATCGATGGCAGGATCGTTAACGGACATAGTACACCCTTATCAAGAGCGGATCGAGAGGGAGCTGCACATCCTCACCCCCTTTACCGATATTACGACCTTGCATGACCCGATCGCCTATTTTTTTACCTTACCGGGAAAGCGCATTCGCCCCTTAATCACCCTCATAACCGCGGAAAACTTTTATCATCGGTACGAAGCAGCGGTCCCTGCCGCCGTGGCCATCGAGGTCCTCCATGATTTCACCCTTGTCCATGATGATATCATGGATGAGGATCAATTCAGGCGCGGGCATGCCACCGTCCATACGAAATGGGATGTCGGTACCGCCATCTTATCAGGTGACGCCATGGTTGCCCTGGCCTACCAGAAACTGCTGACAACCAAATCACCCCATCTGATTACGATGATCGAGTCCTTTACCGACGGCATGTACGTCGTCTGTGCAGGCCAGGCCAGGGATAAGGCATTTGAGACGAGGGACGACGTCACCGTAAATGATTATCTCGCCATGATCTCCCAAAAAACGGCACGGCTTATCGCCTTGGCCTTTGAATTGGGATACCTCTCTGGCGCCGACGACACAGACCTGCTCGCCGATTTAAAGGTAATGGGGGAACATATCGGTTTGGCCTTTCAGGTCAAGGACGATATTTTGGATTTTGCGGCAGATGAAAAAACCCTGGGCAAAGATATCGGGAGTGATTGGCGCAGGAAGAAAAAGACCTATATCACCATCGGGTATCGCCAGAAGGCAGCAGTTGATCCACAATTCCCGCAAGACCTTTTTGCGCTGCCGGAATTTAACCTGGCCAAGGCCGCCGTTGAACAGGCGGGCATCCTGCAAGAGGCGCAAAATTTTATTGAAGAGAGATTACAGAAGGCACAAGCAATAGCCGCTGCCATTAACTTTACCCACCCGATCTTCAACCACCTCTTGCAATTCCTTGCTGAACGTAAGTACTGATCTTAATTTTTTCATGAAATTAATGAGCTACGGGTAGTAATCTTGACGCGTTATTAAACATCAGATAGTGTAAAAAATATCAGGTTGTGCCTATGCCTCGTTCGCAGGTGACGGTCGGCTATAAAATTTGGCTATCGGCAGATGGAAAGGCCTTTGGTGAAGGCCCCTATCTCCTTTTGCAAGGGATTGCTAAAACGGGATCGCTGCGCCAAGCGGCCAGGGAAATGGGGATGTCTTACCGGAAGGCGTGGGGTATTCTGAGAGAGTGTGAAAAGAAGCTTGGTTTTACGCTCATCGAAAGGAAGGTAGGCGGCTCAAGCGGGGGTTATTCCAAGATCACCCCTTCCGGACATGAACTTATGAAACACTATGGCCAGTTCTGTGACGAGATAAAAAAATCGATAGACAATGCCTTCCATAAAAATTTAGATGCCTTCGTCAAGAGTCAAAAAATAAGACACATACACAAATAGCCGCCTGAAAATTATTATACATTGCAGGTAAGATCTTTTTTATTTTCTCCGCGATCTTTACGGCTCCTTCTATGCATGGGTCAGCGCATAGAATGGGTATTGACAAGTTAAATTACTTCAGGTATACACCTCGTTATGTTCATTTAACAATAACGCAAGATAAGGAGAGATAAACCATGGAACTCTCATCGAAAAAACAGAGAGTAGCTTGTCTTATCGCTATAACTTTTTTGCTGTTTTTTTCTCTTGCAAACGCAGCAGGGGTTACGGAAAAAAGGCTCATTGCCTTCTGCGGCTCCGCGAGCAAACCGGTATTGGAGGAAGCTGCCGAGCGCTTTTACAAAGAGACGGGGATTCGCGTTGATCTTAACCTCGGCGGCTCGGGAACGATGCTCTCGCAAATGAAGCTGGCCCGAAGGGGTGACCTGTATATACCGGGTTCACCGGATTATATGGTCAAGGCCATCCGGGACGGCATCGTTGACCGCGATTCGGCAGCGATCCTTGCCTATCTCATCATAGCCATTGATGTGCAGCACGGAAATCCCAAGCATATCAAAACCCTTTCCGACCTTGCCAAGCCCGGGATGAGGGTGGCCATCGGCAATCCCGAGGCGGTCTGCGTGGGCTTGTACGCCGTGGAAGTCCTCGAACGTATCGGGCTGCTCACAAAGGTACAAAAAAACATTGTTACCCACGCCCCCAGCTGCGAGGCTACTGCCGCCCTCGTGGCCATGAAGAAGGTCGATGCCGTTATCGGATGGGATGTCTTTTCTAAATGGAATCCCAAAAAAATTGATACAATTTTATTAAAGTCGCATGAGATCCCCAGGATCGCCTATATTCCTGCGGCCGTATCAACCTATAGCCAAGATAAAAAGGGCGCACAAAGATTCATCGATTTTCTTGCCTCACCCGCAGGGCAAAAGATATTTGCCAAGTGGGGATACATCGCTACAGAAAAAGAAGCGCGCAGATTCGCCCCCAAGGCCGAGATCGGTGGTGAGTATAAACTCCCCGTGAACTACACCCTGTCAGTGCAAAAATAAAATCTGTCTCAGAGGCTATCGCTGATGGACTTTGGAAGATCTCATAACTGGAAGGGGATCACAAGTGAGAGGGCCTTTAAGGCCGCAACGATCAGCTGCCTTGTCCTCCTCACCTTCTTTTTTGTCGGCATCGTATTATCTTTGGTAACCTATACAAATTGGGAGACCATGATCTCTACCCTCGTATCCCCGGAAATCATCTTCGCCATCAAATTGACGGTGATCACCGCCACGATATCTGCCGCCCTTGCCATCCTTGCCGCAATTCCGGCGGCCTATGCCATCTCAAAATTTAATTTTCCGGGAAAATCCGTCGTCGATACCATCCTCGACCTCCCTATCGTCATCTCTCCGATTGCCCTGGGGGCAGCCCTCCTCGTCTTCTTCAACACCCCCCTCGGTATGATAATTGAGGTGAAGATAGCGCGCTTTGTCTTTGAGGTACCTGGTATTATCCTGGCCCAATTCACGGTGATTACCGCCCTCGCGATCAGGCTCCTAAAGTCTACGTTCGACGGCATCGATCCCCGCTATGAACAGGTCAGCAGGACCTTGGGGTGCAGCAAGCTCAAGGCCTTTATGAAGGTGACCTTGCCCCTGGCAAAAGATGGTTTGATAGCCTCCGGTATCCTGACCTGGGCCAGGGCCATAGGGGAATTCGGCGCCACGGTGACCCTTGCCGGGGCCACCAAGATGAAGACAGAGACCTTGCCCGTCGCCATCTATTTGAACCTGGCTGCCGCCGACGTGGAAAAAGCGGTGGCAGTGATCTTTATCCTCATCGCCCTCTCATTAGTGGCCCTCATCTCCCTGAGAAAAATCAGCACGACAAGGTATCATCTATGATCGAAATAAAAAATCTCTCGGTTCGCGTCGGTGACTTTTCGTTACGCGACATAAACCTTACGATCAACGATCGTGAATACTTTGTCGTCCTCGGCCCGACAGGGGCAGGGAAGACCGTGCTTATCGAATGCCTCGCCGGGCTCCATCACTTCCGGCACGGAGAGATATGGCTAGATGACGCTGATATCACTGCCGTACCGCCGGAGCAAAGGCAGATAGGATATGTACCACAAGATTACGCATTGTTCCCCTTTTTGAATGTAGCGGAAAACATAACCTTCGGGTTGAAGGCAAGACATGCCCCGCCGGAAACGATTAACGACCAGGTGACGACCTTGGCCCACCTCTTACACATCTCCCCTCTGCTGAACCGGAATGTTCGTACCTTGAGCGGTGGGGAAAAACAGCGGGTCGCCTTGGCCCGAGCGCTTGCCACCTCTCCTCGCATCCTGCTCTTAGATGAGCCTCTGAGCAGCCTCGATGTCAGAACCGCCAAGTATCTCAGACTCGAGCTACGGCGGCTTCATGAGGAATTGGGGGTTACCACCGTACACGTCACCCATGACCTGATCGAGACGGAAGAAATGGCCGATAGAATGGCCGTCTTAAATACAGGACACGTGGAGCAGATAGGAACACCGGCAGAGGTCTTTTTTAATCCCCGTAATGAGACCGTTGCCGATCTCGTCGGGACACCCAACATCTTGACGTGTGACCAGGTAAAACCTATAGGACATGGATTAGTGGAGGCCGTGTGTGGAGGTATGTCAATCGTTCTTCCCCTTCAAGACGGCGGGATTAGAAAAATCGCTTTATTTCCCAGGGATATCTATATCTCCACCACGAAGCCGCCAGGACCCGAGTTAAATCGCTTTAAGGGGGTGGTAACGGACATACAACCATTCTCTTCTTTAATGAGGCTCAAAGTCCGGGTAGGGAAAAATCAATTGCTGGCCGAGTTGCCGCAGGATATCTTTGAAGAGATGGACATAAAGACCGACCAAGAGGTCTTTCTGATATTGAAATTGAGACGGTTAAGGATTCATTAACCTCAAAGATGTTCCTGAAACATGCGCCGCAATACGATATCCGTCATGCCCCTGCATGGGCCGAATGAGCCGTCGGGATATACAAGACCTCACTGATTATGAGCCTCATTTAAAAATATATCGATTAAAGCCACTTAATGAATACGTTGTCATGGTATCATGAAAAGTCAACGAGTAGTGTCTGTCGGGGCACATAACATTGACAAAAACCCCTGTATGCGCAAATATAATACCCCATGGGTGATGTGAGAAAGCTTCTCAATCCAAAAACCATCGCGCTCATCGGTGCTACCGATAAGGAAGGCGCTCCCGGGAGGATTGCCCTGGAAAACTTGCTGCTGTCGAAAGAGAGGCAGATTTTCCCCGTCAACCCGGGCAAACAGTCGCTCCTCGGTCTCCCGTGCTACCCCGCCATAACGGACATCCCTGAGCAGATTGACCTTGCCGTCATTGCAACCCCGGCAGACACGGTTCCCGACATCGTCCGCACCTGCGGCGAAACCGGCGTCGAGGGTATCATCATCGTCTCTGCCGGCTTCCGAGAGGTTGGCCCTGTTGGGCAGGCATTGGAGGACAGGATAATCGAGGCCAGGAAAAAATACGGGACGCGGGTTATCGGCCCCAATTCCTTGGGCATCATCAGGCCGAACGAAAATCTGAATGCGTCTATCTTACAGGTCAATCCGGAAAAAGGGAATATCTCCTTTGTTTCGCAGAGCGGTGCCTTCGGCAGGGCGCTCCTTGACTGGGGAATCGGCGCCCATATGGGCTTCAGCATGTTCGCTTCTCTCGGCTCCATGATCGATGTTGATTTTGCCGACCTGATCGACTTTTTAGGTGAAGACCCTTATACAAGAACCATCATGATCTATGTGGAAGGGAATATCGGCGGCGCACGGAAGTTTACCAGCGCGGCTAAGGGGTTCGCTCGCAATAGGCCCATCATCGCTCTCAGACCCGGTATGCCTCGAGACGATGAAATTCAGATGCACACCTACGCAGGAATGCTTGCGGATACCGAGCACGTCTATGATGCGGTATTTAAAAGAATCGGCGTCGTAAGGGTCAACGAAGCAATCGATCTTTTTAACACCGCCAGTGCCCTCTCTGCTCGGCACCTGCCACAGGGACCTCGGCTCCTCATTATCACAAATTCATATGGCGTGGGCATCATGGCAACGAGTACCTTGCTGGGGCTCGGCGGCGAGATCGCGAGGCTTTCCGATGAGACCATAGAGGAGCTCGGCAGGATCCTCCCGCCACACTGGAAACGGGAAGACCCCTTGGATATCCTCAGGGATGCGGATGCCGAAAGATTCTCAACTGTTCTGCATATCTGTCTCAAAGACCGCGGGGCAGATGGTGTGCTCATCATTTTTACGCCCCAGGGCGTTGCTGCACCGGATGAGGTTGCACGGGCAGTCGCGGACGTAACAAAATCCGCTTGGAAGCCTGTCATTGCGACGTGGATGGGCGGCGAGAGCGTACAGAAAGGAAGGGAGATACTCCTGCAACATGGCATTCCCACGTACAACACCCCCGAAGAAGCGGTGAGGACATACCTCTACATGTACAATTACAAGAGAAACCTCGAGCTTCTCTACGAAACTCCTGCCGAGCTCCCCGTTGACCATGCCCCTCCCAAAAATAACCTCAAGACCCTCATTCGGAGGGCCATCGGTGAAGCTGTTACCATCTTAAACGAAACGGAATCGATGCGGTTTCTGACAAACTACGGGATACCGGTGATCGAGACGCACATGTCGCAATCTGCCGACGAAGCCGCATCCATTGCTCGAGAAATCGGTTATCCAGTCGCCCTCAAGGTCTCCTCGCCGGACATCCTCGTCAGGGCCGATGTCGGGGGCGGAGTCAGGGGGGTCGGCTCCGAGGAGAAATTGCGAGAAGAGTACGAGAAACTCTACGAAAGAGTTAAACGTTTTGTCCCCGATGCCCGCATAAACGGTATCGTAGTCCAGCAGATGCTGGAAAAAATCGATTATCAGGTCTTCCTGGGGTCAAAAAAGGACCGCGTCTTTGGCTCGGTAGTGATCTTCGGCGTGAGCGGCATTGCGGTACGGATATACAAAGATTTCTCCGTAGGCTTGCCCCCTCTGAATCAGACGCTCGCCCGGAGGCTCGTGGAAGATTTAAGGATATATAGAATACTCAAGGGCTACCAGAATAGGCCTCCGGCAGACATGCGACAGCTTGAGCAGATTATCGTGAGCTTTTCCAACCTGATCGTCGATTTTCCTGAAATCGCGGAATCGGATATAAATCCCATTGCCATATCAAACGGCGTCGCATACGCCCTGAATGCACGGATTGTATTGGATAAAAACTGCCTGGAGCCTCTCTCTCAATACCCCCATCTCGTCATCGCACCTTATCCGGCACGATATATTGTACCATGGACCCTTCCGGATGGTGAGGGGGTGATACTAAGACCGATTAAACCCGAGGACGAACCTCTGGTGAACGACATGTATATCACCATATCGGAAGAGTCATTTCGCAGCAGATTTTTTCAGGCAGCCAAACACGCCTCGCACGAAATGCACATCCGGCAATGCAACATTGACTATGACAGGGAGATGGGGATCGTTGCCGAGACAAAGGTACGCGAAAAAAGGAGGATTGTCGGCATCGGCACGCTCGTAACCGAGACCAGCCAAAAAAGCGCCGAATATGCCGTCCTCGTTCACGACGACTATCAGGGAAAGGGCCTCGGTTATAAGCTGCTCGATGTACTCATCGGCATAGCGCAGGAGAAGGGGCTAGAAGAAATATACGGTTTCGTGCTTGCTCATAATACGAAGATGCTCGATATCTGTAAAAGGCTGGGGTTTCTTGTTGAGGCCTTGCCGGACAAGATCGTTAAGGTACGATTGCCGTTAAAATGACGTCAAAACGGATGCGGGGTAGGCCGCAACAAGCTGTAGCAACCCGCCCCTCCTTTTCCTCTGTCCCCAAGAGCCCTTTCTGGGCGAGCTGAGCGGAATCTGCGTTCAGTCATACATTTGAGAATTATAAGGTTACGCAGATTTCCGCTCGGAGTCCCGCTATTGGCGGGATTCGCGCCGGAGGCGCGGCAAGGCGGCTGAGAAGTTAGCTCAGCTCGGCCATTACGTACCTCCCCCGTACAGCTTTGCCAGACGGCGGGCGGCCTCCTGCAGGGCCTCGGCAGGGGAGGTAAAGGCGAACCGGACATACCCCTCCCCGGCCTTGCCAAAGCCGTGACCGGGCGTCACCATGATCCCGGCCTTTTCCAGGAGGTGATCGGCAAAAGACGCCGAGGTATAACCGGCA
This sequence comes from Deltaproteobacteria bacterium RBG_16_54_18, assembly GCA_001797935.1. Classification (GTDB taxonomy): domain Bacteria; phylum Desulfobacterota; class B13-G15; order B13-G15; family RBG-16-54-18; genus RBG-16-54-18. The sequence continues at coordinate 1,235 of MGQT01000021.1, read as the reverse complement.
GGCACCCGCACCCAGAGGTAAAAGGTGGCAAGCGGCACCCTGAACTCAAGTCCGGCCTGGCGCAGGCCGGCAACGAGGATGTCCCGGCGCCGCTGGTAGATCCGGCGCAGCTCCTCCACCCCCGACTGATCCCCCTCCAGGGCCGCCACCCCCGCCATCTGAATCGGCTCGAAGATCCCCACATCGATGTTGGTCTTGACCAGGGAGAGATATCGTATCAGCTCCGCATTGCCGACGGCAAAGCCGATGCGCCACCCCGCCATGTTATACGTCTTGGAAAGGGAATGGGACTCGATGGCCACGTCCATGGCGCCGTCCACCTCAAGGATGCTGGGGACATAGTGGCCGTCATAGAAGATCTCCGAGTATGCAAGGTCCTGGAGCACCATGAGGTGGTGCTTTTTGGCAAAGCGGACTACCTCGCGGAAAAAATCCTTTGTCGCCACACCGGTCGTAGGGTTGTTAGGGTAGTTGAGCGAGAGCAGCTTGGCGCGCTCAGCCACCTGAGGAGGGATCTTGCCGAGATCGGGAAGGAAGTCGTTCTCTTCCAATAAGGGCATGGCAAACGGCTGCGCTTTGGCAAAAAGGATAGCGGTATAAAATATCGGGAAACAGGGGTCGGGGAAGAGCGCGATGTCACCCTCGTCGACATACGCCATGGGGGCGTGCGACACGCCTTCCTTGGAACCGATGAGGGAGATGACCTGGGTCTCGGGATCGAGGGTGACGCCGAATCTTTTATTATACCAGCGGGCAGCTGCCCGGCGGAACTCTGTGATCCCCACATAGGAGGGATAACGGTTGTACCCGGGCTCTTGCAAGGCATCTTTAAGCCGCTCGACAATATGGGGCGGGGTCGGTAGGTCGGGATCACCTCTCCCCAGGTCTATGATCTCAACCCCTTTGGCCTCAAGCTCCTTTTTCTTTGCCTCGATCTCGGCAAAGACATAGGGGGGGAGTTCCTTCAGTCGTTGTGCCGGCTCAAATGCCGCTTTTTTTCCCATCCCTCACCTCCGATAATTGTCTCACCCCGGTACCACTTACTACCCAGAGCAGATAATAGTTTACTTTCCCCCTTTAGAAAAGGGGGATTTTAAATTAGTACACAATAAGAAAATGAAAAATATTTTATGCTCTGCATAGTAACACGGCAAAAAATAAAAAGCCGATGGGTATCGCCCACCGGCCTCTGGTCATCCCTTGTCGCTCCCTCAGCGGCGGAGCGAGACCCGTGG
>MGQT01000020.1:8992-9123 GCA_001797935.1 Deltaproteobacteria bacterium RBG_16_54_18 | reverse complement strand
CTTTTGAATCGCCGCTGTCCGCTCCTCCGGCGCCGTGAAGAGGAGCTCATAGTCCTCCCCGCCGGTCAGGGCAAGGGCATACGTGTCGGCGTTATATCCTGCCACCTCTTTGCGGTAATCCTCGGAAAGGG
>MGQT01000020.1:7888-8908 GCA_001797935.1 Deltaproteobacteria bacterium RBG_16_54_18 | reverse complement strand
TGATATCGATCATGGCCGTGGCCAGGCCGCGGCAAGCGATCTCTCGCCCCTCCCTGACGCGGGGCACAGGCGCGAGGTGCCGTTGCACCAATCCCCCGTCTTTTTTCCCTTGTTTTAACAGTTGCAAACCCAGGGCGGCATCCCCGAGCGCGCCGGTCACGAAGACATGGTCCCCTTTTTTGGCGCCAGAGCGATAGATGACCTTTGCCTCTTCTGCCTCACCCATCAAGGTAATGGAGATGAGCAGTTTCTCTCCCCGGGAGGTATCCCCCCCCACGAGCGACACCTTGAACTCTTGGGCCTGCTCCAGCATCCCCTGATACAGAGAGCGCACAAACGCCATGTCGGTTTCAGCGGGAGTTGCCAATGAAACGAGAAACGCCGTGGGGGTGCCCCCGCACGCCGCCATATCGCTGAGGTTGACAGCCACAGCCTTTCTTCCCAGGCGATAAGGATCAATAAAATCTAAATTAAAATGCACGCCTTCTAAGAGGAGATCGGTCGTGACCAGGGCGACCATGCCGGGGGAAGGCCTTATGATTGCCGCATCGTCGCCGATCCCCTTGATCACATCCGCACCTGCAGCCGCCATCTCCTTGATGGTTGCGATGAGGGCGAATTCACCAAGCTCTGTGAGTTTCATTACTTCTTTACTTCTTTTTCTTGAGGCCGAGACGGCCGGCGATGGCCTTGGCAGAGGCCTCCAGGGCGATGGGTTTATTTTTCAACTCCTCCCGCGGCTTGATATCGTACCCCGGAGGGAAGGAATCTTCAAAGTACATCTGCTGGAACCCCGCGAATTTCAACTGATGGGAGGTAGAGTCCACCACGACCTTATGGTGTGCGCCCACGAGACCCATCTCTACGCCTTTTTTCAAGCCGGCGACGGATTCACCCCCCTGGGTGCAGACCACGTGGCCGTGGCGGTTAGCGATGAGCATCCCCTCGATGATCTCCTGCTCCGTCACCTGGAGGGCGAAAAAGCGCTCGCGGAAGTGCTCCTCCACGAGCCGCGCCACC
>MGQT01000020.1:163-7715 GCA_001797935.1 Deltaproteobacteria bacterium RBG_16_54_18 | reverse complement strand
AAACCCCTCCATCACCGCGGTGACGTTGCCCGCATTGCCGATGGGGACCACGACCACCAGATCCCGGGTCTGGAAGTCGAGCTGCTGGGCCACTTCATAGGAATAGGATTTTTGCCCCTGGATGCGGATAGGGTTCTTGGAATTGAGCAGACACACGTCGTACTCCTCGGCCAGTTGCTCAACAATCCTCATGCAGTCGTCGAAAACGCCGGGGACCTCGATTACCGTCGCCCCGCTGCCGAGAGGCTGGGAGAGTTGCGCCGGGGTGACCTTCCCTTGGGGGAGGAGGACCACCGAGCGCACCGCGGCGTGATCAAGATAGCTGAGATAGAGTGCGGCCGCCGCCGAGGTGTCGCCGGTAGAGGCGCAGATCCCCAGCAACTCGGTGACCCCCTTGACCTTGATCATATAGTTGATAAAGCTGATAGCACTCGCCATCCCTCGGTCTTTGAAGCTGGCCGAGGGATTGAGACCGTCGTTTTTTATCGCGAACTGAACCCCAACCCAGCGGCTCAGCGCTTGATTGACCCGCACGAGCGGGGTGTGCCCCTCCCCGAGGTTGATCACGGCATCCAGGGGGATAAGCGGAAAGATGAGCTCGTGGAAGAGAAAGATCCCTTTGAGCGCGTCGGTATTGAGCATCCGGCGATAGTCAAAGATTTTCCGCCACTGTTTCCCCGGGATCTCCTTGAGCGAATCAAAAGTAAGGTCAACGATGCGCAACAGGCCCCCACAGCTCGGACAGGTGTAGAGAAAGCGATCGAGCGGATAGGTGGCCTCACACTCGATGCACACGTAGGCCATTTCGGCATCGGTATGAAAGGGGGCAAGATACTCTTTAATGTCGTTCGGGAAGTCAGCTACCTGCATGAGTTCTCCTTGTTGCGTTCATGATTTTGCTCTCCAGCAAGGCGAGGAACTTGTCTCGATCCTGCATGGTGAGGCGGGGAGGCCCCTTGATCCTGCCGCCGGCCATCCTGACTTTGCGGTGGAACCAGCGACGAATGAGGCGCCCCTCCATGGATCCCTCGGCAAACTCATACCCACGGGGAGAAATAACCTTTGCACCCTTAGGGAGGATTAAGGAGGCGAGCCCCACATCGTCGGTGATAACGAGATCACCTTCTTGCACCCGGTTGACGATAGCATAATCTGCCGCGTCCATGCCGTCGTCAACGACAACCTGTTCCACACCATCGCCCACGGAGAGTACGTGGCTGTAATCTGCAACGACCACAACCGTTACCTCATGCCTTTTCGCCCGCTCAATCACCAAATCGCGCCACGGTGCGCCATCGGCATCGAGATAGACCTTCATGAAAAAAGTATACCATAACCCCGTCACAGTAGACCAGGGTAATTTCCTCGACGTGACTCACGAATAAATTTTTCAAATTTTTTTTCTTTTTTTTGCTTGTCACCCCTTGCCTTTTGTGCTATATCTCGTGCACCAGTTCTGTGCGAAAAAGGGGTTCGCGGCAGATATCTCTGGTCGAAGCATGACACGGCAGACTGTATGTTGGTGTAGAGGGGGTAGAGCTGAGTTGTTGCAATTTTATGTGAGGAGGGGACGAAATGACGAAATTAGAACTCATTGATAGAGTGGCTAAAGAGGCCAAGATACCTCGGGCAGCGGCTGAAAGGGCCCTCAACTCCTTGACCGGCACGATCGTTGAAGCCCTTAAGGCAGGGGACAAGATCAGCTTGCCGGGCTTTGGAACGTTTCTCATTTCCAATCGGGCAGCCAGGAAGGGGAGAAACCCGCGCACCGGTCAGGAGATCGACATCCCCGCCGTCAGGATCCCGAAGTTTAAGGTGGGGAAAGGACTGAAGGACGCCGTAAGATAATCTCGGTGTTCATCGCCGGCCGGGGGGGATGAGAGGCAACAGCTCGGCCCGGTTATACGCGAGAAAGTCAATAAGACAGCGGTTGACATTGTCAACCGCGTCTTTTTTGGTGTTGACGATATAAAGATGATGGTTGATGTGAAAGAGCTCATCGGCCACTCTGCGAACCGGGAAAAGATCGTCACGTCGTTGTCCGTCTTGTTCCTCGATTGCCTCTTGAAACATCGGGACAATCTTATCCAGCATCCGCAAGTGGGTGTCGACGAAGAAAAAAGCGATGTCGGGTAAGAGATCGGTTAGCCGGGCAAAAAATGAGCGTATCTCGCTGCGCTCTATACCCCGAGGTGGAGAAGATTTTATCTCCACATATACCAGCTTTCCTTCCCAGCGTGCTATGACGTCATAATCCCCCCCGCTCGACGTCTCCTTAAAGCGAACACCATAGATCGCCGGAGAAGCAAATTCCCGCTGAAACATCTGCGCGACAAACCACTCCAGCGTCGGGCCGAAGCTGGAAAGAGAACGTTGCACAAGGCGAAAGACACCAGTCCCTAAGTCCTCAACGAGCTTAAGATCGCGGAGCGCGACGATATAGTGCCGGGCAACTTCGAGAGAACAATACCGTACAAGATCTTCTTCCCGGAAGGCATCCTTTTTTTTGATCGCGTCTCTGAGCAAGAGCCGGAAGGAGTAGTGCCGCAACAGATGGTACAGGGTAGTCCGTTCTTCCGGTGATGCCTCTGCCGTGAAGAGAAGTTTGTCTTCGGGGTTATCGCAATGGATCTGCATCCCCCGGGCCTTGATCGCTTGTTGCAGCGCCCTGTCGCCGGTGAGAATTTCTCGTTCAAGTCTGTCTATCCGCTCCCGCAGCCCCACTATCGCTTCCTGTAATCTCAACAATTCATCCTGCGCTGTCTTTTTCATCAGAAGCCCCGGTGTAGACCTTCTTGTCGAGCAATCTTTACCGCTTCACGATATTCTCGCATGGAAATAGGGCGATCTATCTCCGGATATTCCCTTGACCGGTACAGGGGACGGTACTGGGCCATAACGTTGACATAGGAATTTCCCGACACGTGCTCGACAATAAAGGCGATGATCTCTTTGGTGCCTGCCACGCCCTGCGGCATCACCAGGTGGCGAATGAGGAGCCCTTGCGTCGCGATTCCCTGGTCATCCAGTCTGAGGTCACCCACCTGGCGGTGCATCTCGCAGAGGACTTCCCGCAGGACCAGCGGATAATCCGGCGCGTTACAATAGGCGGCGGCTCGGTCCGCGCCGGCAAACTTCGCGTCGGGCATATAGATATCTATGATCCCTGCCAGGAGTTTGATCACCTCGAGAGATTCGTACCCGCCGCAGTTGTAGACCAGGGGGATCGTCAGCCCGCGTTCGATCGCCTCGGGCAGGGCCGCAACGATCTGCGGGACGTAGTGCGTAGGGGTTACCAGGTTGATATTGTGGCAACCCTGGCCCTGGAGGTCCATCATGCGTTGCGCCAGCTCGGAAACGGAGAGGTGTTCCCCTTGCCCGCGGTGGCTGATGTCGTAGTTCTGGCAAAAGACACACCGCAGATTACAGTGGGAGAAGAAGATAGTCCCCGAGCCGTGAAAGCCGACCAGCGGCGGTTCTTCACCAAAATGGGGGAAGGCGCTGGCGACCATCACCGCCGCCCCGGCCCGGCAGTAACCCTGCTCCAGGCCTGCCAGCCGGTTCACCTGACACGCGCGCGGACAAAGCCGGCAGCGCTCAAGGATCTCTTGCAAAGCGGCAATCCTGCGCCGCAGTTCCTTGTTTTTGTGCAAGGTGATGTACGCCGGAGTCATTGTCTACACGGTATTGGAAATTCGCTAGGTAGTTTCACCCTCTCTGCAATTGAACGCCACGACGATCTCTTTGTCAAGATTTAAGGTTTCGATACGGGAGATAACGATTCAGGAGAGAACGGTCCTGTACCGCATAGTACCGCGCAGTCGTCAAATGCCTCGGGAATTGCGCTCTAGGTAGAAATTATAGTTCTCTATAAACTAGACGATTTCATACGAGAGCGTATTGATCGCATGAGGAAGGAATCTGTACCTGCTAATTAGAACGCAAGATCAGGAAAACATAACATTTACTTCTGCTAAAGACCTCTTGCCAAAGAAGCCATATTTTGCGACAATGATCACCCCGTCATTCAACGTGCGGGCAACAAGGGTTACTAAAGTGAACCACCCCGCAGCAGAGATGCGGGGCATCTATTTCTTTAAAATCCTCTCCTCCCCCTTGACGGGGGAGGATTAAGGTGGGGGTGATGATAAGATTATTTCCCCCTCACCTGTCGCGTTGCGACATCCCGTATTCCTCGATTTATGCAAAACGGGGCGGGGCTAACCCTCTCCCCCCAGGGGAGAGGGAAGATCATTCATCCCCCCAATTTTGGCATGTTTTTATAAACGCAAGACTCGTGGAGACGGTTCGAGAGGCGAAAATTCAATGCAGGGGAAAAAGATATCGGTATTATTGATAGGCGTCATACTCCTCATGGCTGCGTGCTCTTCCGGAGATAAAGGGCAAGCTGTCCCAAAAGTGGTACCCGTGATGGCGGATACGGTGATGCAAAGGGCGGTCCCCGTTGAAATCCGCGCCATCGGCAATGTCCAGGCCTATTCCACGGTGACGATCAAGTCCATGGTCGCCGGAGAAATCAGCCAGGTTCATTTTACGGAAGGGCAGGAGGTCAGGAGAGGGGCGCCGCTTTTTACCATTGATCCTCGCCCTCTTGAGGCTGCCCTCAAACAGGCCCAGGCGAATCTCGCGCGGGATCAGGCCCTGGCAAATAATGCCAAAGTAGATGCAAAGCGGTATGAGGCCCTCATGGCAAAGCAGGCCATCGCCAGGCAGCAGTACGATCAGGTCCGGACGAACGCCACGGCACTCGAGGCATTGGTGCATGTGGATGAAGCGGCAGTAGACAATGCCAAGATTCAACTTGGCTATTGTTTTATCCATTCTCCTCTCGACGGCCGGACCGGGAACATCCTCGTCAAGCGAGGTAACGTCATCAAGGCGAACGATACCGAGCTGCTCACCATTAATCAGATCATACCCATCTCTGTCGCCTTTGCCGTCCCCGAACAGAGTTTGCCCGAGATTAAAAAGTACATGGCACGGGGGATGCTCAAGGTCGAGGCACTCCCCCCAAATGATACGAGGGGTGCCGAACGAGGAGTCCTGACGTTCATCGACAACGCGATAGATAAAGCGACGGGGACCATCTTGCTGAAAGGGACTTTTGCCAACAAAGGGAGACGACTCTGGCCCGGTCAGTTTGTCGATGTCGTGCTGAGACTGACAACGCAACCCGACGCCATCATCGTCCCTTCCCAGGCCGTCCAAACCAGCCAGAGTGGTCAGTATGTCTTCGTGATCAAACCCGACCTCACGGTAGAGGTCAGGACCGTGCTCGTGAACCGGACCATCAATAACCAGTCGATCATCGATAAGGGGCTCAAGGCCGGAGATCGAGTAGTGACAGACGGGCAGCTTCAGCTTGTCCCCGGCGCCAAGGTAGAGATAAAGGGCAGCCTCAGCACCCCGGAAAAAGGTTCATGAATATCGCGGCGTTCTTCATTCGGCGACCGGTCACGACGACCCTCATCATGCTCGCCATCCTCTTTTTCGGCATGGTGGGATACCGTCTGCTGCCGGTGAGCGACCTGCCGAACGTCGACTTTCCGACGCTCCAAGTGTCGGTGAATCTCCCCGGGGCAAGCCCCGAGACCATGGCCTCTTCCGTGGCCACACCCTTGGAACGCCAGTTCTCCACCATCGCGGGCCTGGACTCCATGACATCCACCAACGCCCTGGGGATAACCCAGATCACCCTCCAGTTCAACCTGAGCCGGGACATTGATGCCGCTGCCCAGGATGTCCAGGCAATGATTACCAAGGCATCGAGGCAGCTTCCAGACCTGCCGTCCCCCCCTTCCTATCAAAAGGTCAACCCAGCCGACTCACCCATCCTCTATCTCGTCATGACTTCTCCGACCCTCCCTCTCTCCGTGGTAAATGATTATGCAGACACCTTTATCGCCCCCCGCATCTCGATGATCAGCGGGGTTGCCCAGGTTCAGGTCTTTGGGTCTCAGAAGTTCGCCGTCCGCATTCAGCTTGATCCGCGAGCCCTGGCAACGCGGGGCATCGGCATCGACGAAGCCGCCAATGCCGTTCGAACCGGAAACGTGAACCTTCCGACCGGCACACTCTGGGGCCCCTCTCAGACAGTCACGTTACAGGCCAATGGCCAGTTATTGGCGGCAGAGGCGTACCGCCCCTTGATCGTGGCCTACCGGAATGGCTCACCCGTGCGCCTCCAGGAGATCGGGAGGGTAATCAATAGTGTCGAGAATGATAAGACCGCCAATTGGTATAATCAGGTACCTGCTATCGTTCTGGCCATTCAGCGCCAGCCCGGGACGAACACGGTCCAGGTCGTTGACTCGATCAAGAAGCTCCTTCCCGGTTTCCAGGCCCAGATGCCGGCGGGTATCAATCTCACGACCCTCTACGACCGCTCGGTGTCGATCCGCGCCTCCGTCAACGATGTAAAATTCACCCTCTTTTTGTCGCTCTGTCTGGTCGTTCTGGTCATCTTCCTTTTCCTTCGCAGCCTCTCGTCAACCATCATCCCAAGCATGGTACTCCCTTTCTCTATTATAGGGACCTTCAGCGCCATGTACCTCCTGGGCTTCAACCTCGACAACCTCTCGCTCATGGCCTTGACCCTTTGCGTCGGGTTTGTGGTCGATGACGCCATCGTCATGCTCGAGAATATCGTCCGCCATATCGAGCACGGGGAGGGGATATTGGAGGCGAGCCTCAACGGCTCAAAAGAGATCGGTTTTACCATCATCTCCATGACCCTTTCTCTCGTCGCCGTCTTTATCCCGGTGCTCTTTATGGGGGGGATTATCGGCAGATTGCTCAACGAATTTGCCGTCACGATCGGCATTGCCATCCTGGTCTCCGGCTTTGTCTCGTTGACCCTGACCCCTATGCTCTGCAGCCGTTTCCTCCGTCCCGCGCATGAGGAACATTACCATCGAATTTATGAAGTGTCTGAACAATTTTTCAAGAGGATGATTCAGGCATATGAAAGAAGCCTGAAGCTTGCCCTGCAACATCGCCGTGCCGTCCTCGCCTTTTCAGCCCTTATCTTTGTAGTGACCATCGTTCTATTTGTAGTCATACCGAAGGGGTTTCTCCCGAGCGAGGATATGGGCCAGATCTTCGGTATTACCGAGGCAGCCCAGGGGATCTCCTTCGACTCCATGAAAGAGCACCAGTTGAAAGTAGCTGCCGTCGTGAGCCAGGACCCGAATGTAGCTTCCTTTATGTCCGGCGTCGGACCCGTCGGACCCTTCGTGGGTACCAATACCGGCCGCGTCATGCTCCGGCTAAAACCGAGGGCTGAGCGCCGCCTGAGTGCCGACGAGGTCATCCAGGAGCTCCGCCCCAAGCTGGCACAAATTCCCGGAGTTCGGGTCTTTTTACAAAACCCGCCGCCGATCCGTATCGGAGGATCGTTATCAAAGAGTCAGTATCAATTTACCCTGCAAAGCCCCAACACCGAGGAGCTTTTTGCCGTCGCCCCGGTGCTCGAAGCGAACCTATAGGAATTGCCGATGTTCCAGGATGTGACGAGCTATTTGCAAATCTC
>MGQT01000020.1:0-115 GCA_001797935.1 Deltaproteobacteria bacterium RBG_16_54_18 | reverse complement strand
CCCAACAGGTGGAAGATGCCCTCTACACGGCCTATGGCTCCCGTCAGATCTCCACGATCTTTGCCCCCACTAACCAATATGACGTCATCATGGAGCTGGCGCCGCAGTATCAGCT
>MGQT01000019.1 GCA_001797935.1 Deltaproteobacteria bacterium RBG_16_54_18 | reverse complement strand
ATGGGGAATTGCGGAAGTATTTGGGAGAAACATTTCGTGACCTCGCCGTGCAGAAGGAGTGCAACGTTATAGAGGGGCACCTTTTGCCCGATCATGTACACATGCTGATCTCGATACCACCCAAGTATGCGGTTTCGCAGGTCGTAGGTTACATGAAAGGCAAAAGTGCCATTCATATTGCCCGGACGTACATGGGGCGGAAAAAGAACTTTACGGGCCAGAATTTTTGGGCTCGTGGTTACTTCGTGTCCACAGTCGGAACGGGTGAAGAAACCATCCGAGAATATATCAGGCGACAGGAGAAAGAAGATCGTCGCCTCGATCAACCGAGTATGTTTGAAGAAGAACCACCTTCAGGTGGTCAATAAACAAACCGCTTTGAGCGGTTCACAAATTCGTACCTCCGGCAGAGCCGGAGGTACGATAATTCTATAGAAACTTTGATGAGATGTCGAGAGAAAATTTTCGTCGAGGATTTTGACCACAAAATATGAGGTGCGTTGCCGATTATTGTGCGAGTGATTTATCGCGTCGGCTGTCTTTTTGATAAATCGGCTCACCTTTTTGTTGATTTACCTGCCACGAAGGCCATTTTTAGCGGCATTCAGGCAGACCTATCCTTCACGCCTCAATTTAGCTTCGCTGATTCTTCAAATTCTCAAAGCTTTCGCCTGAATATATTCGTCCCAGGAATATTCAGAGTCCCAATAGAGGAGATCGTCATGGATGGGGAGTTGAGAAACATCGTCCATGTCGCATTGGGAAACTTGCTTGCCTGTTTTGTGTATTCGGCGGCGGCCTGGACCTGACGAGCCGGATGCCCAGGTGATTGAGGATGGCCCGGATCACCGACGGGTCTTCGATGCTGCTGCTGATCCGCATGGCGCCCTTGCACTTCGGACAGACCAGGGGATCGACTTCGTAGATCTTCTGTATCAACCTGGCCCAGTTTCGCCGAAAGACCTTTGCGTCCCCCTCCGGTTCGGGGATGCAAGGAATGGCCTCTTCGCTACCGTCCTTCTGGCGTTTTCCTCGCGAGACATTGCTGTACCAACCATAGTATCGGACCATCTGTTCCCCCCGGTTCGGGACATGCGAGCACATGGCCGCGAGCCACTCCGGGGCGTCGAAAATCTTCCGGTCTTTGCTGCCCATCGCTGAATAGATGACAGTCCCTTCGTTGTCGAGATACTGCATCCGTTCCTGGGAGAAGGATGCCCGGATGATGTACCGCGCTAGGTTGCAGGCTGGTGATTAGAGGTTGTGGTATTCCGCTTTCCGTTTATCCATCATGGCCCTTATCCCTTCTTTACCGTCTTCCGTCGAAAGACATAGGACTTGGGTTCGGTTTTCCATCTTGATTGCGCTGTCAAGACTTGGGGCATCTATGCTGATATTGAGCACTTCCTTTGATAAGCGCACGCCGAAGGGCGCATTTTGCAGGATCTCCTCTGCAAGCTCCAAGGCGGCATCGTTCAGCTTGTCATCGGGAACGACCTTGGATACCATGCCAAATCGATCTGCTGTAGCAGCATCGATGAACCTGCCTGTGTAAAGATATTCTGCGGCACGGGAAAAGCCGATTATCCGGGGAAGAAAATAGGAACTTCCCATATCGACTCCCGAAAGGCCGACACGGACATACCCGGCGTTCATACGAACGGACTCACCGACAATACGGATATCGCAGGCCAGCGCCATACTGAAACCAGCGCCAACGGCGAACCCATGGATGGCGCCGATGATCGGCTGCGGGCAGCGGCGCATGTTCAGTATAATGTCCGACACAGCCTGTTGCATTCTATAATATGTATACTGTACCCGGCCCATGCCCTGCTCAGGAGGAGGTTCACTCGAGAGTTCTGTCAGGTCCGATCCGGCACAGAAGGCCCGTCCGTTTCCCCGAAGGATGATCACGCGGATTTGATGATCATCACGCATTTCGGTTAAAAAATGGTTTAAATCAGTAACAAGCTGAATGGACACGGCATTTAGCCTTTCAGGACGGTTGAGATACAGGATGCATATTGCGCCACGCCGGTCTTCTTCCAATGTTTGGTACTTGTTCGTTACCATAGGTGCTTCCCTCCTTTAAGGAATTGCATACAATACACACCACCTTCTCTTGGGGGTCAATATTAGGATAAGGGTTCAGGGATGTCAATAAGAAACCACGTGAAAATATTCAAACTTCCTCAAAGGTATTGAGTTTGCCCGACAGTATCGGCAGCGATGCAACCCAGATACATCTTGACAAAACAAAATTATCATCTAAATCTTATACGTACTTGTCAAAAGGCCAACGGCATATTATTATAGTGTTGATCGACTTTTTAAACAATCCAACATTGACGACCTCGTAAAAAGTCAGAATTTGCCATTTTGCTGTTTGTAAGTACCTGAATTCGTTGATTGCAAATTTTCAAAATTAGCCATTTGGGGACTTTATACGATTGTATCAAATATGCTACATTTAAATATGCTGTTGAGTTTTTGAATTATGCCAACAAAGGGAGGTTTTATTCAAGTTCCCAATGGGGAAAATTTAGAAGAGAGAGAGGTGATCATCGATCATTAATGTTGAATCAGCTTCTCGGCAGGAAAGTACCCTAACTTATTTTCGCCCATAACGGTGGGCAAGCTCAAGGTGAAGAACCGCATCGTACATCCCCCTACCACCACAAACTTCGCTTCGGCGACCGGCGAAGTGACGAATCTCATGGTGGACCATTACGCCAGTATTGCCAGGGGGGGGCTGGCATGATCATCGTGGAGAATACCCAAGTCAAGTATCCCCAGGGCAAGAATGTGGTAAGGCAGCTCCGACTGGACGGTGACAAGTACATCGCCGGATACAAGGAACTGGCCGACGCCTGCCACATGTATGGATGCAAAATAGTCCAGCAAATCCATCACGCCGGTAGGCAGGTCACCATGGAGCTCACTGAAGACGACGAGCCCATCTCGGCCTCTGACACCACCTGTATGGTCATGCAGACCCCGGCACGGGCCGCCACCAAGGAGGAAATCGAGGACCTCATCGAGAGGTATTCCCAGACCGCGCTGCGGGTCAAGAGGGCCGGCTATGACGGCGCAGAATTCCATGGCGCTCACGGCTACCTCATTGGCCAGTTTCTTTCTCCTTACACCAACAAAAGGACCGACGAATACGGCGGCTCGCTGGAAAACCGGATGAGATTCCTTCTGAAAATCATCAAACGCACACGCGAAAAAGTGGGCCCGAATTTCCCGCTCTGCGTGCGCTACAGCGTGGAGGAAATGGTACCGGGCGGTCTCACGCTGGATGAATCCAAGGAAATTGCCAAGGGCCTTGAGGAGGCAAGCATCGATTTCCTGGACATCTCATGCGGGATCTATGAAAGCATGCAGATGCTGTTGGACGTCCAGAGACTTCCAGAAGGATGGAGGGTCTACCAGGCGGAAGCCATCAAGAGTGCGGTGAACATCCCTGTGATCTGCGTGGGCAATATCCGCACCCCTTCCTTCGCCGACAAGATAGTGGCTGACGGCAGGGCCGATTTTGTGGGTATAAGCCGCGGATTGTGGGCTGACCCCGACTGGCCTACCAAGGCCTTTGAAGGGCGTGAAGACGAGATCAACCGCTGCATCAGCTGCAATATTGGCTGCATCGGCGGCCATGTCTTTGCGGATCTGCATGGTCGCTGCACCGTCAATCCTTTCATTGGGAGGAGGAAAGAGTTGGTGGAAATCGCTCCCGCTCCCAAAGCCAAGAAAGTACTCGTCATAGGCGCTGGGCCTGCCGGCATGTGGGCTGCCACGACGGCCAAAAAAAGAGGGCATGATGTGACACTTTGGGAGAAGTCTGGTGTTCTTGGAGGAACACTGCATCTCGCGGCAGCGGCTCCGGCCAAGAGCAAGTACCTGTGGTCGAAGGAGGACTGTGAAAAGAGCCTGAACAAGGCGGGGGTCAAAATAGAGCTGAACAAAGAGGCCACCGCCGCTGAAGTGAAGAAATTCAAACCCGATACGGTTATAGTGGCCGCAGGGTCCACTCCGATACTGCCTGACATTCCTGGGAAAGAAAAGGCGGTGCAAGGAATTGACGTTCTCAGCGGCAAGGTAAAGGATGTGGGAAACAGCCCCATTGTCGTTGGAGCCGGTCTGGCGGGAATGGATCTCGTTATCATGCTGGGCGAGCAGAAAAAGAACGTCACTCTGGTCAGCCGCCGTACTGACCAGTACCTGCCCACTGATGGGCCCGGGGCAGACATGGAGCCCATCCATCGTTTCGACCTCTTCATGACCAGGATACCCAACTACAAGCTGAAGATCGTTCCCTTTTCCACGTCCAAGGAAGTCACCGACAAGGGGCTCATTGTGACGGACAAAGACGGAAAGCAAAATATGGTGGAGGGCAGCAAAGTCATTCTCGCCCTCGGATTCACCCCGAATGAACAACTGGTGGAGGAACTGCAAGGTGTAGTGCCTCAGGTTTTGAATGCAGGCGACAGCATTGAACCTCGCAGAGTAACAGAGGCCGTGTGGGAAGGATTCACCGCGGGTAGACTCTGCTAAGATGTTTTTACACCCATTTGAACTGGGGAGGCGGTGAGCGTACGCGCCGCTTCCCCCAATTCCCAATTCTATAATATCACTACAGCGAATTCTTAAATAGATAATTTTCATGGAATCCTGCATGGGGAGAGTCAGGGCGAATGAGCGGGGATTATGCTTGTCAATGCCTGGGCCGGAAACGGCTTTTGGCATGAAGGGGGAGATATGCCCATATCTAAATACGGATTCCTATGCGATGAAACCTGTAATGATCTACAAGGTCATGATGAACATTCAGCGGGTGAGAGGGGAATTTTCCTGACATCATCCGGTGTTGAAGTCAACACAGAGCCCCTGACCGGTCCATTAAAATCTTTAGGCCCGGGTTTGCCCGTGTGAAATGCAAAGACTGCGGCCACGAATACCTCCTGGCATTCTCCTGCAAGCGGCGTCATTTCTGCCCCTCCTGCCATCAGAAGCGGGTGGTGGAATTCGGGGAGTGGCTGTGCATGGATGTCCTCAAAAAGGTTCCCCACCGGCATTTCGTTCTCAGCATCCCGAAGATCCTCCGTCAGACATCTCCTGCACGCATCAAATTATTAAAGCGTTATGACTGGATGTATGCATCCCAGGAATAGTCGGGGTCGGCGTAGCAGTATGTGTCTTGATGTGGCTTAGGGGGATGATCAGTGGATTCGGATTCAAGTAATGTCGGCGGGGCGTGTATTTTCGGCGGCGGCCTGGACCGGACCAGCCAGATTCCCAGATGCTTGAGGATGTCCCGGATGACCGACGGGTCTTCAATGCTGCTGATTATCCACATAGTACCCTATACTCTTCGGGCAGATCAAGGGATCTAACTCGTAGATCTTTTGAATAAGACGCGCCCAGTTCCGCTGGAAGATCTTTTCATCCCCCTGGGGTTCGAGGATGCAGGGGATAGCCTCGTCACTGCCTTCCTTCTGCCGTTTTCCCCGCGAGACGTTGCTGTAGTAGACGTAGTACCTCATCATCTGCTCGCCCCTGTTCGAGATGTGTGAACACATCGCGTCCATCCATTCGTAAAGGAAATACCTGCGCAGGATCTTCGGGGTGCTGAAGCGGTGTTTCGCCTGCTCGATATAAGGCCGCCAGAAGCCGTACTGCCGTGTCAAACTCGGGCGCATCGTCTTCGAAGATCAGCCGGACATGCTCGTCTGGGACGACCGCTTGCGACATGCGTGCCTGGGCTGACCTCAACCCGACGCTATTCGCCGGCGGCGTCGCCGAACTTTCGGTCGCGCGTCTGTATGCGCTCCTTGACGCTCTTGGCGCGGGCCTCCGCGCCGTAGGTGCCCAGCAGCTGGCGATGCGGGATGGTGAGCATGTAGTTTTTGAACGCCGCCTCGATGGCCCGGCGCTGGCCCTGAATGTCCAGGGTCTCGTTCACCGACGCCTTGGCCAGCTTGAGGGCAAAGGGATCCTGCAGCGCGATCCGCTGGGCGAGTTTGAGCGTCTCCGGTGCGAGCGCCGCGCGCGGGACGACGCGATTGACCAGCCCGAGCCGGAGCGCCGCCTGAGCGTCGACGTAGTCCCCCGTGAAGAGGAACTCCTTGGCCTTGCGCGGCCCGAGGTCCCACGGCATGCTAAAGTACTGCACGTGCGCGCCGCCCCACCGCACCGACCGGTCGGCGAAGACGGCGTCCTCCGCGGCCACGATCAAGTCGCAGCAGGACGCGAGCATCAGCCCACCCATGATGCAGTAGCCCTGAACCTGGGCGATGGTCGGCTTGGGCAGGTCCCGCCAGCGGAGTGTCGTCTCGAGGTAGAGCTCGGACAGCCGCTTGAGGTTCTCGGGCAGGCCGGCGCCGATCGGGTGCGCCTGCTGGTCTTCGAGTTCCTCCGGGCTGCCGATGTCGTGCCCGGCGGAGAAATGCTCGCCCGCGCCGGCCACGATGACGGCGCGGACGTCGTCGTCGTCCATCGCTCTGCGGAAGGCCTCATCGAGCTCGAGGAGCATCACGCGGCTCTGGGCGTTCAGGACGTGAGGCCGGTTGGTGGTGATGCGGAGAACCGCGCCAAGCTTTTCGTAGAGGATCGTGCGGAAGTCCATCGAGTGCCTCCTCGCCGAGGTGATCAACGGGAACGACCATTCAGAGCCGCTCGGGCCTGCGTGGATACTCAACTCCGTTCCCATCGAAAGTCAACCACTCCCCGAGGCGTCCGTGCTTGTCGACGGGTCGAGCGAGATGGTAGGATGCCGGCGTGAAGCTCGTTTCATTTCAGCCGGCCGGAACACGCGACATACTGCCCGGCGTACTCACCGAGCGGGGTGTCGTGAGTGTCGCTGACGCAGTGCCACTTTCCGATGTCCGGCTGCGCGCCCCGCTTCCCCAGCCGGGGAAAATCCTGGCCTGCATCGCCACCGCTGACGAGATACCGGAGCCCAACGATGTCCACGTGCAGTTCTGGGTGGATGGCCAGCTCCGGCACAACTACAACACGGACGACATGGAGCACCGGGTCCCCGAGCTCATCGAGTTCGCGACGACCATCACACTCAACTCGGGTGACATCATCGCCTGCGGCACGAACCACGAGGGCCTGGGCCCACTGCAGGATGGCGAGGCCGTGGAGTTCGACATCCACGGCCTCGCGCATGCGGCTCCACGTGCGCGATCCGCTCAAGCGCTCATGGGAGAAGGGCGTGTACATGGGTCCCGACTCGACCAATCCTGAAGCCGTCAGGTGCAACCGGCCACTTCCTTCCTGAGGTTCTCCTTTTTAATAAGAACTTGCTTTCTGTACAAGGAAGTATAGGGAAGCCACGCTTGTATGTCAATGAAATATTGGTCACATGTTGCCAAACTATCCCTTGACAAGCAAAAACGGCCCCCCTATACTTCCATTCATCGAAAGCAATACCTTATCAAAAAAGATATCAAACAAAGGCGATAAGAGAAGGGGAGACAAGAGATGAAGCCCGATATGATAGATACAGGAAGGTTGATTGAGTCTGTGTGTGCAGATGATTTGTTTTGGAGGTGAATCCACATGGTGATCAAGACAAAAGCGGATTACGTCAAAAGCTTAAGGGAGCAGAAACATATTGTCTATTACAAGGGAAAGCGCGTGGAGGATGTGACGACCCATCCGGGCTTCATTCCTCATATCAATGCAGCAGCTAAAACCTACGAATTGGCGCTTCAGCCTGAACATGAGGATTTGATGACAGCCGTATCCCATCTCACAGGCGAAAGGATTAATCGATTCACCCATATTCATCAAAATCGAGAGGACCTCATTAAGAAGGTCCAGATGATGCGGCTGATTTCTCACGAAACAGGAAGTTGTTTTCAACGCTGTGTTGGATTTGATGCCTTGAATGCTCTTTACAGCACCACCGCTGAGATCGATGAGAAATATGGAACGAATTATCATCAGCGGCTCATTGAATACGTAAAATATGTTCAAAAGAGTAACATCATGGTGGTGGGCGGCATGACGGACACCAAAGGCGATCGTTCGAAGAGTCCCAGCAAACAGTCCGATCCGGATCAATTTCTGCACGTGGTTGAAAGGAGAAAGGACGGGATTGTCGTCACGGGTGCAAAGGTTCACCAGACCGGGGCTATCAACTCCCACGAGATTGTGGTGATGCCTACGGTTGCGCTGGGTGAGGAAGATCGAGATTACGCTGTGGCGTTTGCTTCGCCTCTGAATGCCCCAGGGGTGGTGCTTATTTTTGGCCGGCAAACCAATGAGGAGAGGAAATTCGAAAAGGGGATCGACATTGGTAACCTTGAATTCGGTCTGGTAGGGGGAGAGGCGCTGATCATCTTTGATAAGGTGTTTGTGCCATGGGACCGCGTTTTTATGTGTGGGGAATATGACTTTGCGCAGATGTTTGTGGAGCGCTTTGCGGCGTTGCACAGGCAGAACTATGGAGGGTGCAAGGGAGGGCTTTCAGATATACTGGTCGGGGCGTGTGGAGTCGTTTCGGAGTATCAGGGAACCGGAAAGGCTTCCCATATCAAGGATAAACTGGCTGAAATGATGCATCTGGCAGAGACGATTTATTGCTGTTCGGTTGCCTGCTCAGCCATGGGGCACAAGATGAAGGCTGGGAATTATGAGCCGGATACACTCCTGGCCAATGCAACGAAATACAACGTGACAAAGAATGTTTATGAAGTGGCAAGACTGGCTCACGATATTGCAGGAGGGATCATTGCGACCATGCCTTTCGAGGACGACCTAAGGAGCCCTGAAATTGGGAAGTACGTTGAGAAATACCTGAAAGGGGTCGAAGGAGTTTCAGCCGAAAACCGGATCAGGATTCTTCGCTTGATAGAAAACATGACAGGAGGGACGTCCTTGGCTGAGTCGATGCATGGGGCTGGATCGCCCCAGGCTCAGAAGGTGATGTACAACCGCAGAGGAAACATGGAATACAAAATGAAACTTGCCAAGAAATTCGCGGGGGTTAAGGAGTCAAAATAGGGGATAGATGTGACATCACAGTCGCATTGAACAGACCCGACAGGAACACTTCCAAAGCCTTGTAATGCGGGCTTTGTTTGCATTGAATGGGCTGCAAGGATCCACCAAGAGGGGGCTGATTTCTCAAAAGGGCTGCCGCCGCTCCACCGCCCTTTCCCAATCGCATCGCCAGCCCCTGCTTTTCGATGCAAAATATCCCTTGACAAGTAAAAACAGCCCCCCTATACTTCGACCCCTCGAAAGCAATACCTTATCAAATCAAATATCAAATATTGCAGACTTTTTAGGAGATCATCAGTCTTGACGGTGCCGAGTAGACAAAAGCGCCTGGGTAATGCGAAAAATTCCGGATTGGAGGTGACCAATGGATGTCATGGAAATGATCAAGCACCAGAGGAA
>MGQT01000018.1:8662-14994 GCA_001797935.1 Deltaproteobacteria bacterium RBG_16_54_18 | reverse complement strand
ATCTCCCGCATCCTGCTCCTCTTTTCCCTGACCTGGATCATGCGGCTGACCAGGCCCTTTTTTATTGTCCTGGGGCATGGCATCTCGGGCAGGGACATCATCCTCATTGCCGGCGGCCTCTTTCTCCTGACCAAGAGCACCCTGGAAATCCACGACAAGCTCGAAGGGAAAGAAGGGCATGCTGCGGACTACAAGGCTTCTTCTTTTGCCGGCGTGCTCATCCAGATCATGCTCCTCGATATCGTCTTTTCCCTCGATTCGGTGATCACGGCCATCGGCATGGCCAATCAACTGATCATCATGGTCCTGGCCATCGTCATCGCGGTGATCTTCATGATGTTCGCCTCCGGCGGCATCGGCGGCTTTGTTGATAAACACCCCACCATCAAGGTGCTTGCCCTGAGCTTTCTCTTATTGATCGGGATGTCGCTGGTTGCCGACGGCCTCGGGCTCCATATCCCCAAAGGATATATCTACTTCGCCATGGCCTTTTCCGTCTTCGTGGAGGCGATCAATCTCCGCATGCGCAAGAGGGAGGCAGCGCCAACCAAACGCGGGAGGGCATCCGCATGACGGGTGATGGGGGGCATAAAGCCTCTGGTCGTCTTTCTCACTGGCATCCAGGTGCCTAGGGACAACTTGACTTAGACGTAAATATCCGTAATTAATATATTTAGATTCAGACCGTTAGTAGACGCGATATGAAAAAACAGAATATCACCCTCTCCTTGCCGAAGGAGATACTGAAAAAGGGGAAGGCGTTGGCTGCCAAGAAGGGAGTTTCTCTCAATGGGCTTGTCAGGGAACTGCTGCAACAATCTACCGACAATGCAGAAGGGTTTCGGGGGGCCTCTGACCGGCAGATAAAACAGATGAAGAAGGGGATCGCCCTAGGCACGGAGGGAAAGATCGCCTGGACAAGGGATGAATTATGTCACCGGTAGGTAATTTGTCGATACTTGCTTTTTTGACGTCAGGGCATTGATCAAGATTGCCCGTCTCTGCACGGACGAAGTATCGGGAGGCATGCCATGATCATCGGTGTTCCGCGAGAGATCAAGAAGGACGAATACCGGGTAGCCTTATTGCCGGTGGGGGCCGAGCTCTTGAGGCAGGACAACCACCGCATCGTCTTCCAGAAGGGCGCCGGCCTCGGCTGCGGGTAGACGACGCTGCCTACGCAGGCGTCGGCGCCGAGATCGTCAAGAGCGCGGAGGAGGTCTATGCCCGCGCGGAGATGATCATAAAGGTCAAGGAGCCCCAGCCCGAGGAGATTAAACAGCTGCGGCCCGGCATGATCGTGTTCTGCTATTTCCATTTTGCCAGCTCGCGCGAGCTCACCGAGGGATGCCTCAAGAAGAGCATCGCGGCAATGGCGTATGAGACGCTCGTCGACGAGCAGGGTCATCTCCCCCTGCTTACTCCGATGAGCGAGGTAGCGGGCAAGATGTCGATCCAGGAGGGCGCCAAGTGTCTGGAAAAGCCGATGATGGGGAGGGGCATCCTCCTCGGCGGCGTCTCCGGCGTAGAGCCGGCCGCGGTCCTGATTCTCGGCGGCGGCGTGGTCGGTACGAACGCCGCACGCGTTGCCGCCGGGCTCGGCGCGATCGTCACCATCATGGACATCAACCTCGACCGGCTCCGTCATTTGGATGACATCATGCCCCGCCAGGTGACCACGATCTATAGCGATCCCCATGCCCTCCAGCAATATGCCGTTGAGGCCGACCTCATTATCGGCGCCGTGCTCATCCCCGGGGCGAAGGCGCCCGTCCTGATCGATCGACAGATCCTCAGGCGGATGAGGAAGGGATCGGTCATCGTTGACGTCTCCATCGATCAGGGGGGGTGCTGCGAGACGAGCCGGCCGACCACCCACAGCGATCCGATCTTCGTGGTGGATGATGTCGTCCATTACTGCGTCACCAACATGCCCGGCGCCGTCGGGAGGACGAGCACCCAGGCCCTGTGCAACGCCACCATCTCCTATTGCCGGGAGCTGGCAGGCCTGGGGCTGGACGCGTTCGTTGCCGGGAGCGAAGGACGGGCGGCGGCGCTCAACATGCGCGACGGCCGGCTCCTGCATCCCGCCGTTGCCAAGGCGTTCCCCGACATGCCGCACGGGTAACGGGCTTCGTTTTAGTATGCAGTTCATCAACAAAATCAGTGAACCGGCAGCGTAGTAATGCATCCCCCCCCTTGACCTCTATTTACCTTATTGATTCCAGTGCTACTTGCTGATATTCTAAAGGCAGCTCTTCTATGCAATTGATGGATTACTTCAGTGAAACGTAAAACATTACTCAAACGGCTCTCCGAGGGACATCTAAGAAATGTTGCTTTTAGAGACATCGTAACCATGATCGAAGGATTTGGGTTTCGACTGGTGCGAACGACCTGATGTCGCTGAACTGGTAAATCTGCAAGACGTAAAGGGCGAGGCCAAACCTTACCAGATCCGCCAGTTTCTGCGGCTGGTCGAAAAGTACAATCTCAGATTGGAGGAAGCGGAATGAGCGACTACCATATCAACATTTTTTATAGCGAAGAAGACGGCGGCTATATCGCCGATATCCCCGACCTCGATTCCTGCTCTGCTTTCGGTGAAACGCCGGAGCAAGCCCTGGAGGAAGTTGAAAAAGCAAAAAAGGCTTGGATTGAAGCGGCGCGGCAATCCGGCAAACCCATCCCTTCCCCGCGCTATCGGCCAGCTATTTACCAGGTCGCACACTGAAAAGACTCAGGGAGAACGTGCGGGTCAAGTCGTCTCCAAAGTTCATCAATCCAAAGGATTATATCCTGTCCGTGCTTTCTCCCGAAGACCGGCTTGATGCAGCTCTTAAGATAGCGAAGGAGGCATTCAAGAATTCAAAACCGACTATAACGGAGATCGACAATGCCGTCAGGATGGTAAGAAGAAAGACCTGCGTAAAGAAAAAGTAGCGTTGTCGTTGACAAAGACCTCCTCGATATCCAGTCGTTGCCATTTCCATTAAAAATAGTGTCTGCATGAAAATTTATAGAAGGTACCGAAAGATATCACAAGAGATGCATAGAGGTGACGGGTTGACAAGCGTGACTGATTAAATCTGCCGTTATACGGCATCCCCACCTCTATATGTTTTATTAATAAGGAGGGGGACTGCCGCTGAAGGGCATCACCACTTTTATATTTTTTAATAAAAAGGAAGGGGACTGCCGCTGAAGGGCATCACCACTTTTATATTTTTTAATAAAAAGGAGGGGGACTGCCGCTGAAGGGCATCACCACTTTTATATTTTTTAATAAAAAGGAAGGGGACTGCCGCTGAAGGGCATCACCACCTGCGGGGGCATAACAGGAGCGAGGAAGGGAAATGGACGAACAACCTTCTCCTCAGGGCTGAACAGTCGCATCTAATACTTGATCTTGTTACCCAATATGGGTAAGATAAAACCCTCTTGTTTGTACTGAATTGATGCTTACACCATCTCTATACGAAAGGTCCTCTAAACCTTCGGCTGAGTTGCAATTCATGAAGAAAGGAGAACAGGTATGAAAAAGTCAATGGTCGTGGTTATTTCGTTGTTTTGCTTGCTCTTTGCAGTTTCTTTTTTTGTCCTTGCTTCCTGCACGCAGGAGAAGATGGCCGTGAAGGCCGAGGGAGCAGCACTGTGGGATTACCTGAAGAAAGCGGATTATGCCAAGAAGTGGGAGATGTGGCCCGGCAAGTCCGCCCTTTATCCGGGGAAGGAACCTCACGGCGCCCTCTTGACGACGTACGTGAATAAAACCGCCCTCGCAGCGATAAAAGAGAAGAAGGGGATGCTGCCGGACGGTTCGATCATTGTCAAGGAGAATTATACCCCCGACAAGAAACTGGCCGCTTTGACCGTTATGTACAAAGTGAAGGGGTATAATCCTCAGGCCGGCGATTGGTTCTGGGCAAAATATCTGCCGGACGGAAAGATCGCGGCCGAGGGGAAGGTCGCGGGGTGTATACAGTGTCATGCGTCGGTAAAAGCGAATGATTATGTCGCAACGGGCCCTCTGAAATAAGGGTCGCCGCACTCCTCCTGGGCGGTGCCGCGATCTTGTTCTGCGCTTCATGATCTTTTCGCGAGGGGACCGCAACGCGCAGTTCTTCATGGATCACGCCGAAGGGAGCACCGCCCAGGGAATGCAGTGGGTCAGCGAGCGCGGGGGCAGGTCTTTTTTCTTTGCCTCCGGGTCGCACAGGGTGTATTAAGAAGGGTCTCATAAAACCGCCTGGTATGCTCGTGGCGTTGATCGGTCTATGGGCCATTTGCCACATGGAGGAACTATGCGATCATTCTGGATTGTTGTCGTGGTTGTTTTATCGGCGCTCATGGGGAGTGCCATCGATCCTGCCTGCGCGCAAGACCCCTGTGCCGGCGTTACCTGCCCTGCCGGAGAGACCTGTGTCAAGGGCAAATGTTATCCGATAGACTGCTCGTACTGCCCCTCAGGTCTGTGCGATAACAACGGCGTCTGCCTTGTGGTATGCCAGGGCGTGATCTGTGCGCAGGGACAGGTATGCGATCGAGGGAAATGCGTTGAGCCGGTGTGTCAGGGCGTTGTCTGCGACAAAGGTCTGGTGTGCTCAGCAGGCCGCTGCGTCCCGGATCCAGCCCTATGCCAGGGGGTCGTGTGCGAACCCGGATACGTGTGCGACAGAGGCCGGTGCGTTGATGCCCGCTGCCAGGGCATTGTCTGTGACCCTGGCCTGGTGTGCTCAGGCGGCCGCTGCGTCCCCGATCTCCTCTGCAAAGGAATTGTCTGCGGCCTCGGCAAGCTTTGCGACAAAGGCAGCTGCGTTCCCGATCCCCGCTGCCAGGGGGTTGTCTGCGCTGCCGGGACCGTGTGCGACCAAGGCCGCTGTATTGCGGACCCCTGCCAGGGGATACTATGCCCCATCGGCCAGATCTGCGAAAGAGGCCGGTGCATTGACCCGCGCTGCCAGAGGATTATCTGCAAGCCGGGAACCGTGTGCAAGCAAGGCCGCTGCGTGCCCAAGCCTTGAGACGCCCGGGTTTTCGGAAAAAAATCGCGATGTGCCGGCTTCACCCATAGCGCTTCCAGGAGATCTGCGATTCATCGCCGGCAGGGGCTGTTTTTTCGCCTTTCCAGAGCCTTGACCTTGAAACCGGCTTTTTAGACATTAGCATGTTGCTATGACGTTTGACTTCTTCATAGATATCGGCAAGCTTTTCCACGGTTCCTTCAATGCCTTGCTGGCACTGGCCTTTATGTACCACGCCTCGCGGGGTCTTGCCATCAGAAGGGGCCGGAAAAGGGGGGAGCCCCGGGTCGAGGCCGTAAAAAGACACAGGAGGCTCGGTCCTCTCCTGGTGGTCTTGGGTGTGTTGGGTTTCTGCGCCGGCTTGATCCTGGTGGCCATCGACAAAGGGCGGATATGGGAATACCCGCCCCATCTGGTTGTCGGGTCGGTGATTGTGCTCTTTCTCCTCGGCCAATATGCCGTCTCCAGAAAGATAAAAGGATTGGACTCTCCGTGGAGGACGCCCCATCTGGCCGTCGGGGTCGGGATCATCGTACTCTATGTTGTACAGATACTTATAGGAATATCTGTGTTGTTGTAACGCGTTATTCCTATTGCTATATTTTGGAAGGGGAATGACACGTTACAACAACACATCCCCTCTATAATGTAGTAATATCTAGTAAAGAGGTAGGGGAGTGCTGTTGTAGAGTGTCGTTCTGCGATCCCCCACCATTCGGATTTCTCCAAGGTGGGGATGTCGCAAGGCGACACATCCCCACTATTATATATAAAGATATCCAAAGGGAGGGGGAGCGTGGGGGAGATTTTGTTGTAGAAAATTTTTACGAGCAAAAAAAGGAGGAAGCCATGAAGTATAAAAAATTGTTGTTTGTCATTGTTGCAGTTGTGGGCGCCCTTTTCCTGACGGCGGCGGCGCAGGAGACCGTAACCGTGGTACCCGTGGACAAAGATGGCGTGCAGCGGGTGGATATGGTAGGCGGCGGCTACTTCTTTAAGCCGAATCATATCGTCGTAAAGGTCAACGTCCCGGTGGAGCTCAAGGTAACAAAAGAATCCGGTTTCAGTCTCATCCCTCACGACATCGCCGCCAAATCTCCCGAGGCCGGCATAGTATTTCAGGAGAGCCTGAGTTCGACCCCCAAGATCATAAAGTTCACCCCGACCCAGGTGGGGAAATATCCCCTGTACTGCAGCAAGAAGGCCCCCTTTTCCAAGAGTCACCGCGAAAAGGGGATGGAGGGCGTCATCGAAGTGGTCCCGTAAGATTGCCGGGGCAGTTGATCCTGATGACCAAATAAGATCTTA
>MGQT01000018.1:0-8557 GCA_001797935.1 Deltaproteobacteria bacterium RBG_16_54_18 | reverse complement strand
CATACCCATACCCTGCCTTTCGCAAACAAGGCAGCCGTAGTCGATTCTCGGCCATTGCCTTCCGAGCTATAGTAAGGAATCCCTTTGGCCGGCCTAGATCATCAGCCCAGCGGGCAGGGACGGTAGACATGCTCGCGCTGTGATTTCCTTTTGCTCCCCTCCCCTGCTCCAGATGACCGTTATCTCCGCGTCCCGCGGGGCGTCGCTGTATCGCACGCAGATGGTTGCTGCCTGCTGGATCTCTTCAGGTGACCCGCCATGGGGTATCAGGCACAGGGGGCCGGGGTACCCCTCGACCTTCAGGAGGTCATCGTCAGGCGTCAAGAGCTCGACGATCCGCTCGTTGTCCGTTGCGTTTCTCCCCACGACCATCTTTGTCGCCGGAGAAAGGCGCATATGCCTGCCGACCTTCAAGAGCTCGATCCCCCTGACCTGCGGCGGGTCTTCGTGCGCAAAGAGGTCTTTCAGGCGGCGGGAAAAGATCTGATCCGTGAGCAAACACCCCCCTGCCGGCGTGAGATACTCCGTAATCTGATAGCGTTGGGCAAGCTCGAGTTGTTGCTTGCGTGAACGCCCGGTAATTGCCAAGAGCTGTTGTCTGTCGACAAGCCCCTCCTGCTCCGGGACAGTCTCGGGGAGGAGCTGGGCGCTCAAAGGACGCAGGATTCGTCCCTCATACCCGGCTTCCCGCTCCACGATACGGAGGGCCCTTTTATTTTGCGACATCGGGCGCTGCCCTAACACCTCGCCGGTCACGAGAAACGCGCCCCCCTTTTCTTCCATGAGCCTCCCGGCCTCGCGAAGCATCAGGGCGTGGCAGTCGATGCAGGGGTTCATCCCGCGCCCGTAGCCGTGCTTGGGCCGCTGCAGCATATGAAGGTGGGCATCGGTGATATCAAGGACCTCGAGGGGAATGCCGATGCCTCGGGCCGCCTCTCGTGCCGCATCGGCTTTGAAAAACGGCGTGACAAAGGAGACGCCGATGACGGCAATCCCCTGCTCGCGGATGACCTGGGCAGCGAGGATGCTGTCCAGCCCCCCGGAAAGGAGCGCCATCGCCAGAGTCATGCCGCCTCCCTGAGGCAGCGGGAGACGTGCGCCTCGAACCGCTGGTTCAACCCTGCCGTGCCTGCCGGGGCGCTGCCAAAGACCCTTTCCCAGACGTCCTGCCTCTCCATACAGAGATAGATAAAGAGCCTTTCGTCATAGGCCCTGAGCCAGGAGACCATCTTGCGATAGAGCTCCACCCGCAAGGGCTTGAGATATCTGAGCTTGCCGTCTGCACCCGGGACCAGCTCACCGGTGAATATCCCGGTCCGGGGGAACCTCCTTTGGGCCACCTTTTTTAAAGACGGGGGAAAGCGCAGCCCGCCGAGGCTGATCCATCGTATCAGGGCCGGGTCGATGTGCGCAAAGAGGAGGTCGACCACCCCCTGGTAATCCGCCTCCCACCCCGGATATAAGATGAGCGGATCGAAGTGAAACCCCACGGGATACCCCGCTTCAGTCAAGCGACGCGCCGCTGCCAGACGCTCGTGGAGCGTGGCAGCCAGGTGCTCTTCCTCCTCGATCACCCGGGGCGTATTGAGGGACCAGGAGACGACGGTCTTCCCTCGATGGTCAAGGGACAGGAGGTGCTCTACATTTGCCGACTTGGTCTTGAGCTCCAGGATGGCATTTTTCCCGGCAGCGAAAAACGTGATTGCCGCTGCGGCGAACCCGACGATATGATCGAGTACCAGGCTGTCGCCGAGCTCACCGGTGCCGAACCGGTAAAGACGGTGAGGCTGCCCGGCGATGATCTCCTCGATCTCGTGAAAGATCCGGGTGAAATCCGGATAAACGGTCACGCACGGGTTGTTCAAGTAGCCCTGGAGGATACAGTATGAGCAATCCATGGGGCAGTTGGTCATGACGTTGATGATCTGATACCCGCAACAGATATGGTTGGCAGTCCCCGGGCATGCCTTGACCAGCCTCCCCTGAAAGGGACGGATCATCAGGATGCGTTTCCCCGCTGCGCACGGGTCTGCCTCATAGGAGGTCTTCTCGTGGATCACCGCGTCGAAATCCGCGCACACCTGCCACAAGCAATCGCCGACCCCCTCCCTGATCCGCTCGATTGCCGGAGAGCCTGCGAGCGACGGGTCCACGTAGACCGCCTTAAACAACGGCGCCACCGCTACCCTGGAAATCAATCACCCACCGCTGTTGCGTTACGTCGCCATGCACTCGTATACCGCGAGAGGCAGCCGCTAGAAGCACCCCCTGACCTCCTCACACAGCCGCTCCGGTTTTTTGTAGCTGATCGACTCGCCGTGGAGCTTCTCAAAGTAACTGCTGTCGCTCGCCCCGGACGGCGGGAGCAGCCGGCGCGTCACCACCCGGGCGTTTACCCGGAAGGAATCGTCT
This sequence comes from Deltaproteobacteria bacterium RBG_16_54_18, assembly GCA_001797935.1. Classification (GTDB taxonomy): domain Bacteria; phylum Desulfobacterota; class B13-G15; order B13-G15; family RBG-16-54-18; genus RBG-16-54-18. Next base: position 6,145 of record MGQT01000018.1, on the reverse strand, counting down.
CCCCCATAATGCCCGGAAAACAGGGCCAGATTGAAGCTATAGTGATTAAACTCCTGAAAATACTTAAAGACCCTGAGCAGCCCCTGCGCGAAGTTTCTGATATCCTGGTCCGTGAGCTCGACGAGCGAGCACCGGTCCCTGACCACGGCCATGATGTCCGCGAACCCCAACGGCGCATAGCTCGCCAGCCAGACTGTATTGCCCAGCGCGCCGATATACCGCTCGCCGAGCGCCTGCTCCGTGGCAATCAAATCGTCCCAGAAGGCCGTGCCCCATTGCTTGTGATAGCGCCTCCCCCCCTGGATCATCGCCCCCTGATATTGCGTGGGGAGGGAGCCCCCGATGATCTGCAGGTGGGGGTGGATGATGCTCCCTCCCGACATCGGGAGATAGTTCCAGTTGATGGAGAAAAACCGCGTCGCGGGGTCCACCTCGACGAGGCGGCGCAGATACACACAGGCGGTGGAAAAGCCGTTAAAGAGGATTTCCTCCGTAAAATCAGCAAGGGGGAGATAGTGCTGCCGGGTGAGGACGGCGACGGCGCAATGCCGGTCAAACGGCAGCCGGTTCGGGAAAAGAAAGACCTCGCCGAAACGCAGTCTCCCCCCCTGAATAAAGTCGTCCGCGAACCGCGGCGTGACCTGCTCCACGGCATCCGGGCAAAAAGGACAGGGCACCTCGGCGCCCTTTTGCAACATCGCATCGACATCCAGTTTCTCGAGCTTTTTGATCGGGAGATCAAGCACCCTGACCGTCCGCTTCGTCAGCGGGTCCCACCTCGTCTCCAAGGTCAGGGTCTTTTCTTCGTACCCCGTCGCGGGATTCAATATCTTCGCGTGCTGCTGCCGGCTCTTAAATGCGATCCCCATTACGTCAACTCCCCTCCAGGAAATGCCCACGCCTTAATTACATTAAAATCTAACAGGGACACGGATGGGTGTCAAGGTTACCGGTGTCTCCCTGCTCTTTCCCGTTGACAACCTCCCCCTTCTCCCTTAGAGTTATGCTATCGTTGATGACGTCCCGCTCTGTCCTGCTCCTTAAATTTAAAGCCTTAGGAAAGCAGGATGTCGCAAAGCGACACAATATTGATTTTTGAAAGCGGGATGCCGCAAAGCGGCACAATGAACATAACAAGGGGCAATGACCGTGATCCCGCGATACACGAGAGAAAAGATGGGGACGCTCTGGAGCGAAGGACATAAATATGAGACCTGGCTCCAGGTAGAGATCCTGGCGTGCGAGGCCTGGGCCGAGGTGGGGGAGATACCCCGCGAGGCCGTCGAGCTTATCAAAAAAAAGGCGCGCATCGACAGCAAGCGCATCGATGAGATCGAGCGCCGGACCAAGCACGACGTGGCGGCCTTCGTCAGCCAGCTGGAAGAGACCGTCGGCGAAGCGGGGAAATATATCCACTTCGGCCTCACCTCCTACGATATCGTCGATACCGCCCTGTCGCTGCGGCTTAAACAAGCAGCCGAGATCATCATCACCGATATTGATCTCCTCATGGCGGCGATCAAAGAAAAGGCCCTGGCCCATCAAGAAACGCCCATGATCGGCCGCACCCATGGTGTGCATGCCGAGCCCATCACCTTCGGTTTGAAGATGGCCCTCTGGTACGAGGAGATGCGCCGGCACCGGCAGCGCATGGAGCGTGCACGTGCAACCGTCAGCGTGGGGAAGCTGTCCGGGGCCGTCGGCACCTTTGCCAACGCCCCACCGGCGGTGGAAGAATACGTCTGTAAAAAATTAGGGCTCACCCCCGCCCCGGTTTCCTCGCAGGTCATCCAGCGCGACCGGCATGCCGAGTTCTTTACGACCCTCGCCCTCCTCGCCTCATCCATCGAGAAATTCTCCGTGGAGATCCGTCACCTGCAGCGCACCGAGGTCCTGGAGGCGGAGGAACCGTTTTCCGAGGGGCAAAAGGGCTCTTCCGCCATGCCCCACAAGAGAAACCCCGTCGGCACGGAAAACCTCTCGGGGCTGGCCCGGCTGGTGCGGGGCAACGCCGTGGCCGCCATGGAAAATGTCCCGCTCTGGCACGAGCGGGACATCAGCCACTCGTCGGTTGAGAGGATTATTGCGCCGGATAGCACGATCCTTGTGGATTATATGCTGGACCGGTTCACGCAGATCATCCAGGGTCTTATCGTCTATCCCGAGCGGATGAAAAAAAACCTTGACCTGACGAAAGGGCTCGTCGCCTCGCAGCAGCTCTTGTCTGCCTTGGTCAGAAAGGGCGTCTCCCGCAGCGACGCCTATCAATGGGTGCAGCGCAATGCCATGCAGTCGTGGAGCGCCGGGGAGGATTTTCGTGAGCTCGTGCAAAAGGACAAGGAAATCTCCCGTGTCTTGACCGTGCAAGAAATCCAGGGCGTCTTTGACTTGAAGATCCACCTTAAATATGTTAAAGATATATATAAGAGGGTATTTGACGCACAGGGCACGTGAGTCAATAACCAGAGATAAATACGGGATTAATACCGATAGGGGGAAAGAGCTGCATGGAAGGCCTGGCATTAATCATCTCGATCATCGCCCTCATCTTTGCCGTCTTGGCCTATCAAAAGGTCGGGGGGCTCGGCGATAAAAAGAAGCAGAGCGAATTCCTCTCGCAAATCGGTGACGCCATCGTCACGGCGACCGCCGCCTTGCGGGAAAAGACCGCCGATGCCCTGGAGAAGCTGGAAACAAACCTGAGGAACACGGAGATCCCGAAGAAAGAGACAAAGAAGAACGAATAACGGGTAACCATATCGCACAGATGTGAAGAATAACCTATCCAGATTGAGAAAAGAGAAAGAGACCTGTTCGGGTAAGAAAGAATAGGTCTTTTCTTGCTTTTAGGGAACAGGGAGTATGAGACAATGAAAGAGGTCTTGGAGCAGATCACCCAGCGGGTAGCAGAAGAACCATTTGCCAGGCTGCTCGGGATGCAGTTAAAGGATATCGGTCCCGGGCGCTCCATCGTCGAAATGGTGTTTCGTCCGGAGATGGAGAACATCCATAATATGGCCCATGGCGGGGCGATATTCGCCCTCATCGATGAGGCCTTTGAGACCGCCTCCAACTCCCACGGCACCGTGGCCGTCGCCTTGAACATGAACATCACCTACATCAGCGCCCCTCCCGTGGGATCTCTCCTGCGGGCCGAGGCAAAAGAGGTTAGCCTCACCCGCCGCACCGCCTCCTACCTCATCACCGTGATTGATGATCAGCAAAACTTGGTTGCCACCTGTCAGGCCCTCGTGTACCGCAAGGATGAAAAACTCCCCTTCCTCAAGGGCAACAGGAAGATAGCGACAGATGAATGACGTCATTAAGGAAACAAAGAAGACAAAGATAATCTGCACCATCGGGCCGGCAAGCGGTAATCCCTCCGTCATGGAAAAAATGATCCGCGAGGGGATGGACGTGGCAAGGCTCAACTTCTCGCATGGAGATCACCAGGGACATGCGGAAAACATTGCTAGGCTGAAGCGGTTGAGCGCGAAAGCGGGCAAACCTATCGCGATCCTTCAAGACCTCGGCGGCGGAAAGGTGCGCATAGGGGAACTTGAGGGCGGAACTGCCGTGCTGGAGACGGGTACAACCGTCACCTTCATTGCCGAACGGATCATAGGGAATGCAAGGAAGATGTCCGTCACCTACCCCGGCCTGGCTCACGATGTCAAAAAAGGTGATGCGATCCTCTTGGCCGACGGGACGCTTGAGCTCAAGGTAGTCTCAATCAACCCGCCGGAGATTGTCTGCCAGGTAGTGGTGGGAGGAAAGCTCGGCTCCCATAAAGGTATCAATATTCCCAGCGGGGAGCTGCGAGCCAAGGCCCTGACCGATCAGGATAAAGAGGATATGCTGTTTGGCGTGCAGGCGGGGGTAGATTGTATCGCCCTCTCCTACGTGAGGGGGAGCGAGGATATTCGGGAGGCCAAAGAGATTTTGCAGTCACATCATGCCGATATCCCCGTCATCGCCAAGATCGAGCGGCATGAGGCCTTACAGCACATAGAAGAAATCATGTTAGAGGCAGACGGCATCATGGTGGCCAGGGGCGACCTGGGGGTAGAGATATTGCTGGAAGAGGTCCCCCTCGTGCAGAAGGACCTGATCAAAAGGGCGAACGCTCTGGGAAAACCCGTTATCACCGCCACCCAAATGCTGCAATCTATGGTGCAAAACCCTCGTCCCACCAGGGCGGAGGCGTCTGATGTGGCGAACGCGATACTCGACGGCACCGATGCCGTCATGCTGTCGGAAGAAACCGCGATAGGAAGGTATCCCGTCGAGGCGGTACAGTTCATGGTAAAGATCGCCCAAGCGACGGAAAAGAACTTTCATCATGAAGCCTTCCTCCCCCCTGATCCGTATTACAAGATGGAGATCGCCGATTCCATGAGTCACGCCGCCTGCCAATTGGCAGAGGACCTGGGAGCAGCGGCCATCATCACGCCGACCCGTACGGGAAGGACGGCCCGCTTGGTCTCCCGCTATCGACCCCGCTCTCCGATTCTCGCCTTCAGCCCGAACGCCGCTACCGTCAGACAACTTATCCTTTCATGGGGTGTGCATCCCATCCTCATTCCCGAGTTTACCGATGTCGAAGAGATCGTCGGTAAGGGGATAACCGCCGCCCTGCAACAGGGGTGGATCACCAAGGGGCAGCGGGTGGTGGTTACGGCAGGTACCCCCGTCGATTTGCCGGGGACCACGAATCTCATCACCGTGAAGGAGCTCTGAAGACCGGGTGACAAAGGGTCAAAAAACAGCAGCCATCAGGACGAAACAGGCGGTGCTCATAGCCCTGGCGGCCAATATCGTCATCGCCTTCATGAAGTTTCTTGTCGCGGTCTTCATCAATAGCGCCGCCTTATTGGCCGAGGGGTTTCACTCGCTGGCCGATACGAGCAACCAGGCCTTCATTTTGCTGGGGATCAGGCTGAGCGCCAAACCCGCCGACCGCAGTCACCCCTTCGGCCACGGCAAGGAGCGGTACATATGGGCCTTTGTCGTCTCGCTCTCCATCTTCATTATCGGCGCCGTCCTCTCCATCCACGAGGGGATCACCAAGATTATCCATCCCGAGCCCCTGAGAGCCCCGGGCTGGGGATATCTGGTCCTCGCCCTTTCCTTCTTTTTCGATACGTTCTCCTGGCGCATCGCCTTTCGGCAATTGCGCGGGCAGATTAAAAAACAGGGGTTCCTGCGGTCCTTTCACGTGTCGAAGTCACCGGCCCTCTTCATCATCTTACTGGAAGATTCCGCCGCCATCGTCGGTCTCGCCGTGGCGTTCGGCGGCATCCTCCTCTCCGCTCTGACCGGGGAGCCTGTCTTTGACGGCGCGGCCTCCATCATCATCGGCATGATTCTCACCCTGATCGCGGTACTCCTCTTCTACGAGACCAAGAGCCTGCTGATCGGCGAGGCAGTATCAAGGACCGACCTCAGGAAGATCAAGGCGGCCATCGCTACGGTCCCCGAGGCCAAGGAGATCGTCAATATACTGACCATGCACCTCGGCCCGGAGGATATCCTGGTCAACCTCGACATCAACTTTGCCAACGGCCTGAGCACGGACGAGGTAGAGGCGGCCATCGACCGGGTGGAGCAGGCGATACGGAAAGAACTCCCCGCGGTGAAAAAGATCTTCGTGGAGGCGGAATCACGGAAGCGGCGCAAGAGGGGGAAGCGGCAGGCCTGAACGCTTCAGAATCGGAAGGTAGCTTGGGCACGTTGTTCAAAACTCGCACTTCGCACATTTGACCAAAGGACCACCTTCACCTTCGGCCGTAGTCCTTATCTCTATATTGTGACCAAAGGGTCACCTTCGGAAGAGCGGGAACGGCATCTCCCGCCTGCTCCCCAACCTTTGGATTCTTGATGAGGGGATGTGTCACAAAGCTCCCTTACCATTCAGATTGAGAAGGTTGGGATGCCGCTAGCGGCAGACATCCCATCAATTATAAGATCTAAAAGGGAGGGGGCCGCAGAGCGGCAGGGACCCCGCATTCTGCCCAAAGGGGCACCTCCAGCCTATTCTGTGCTATGGAGTGGGGCCGTATTCCGTAATTTATACCAAGGGGTGCGGGACTTCTTCCTCTCCCCTTGGGGAGAGGAAGATTAGGATTTATTTTCTATTCTAGGC
>MGQT01000017.1 GCA_001797935.1 Deltaproteobacteria bacterium RBG_16_54_18 | reverse complement strand
TTCACGTTGATAAAGATCATATTAGGGGACTGCGCGGCGAGATTCCTGAACTTTTCTTCGCTTTCCCGCAACGCCTTCTCGACCAGTTTGCGCTCGGTGATATCGCGTGCAAAACCCTGTATTACACCGTTTCCTTCATAAGATACCACCTTGACGCTGACCTCGATTGGTACGGAGGTCCCGTCTTTTCGTATATGGTGACCTTCAAAAAGAAGGGACTTATGCGACAATACAATTTTTATTCGTTCGGGAATTTTTTTGCCGTTTTCTCTGCTGTCTATCTTGGATAAATTCGCCCCGATGAGCTCATTCCTGTCGTAGCCGAGCATTTTGCAGGCATTTTCATTCACCTCGATGATGTTCCCCTGAAAATCGAATATGTACAAGGCATCGTTTATATTATCCACAATAGTTTGATATCGTTGTCTGCTCTCTAGCAAAGCCTGTTCCGCCTGCTTGCGCTCGCTGATGTCGCGCGCCACGCTCAAAATCGCTTTCTGTTTTCCAAACTTGATCGGTCGCTCATTCACTTCGGCCGCAAGCTGCCAGCCGCTTCGTGCAACGAATGTCGTCTCAAACGTAGACCAGCCTACTTCATGCGTTTCTTTGACGTGATTGCTTATTGAAGCCGTATTTTCGGGAGTTACAATTTCACGCAGATGCCTGCCTACCAGGTCTTTTGCCGTCCATTCGAGCCGGTGCGCACCGATTTCATTGATATGCAGGATGGTACCCGCATCGTCGTGGACGATAATGCTATCGGGAATTGCCTCGAAGAGCGTCCGGAGTCGAGCCTCGGTTTCTCGCAGTTCTTCCTCCGCACGCTTACGCTCCGTGATATCCTGTGCAAAACCTATAATCCCGATAGGAACGCCATCATCATCGAGGATCGGGATCTTATCCGTCTGTACCCATCTTGTGCCGCTGGCTGATTCATATTGTTCTATTATGTTAAGCTTAGGCTGTCGCGATTGGAAAACCTCTTGGTCATCATCTGCCATGCCTTGTGCCATTTGAGGCGGATACAAGTCAAAGACCGTTTTCCCCACGAAATCTTCTTTGGGAACCTCCAGCGCTTCTGCAAATTGCTTATTGACGCGTAGAAATTTCCCTTCTCTGTCTTTATAGAAGATTATGATGGGCGATGAATCGATAATCAGCTTCAGGTCTTGCCGATCTTTTTCCACTAGTTCCTCAAGACGCTTGCGCTCGGTGATGTCACGAGCAACGATTGCTATCTTGTTGATCGTGCCTTTTTTATCGGTAATAGGGTGTGCGACCGTATCGAACCACCTACCTTCACGTTCATCCTCAAACCGCACCTCTCTGCCGGTTTCAAAAATTTGTGAGATAAATAATCGCCACTTCTTGGCAATATTGTCAGGGAGGGAGTCATCGATCATGGTGCCGATCAACTCATCCCTGCTTTTCCCAAGCCTAGCTTCTATGACAGAATTAAGGTCAAGAATTATACCCGTGGGATCCAACAGTATGACGGAATCAGTCGGTGCATTAAGCAGTGCCCGTAATGTCGCTTCACTCTCCCGTAGAGCCTCACGCGCTTTTTTTTGCTCGGTGATGTCCTGAAACGTGGCTTGCGCGTACGTTTTGCCTTCTAGGGTGAAGTGTGAGATACTTGCCAACAACGTCCTGGTTTGCCCATCTTTGCGCAGGATATCGTACTCAAACTCGCTCGGCATCGATTCTCCCTGGGCAACCTTTTGCATCCGTTTGGTAATAAGGTCGCGCGATGCTGGGGCAACATGATCGAGCAGAGGAATCTTGACAAATTTCTCTAGGTCTTCGTAACCGAATATGCGTAACAAAGTGGGGTTGGCATACATGACCTCGTTGCCGCTTGAAATACCTATACCCATCAATGAATTTTCCACAAGCGCGCGATAACGATCTTCTTTCGCTTGCAAGGCATCATCCGCCTGCTTGCGTTCGGTGATATCCATACCCGAGCTGAGGGTGCCCATGATATTGCCTTGTTTGTCTTTTAAGAGTGCATTGTGCCAGGCGATGATTCTTTCACTGCCGGATTTGGTCAAGACAGGATTTTCGTGGAATTCCGTCATGTTTATCTCACCTGACATGAGCTTCCGAAAGACACTCTTTACCTGCTTGCGAGCATACAGAGGCACGAAGTTTTCGAACCAATTCTTGCCGAGGAGTTGCTCTTCTTTATATCCGAGTATTTGATTACCCTTTCTATTTATGAGGGTGATCTCTCCTTTTTTGTTCAAGGCGACGATCATCACCTCAGCGATATCCAAATAGTGTTGTGCTTTATCGCGTTCCTCGCGCAGGGCCTGTTCGAACTGGTTGCGCTTGTGTCCCGCTTGCTCCAGCTCGGCAATGCGACGCCGCAGGGTGGTCAATTCTTTGATGAGTTGTTCTGGTGTCTTATCTTTGTCTTTCATACGGTATTCTTTCGCGAAGATGGCGGGCATTGCCCAGCCCCGAGAGCCGTCAACATTGTTATGGTGCGTGATGGACTTACGGTACTTCTCTCTCTGGGGGGGGAGTTGGCTTGTCCGCGCAAGGGCGGAATAATTGGAAATCTATGAATATGGTAAGAGGATAATGAGTGCATACGACATTTCCTCCTACTATTTATTATACACTGTATTATAGTATATAGATATAAGAGCTATTTTGTCAATGATAATAGGATAATTTTATGCATATCCGAACAAAAAAGGATAATTTTATGCATCCCCGAATAAAGGGACGATCTTAAATTTGGTTACATCCACCAGCCCCTTATCGGTGATCTTGAGCTCCGGGATCACGGGCAGGGCCAAAAAGGAGAGGGCCATGAAGGGGTCTGCCGGCTCACCCCCCATCTCTTTGACCGTCCGGTGCAGGCGGTTGAGCGAATCCCGAACTTCCTCGATGGTTTGATCGGACATCAGCCCCCCGATGGGCAAAGGGAGAGAGGCCAGGGTCTTATCTCCCTTGGTTGCGATCAATCCCCCGCGCATGGCAACGATGCCCTGCACTGCCTGGGCCATTGACTCGTCATCTGTGCCCACCACGACAATGTTGTGGGAGTCATGGGCCACAGAAGAAGCGATGGCGCCCTGCCGCAGGCCGAATCCCTTGACAAAGCCGAGCCCGATGTTCCCCGTCCCCTTATGCCGCTCCACCACCGCGATCTTAAGGATGTCCCGGTCAAGGTCTGCCGTTGCTAAACCATCCTGTGTCTTCATCTCATAGATGGCTTTCTTGGTGATGATCTGTTGGGGAATTACCTCGATGACCTTTGCCCTGCTTGTTTCCGCTTTTATACGGAATTGTTCAGCCGAGATCGCGGGTACGTTAAAGGTATTCTCGGGCTTAACCGTACCCTGATCTTTGACGCCGGAGATGAGTTTCCCGTTCTCGGCAATCAGGCGGCCTTGTTTGAAAACCTGGCTAACCCTAAAATTGTCGAGGTCGTCTATCACCACCAGATCAGCGTCATACCCGGGGGCAATGGCCCCGATGCCGGGAAGGGGAAAATATTGGGCGGGGGTAAGCGTGGCCATCTGAATGGCGGTGATTGGGTCGAGACCGAGTCGGATCGCCTTTCTCACACAATGATCAACACCCCCCTGGGTGATCAAGTCTGCAGGATGGCAATCATCGGTGACGAGCATGCATCGTCCGGCGTTTGCCGGTGTGACGATCTGGATCAACTCCTCCAGGTTCTTGGCAGTTGATCCCTCCCTGATCATAAGGTACATACCTTGCTTGAGCTTTTCTTCGGCCTCTGCCCTGGTCGTGCACTCATGATCCGAGGAGATGCCGGCAGCGATATAGGCGGCCAGCTCCTTGCCGCTCAAGCCCGGGGCATGGCCGTCAATCCGTTTTCCCCGGGCCATCTCTATCTTTTTCAGGACCTCTGGATCGCCATGGATCACGCCGGGGAAGTTCATCATCTCGCCGAGCCCCTTTACCCATTCTTCCTGCATGAGGTTTTTGAGGTCTTCGGCCTGGAGCTCGGCCCCCGCGGTTTCGAGATGCGTGGCCGGCACGCACGAGGGGAGCATGACGAAGAGGTTTAAGGGGATTGATTCGATGCCTCGGCGCATGAGCTCAATCCCCTTGATACCCATGACATTGACGATCTCGTGAAAGTCGGTCACGACCGTGGTCACGCCGCGCGGGAGCACGGCACGGGCATATTCACCTACCCCCACCATGCTGCTCTCGATATGCACATGGGCGTCAATAAGGCCGGGGGCGAGATAGCGGCCTTGCAGGTCTATTGTCGCGCGGGCGGGATAGTCTCCGAGGCCCACCACCTTGCCGTGGGCGATGGCGACGGCCTGGGTCTCGATCTCCTTGGAAAAGACATTGATAAGTTGGGCGTTTGTTAAGAGGAGGTCCGCCTCTGACCAAAGGGTCACCTCCGGTTTTTCACCTTTGGCATATGCTATACGATCTTTTATGTCCATAGTCACGTCAGGAAGCCACACTATATCCTATTGCTTCTGTTCGGGGAATGGGGAAAATCGTTGCCTTTAATTCGATTTTTTGCAACGGAAATTAAACCCTTGGCCCCTGCCGCCAGCGGCATCCCGCTTCCATAAAATATATATTGTGGTGTGGGATTGAATCCTCCCGCTTTGCGGGATTGAACCCTCTAACAGCGGATGCTATAGTCCTTTGCACAGGAACACAGAGATGCCGTCTTCGTCAACTGACAATCAAAGGGTCCTTCTCGTCAATCCCAATGAGATGAAACCTGCGGTTACCCCCATCGGCCTTGATTACGTTGCCGGCGCCTTGGAAGCGGCGGGTTTTCAGACAGACCTGGTCGACCTCTGTTTCGCGACCTCTGACCAAAGGGTCACCTCCGGTTTTAAAAAAGAACTCGATGCCTATTTTGCAAGGCATGACCCGGTGGCCGTCGGCATCACCATACGCAACACGGACGATTGCTATTATCTCAGCCAGGCGTTCATCATGCCGCGGATCAAGGAGATCGTCGACTATATCAAGAAAAAGACACGACGCCCTCTCGTGCTCGGAGGGGTGGGTTTTTCGGTGATGCCGGAGCCTATCTTGTCTTACCTCGGGATCGAACTGGGTATCTGGGGTGACGGCGAGCTCGCCTTCCCTGCCTTGGTACAGGGGATAATGGCAGGGGAGGATCTGCATGCGATCCCCGGGCTGATCTATCACAAAGAGGGGGAATATCACCGTAATTCCCCTGCGCTCCCTGCAGTATTGAATCTTCCCCTGCCGCTGCGGGAGACGGTAGATAACCCCCGCTATTTTCGCGAGGGGGGGATGGGGAGCATCGAGACGAAACGCGGGTGTGCCCAACGGTGCATCTACTGCGCCGATCCCCTGGCCAAGGGGCGCGCGTATCGCCTGCGGCCGCCTGCCGTGGTCGCCGATGAGATTGAGTCCCTTGTGGCGCAGGGGGTGGATTGTCTGCACCTGTGCGACAGTGAGTTCAACCTCCCGTATGAGCACGCCGTCGCGGTCTGTCAGGAGATCACGAGGCGCGGGTTGGGGGAGCGGGTTTCGTGGTATGCCTATCTCGCGCCCGCGCCCTTTACCGAAGAGCTGGCGCTTTTGATGGTAAAGGCAGGGTGCCGCGGGATCAACTTCGGGGTTGATCACGTGGATGATCGGATTCTCAATATCCTGGGAAGGCCGTTTACCGTTGCCGCTATCCGGGAGACTGCCGCCATCTGCCATAGATTGGGTATTCCTTTTATGTATGACCTGCTCTTGGGTGGCCCCGGAGAGACACATGAAAGCCTAGCCGCGGTAATCTCCGGTATGAAAGAGATAAACCCCTCGCGGGTGGGGATATCGGCAGGGGTCAGGATCTACCCGGGGACGCCCTTGGCCGAGATGGCGCTGGCGGATATGCGTGAGGGTAGGGCCATGGTGCAAGGCGCCCTACAACCTGATTTTTTTGCCCCGGTATTTTATCTCGCGGGCGCGGTGGGAGAGGACTTGTCCCTTCGAATCGCCTCGCTGGTTGCGGGAGATGAGCGGTTCTTTTTTGGGGGCGGGGAGGAGGTTGAGACCAACTATAATTACAACGATAACAGTGTCCTCATAGAGGCCATCAAGAGGGGCTATCGGGGGGCCTTCTGGGATATCTTACGCCGGCTGGCGGAGGAGGGAAGGGGGGAAAGTCAACCTGATGATCGGTGAGTAATTTCAAGAACTCTTTGAAGTCGGGCGGTACATTGAGCGTCACCATAATTTAACCGTCGAAGGTATTCTACATACTGGAGGCGTTCGTATGGTGTCTTGGTCAGCCAGAACTCCTTATCAGGTGGCTGATCAGTGCGAGGAACAATGGAACTGGTTGTTTCTCTTTTAGTCTTAGTCTTCACCAAGGGCTTCCAGATCAGCGATATCCTGTTTTCTTTCCGTTGCCCTCTTATTGGCGACAAATTGTTCGCGCCCAATATAATAAACAATCGCATCACCATACGGGCCTTGGGTACGGCCGGCAAATGCATCTGCCCACGTGACACCATCAAGAGACGTTAGAATGTCTACGCGAACCGGAGGGACGCCGAGTTGGACAACCATGTCTGGTTTTTCGAAATCCGATGGGGTGAGATCGAGCGATCCAAAACCAAATTCCGTGAGGGCTGCTATAATGCGTCGGGCATTAGCAAGATCAGGTTTAACATAGATATCCATGTCACCTGTATAACGAGGAGCACCATGAAAGGCCAAGGCATAGCCGCCCACAATCATATATTCAACGTTGTGTGCGTTGAATAACGCGAACAGATCTCTGAAGTCTTTCTCCATCGCCATTAAATTGCCTTCTTAAGTAGTCTACCGCGGCGACTCGCTCTTCCGGGGGTCTGCTCAGCCAGTATTCCAAATCAGCCTTACTCGAAGAAGAATCCTTGAGGTTACTTTTAACGACAACCCTTTTAATCATATCATACCCTTTATATAAGCATATCAGAATAATCAATAGAAATCAATAGAAAACAATGGGTTAGCAATTATCAAGCAACTGCCTATTTTTTTAACTTTCCGTGATCTATCACCCCATGGCCTTGACGTACCGCATGCGCAGATCATACAGGAAACCGTTCAGGAGGTTTTCCTCATCCGGGGTGAGGTTCCCTTTGGTCTTTTCCTGCAGGATCCCCAGGATATCGATGGTCTGCTTTGCCAGGGGGAGGTTTTTTTCCATCTTGTCGGTCACGGGCTCCGTGATTTCACCCAGGTGGACCAGCACGGAGGTGCTCAAAGAATAGACAAAGGCGGAGAAGGTCAGCTCCGGTATAGGCGTAGGTGCCTGCCCCCCCTTTTTTTCTGCCGCGGTTTCCCGCGTCTTTTTTGTCTCGTCCGGCTGAGCCGGTTCCTCAGCCGCGGTCCTCTTGTCGATGACCCGAAAACCCTGTTTTTTCTCTTTCTCTTCTGTCATTTTTCCCCTCCTCTGGTGCATCACAACGTAATAATAGTGTAGTTCCCGCCGTTTGAAAAGGGGTAAAGAGCTCAGATATACTGCGCTAGATGCGGCGTTGCTTGCGACGGTCGCGACGGGCGCCGTCCTTCCAGGTCTTTCCTTTCTTCTCCCGGCGCAGGGGTTCCATCCGCAGGTTCAAGAGGACGGAGCCAGGGAGCTCTTGTATGGCAGACGGTTCCTCATGGTTTTCCCATTGCCTGGGATGTTGTTTTTTCTCCGGCATGATTTCAGCAATCGGCGGGCCGCTGATATAGGCGGGCGGGATATGCGCCGCCAGATAGAGGAGCGGATGGGTTTGATAAAACGCAACCCCCTGGTCATTGGCCCGTTGCGCATTGATCTCTACGAGGATGGGATCGGGGTCCCGTCGCCTGCCGATCCTCAGGGCAAGCGCCGGATCAATCGCAAGGGGGACGTATTGTTTATCGCCCGGGTCGAGCCCTCGCTGAAGGATATGCGGGTAGGCCCGGCGTCTGCTCCCGTAATAGAGGGTCTGCGGCGGTGTGGCTGCCTCATACCGTACCGTGTGCAGTGCGCCTCTGATCCGATCATCCGCGAGCTCAAATTTTTCTCGGTCGATGCCATAGGCCACTTCCGTGATGTGCGAGGTCCTGACATATGACCACCCTTCTTCTTCGGCAATGGCCTGTTGCAGGTCTTTCAGAGGGATGAATCCCTCGTGGTCGGGGACCAACCCAAATTCATCAGGGCGGTGCACCAAGATGTAGGTCAGCAGCTTGCTCAGGGCAGCAACGTTGTGTCGATGGGACATTTCAGTGGAGCCTGCTCCGAAATTCTTCTTTGTATTCCTCCAGCTCCTCCAAAAACATTTCCACGTGCTTTACAGTCCGTTGTTTAAGGTCTTTGTGGCCGCTGGAGGCGTACAGGTACATGAGTTTGATAATCGTTTGGTAGGTACTCTGCGGATCCTTACACCATCTTTCAAGGGGGCAGATGAGACAGTTGTCCAGGTACTCCAGACAAAAGGCGCCCCCTGAGCGGGCGCTCTTGATGATGGGGCCGACTTCAGCGAGCTGTTCTAATGACCGGAAGGAATCCTTGATGCCGGTCCACTTTTCGATGGTGATATCGAAGAGGTTTTCACCCCTGCGATATCTCGCTACGATCTCCTGAAAGCTCAACAGCTGCTGTTTCATCGCCCCTGCGTCGTTGCACATCGCTACGCCCCCCCGATTCGCAACGCACCAAGGGGGATATCCCTTATTCATAGTACGCAAACGGGTTAGTTTGTCAATCTCAGGATTTTACGTGGGTGATTCTGTTTGCCTCATCGACATAGACGAGCCGGGGGCGGTGGTCGTTGTATTCCGCTTCATCGTAGAAACCGTAGCAGGCGATGATAATCACGTCGTCCGTGCTTGCCTTATGGGCGGCGGCGCCGTTGATGCAGATGGCCCCCGAATCCCGCTCGCCGGTGATGGCATAGGTGGTAAAGCGGTTTCCGTTGGTCACATTGTAGATCTGCACCTGCTCAAAGGGGATGATGCCCGCGGCTTCCATAAGGGTTTCGTCGATGGTGATACTCCCCTCATATTCGACGTTGTCGTCGGTTACCCGGGCCCGATGAATCTTGGCCTTTAACATAATCCTTTGCACGGTTATTCCTCCCTGAGGATGATGTTGTCGATCAACCTTGTTGTCCCTAAGCGCGCGGCCACGGCGATAACGGCATCGCCGGTGACCGTATCGATGTCCTGAATAGTGCGGGCGTCGCAGAGTTTGACATAGTCGATTGCGGCAGCGGTTTCTTTCTCGATCATGCCGCGCACGGCGTTGAGGATAGTCGCCGCGTTCCGCTCGCCCCGGGCGAAGAGCTCTTTCCCCTTCACGAGAGAACGATACAGGCCCGGCGCCAAGGTCCTGTGCGCCGGCGAGAGGTAGGAATTGCGCGAGCTCATGGCCAGACCATCGGCCTCCCGAACCGTGGTCAACCCGATGACCTCGATATCCATATTCAAGTCCTCCGCCATCCGCTGGATGGCGATCAGTTGTTGGTAGTCTTTTTGGCCGAAGAAGGCCAGGTGTGGCTTGACGATGTTAAAGAGCTTGGCCACCACCGTGGTCACCCCGCGGAAGTGTCCCGGGCGGGAGGCCTCGCAGAGGTTCTCGGTCACGTGGTGCACCTCTACCGACGTCTGAAAACCATCGGGGTACATTTCATTGGCCGAGGGGGTAAAGCAGATATCCACTCCGACGTCTTGAACAAGCGCGAGGTCCCGCTCCATATCGCGCGGATATTGTGCATAGTCCTCACCCGGCCCGAATTGTGTGGGGTTGACGAAGATGCTGATGACCAGCACATCTCCCCGCTTTCTTGCCTCACGCATGAGCGACAGATGCCCCTCGTGCAGATACCCCATGGTGGGGACAAAGGTAATGACTATCCCCTGACAACGGTTCTGCTCGGAGCGCTGCTGCATCTCGCGGGGTTGAACAATGATCTCCATGGCCCTCTCTCAGAGGTGAAAGGTTTGTTCCTCCGTGGGGAACTTTCCCGTGCGCACCTCGTCAACGTAGGCCGTGGCCGCCTGGGAGATGACGGCGCGCATATCGACGTAACGCTTCACAAATTTGGGGCGGAATTCCCCCAAGAGGCCCAGGACATCGTGGATGACCAACACCTGGCCGTCGCAGTGGATACCCGCGCCGATGCCGATAGTGGGGATACTCAATTTTTTAGTGATCTCTGCGGCCAGTTCCGTGGGGATGCACTCCATGACCAGGGCAAAGGCGCCTGCCTCTTCCACCGCCAGGGCATCCGCCATAATTTTTCGTTTCTGTTCCTCCACCTTTCCCTGTACCTTATACCCCCCCATCTGGTGGACGGATTGGGGGGTGAGGCCGATGTGTCCCATGACCGGGATGTCGATTGCGGCAATGGCGTTGATGGCCTCCCGCATATTCACGCCCCCCTCAAGTTTAACCGCCTCGGCGCCGCTCTCCTTGATCATCCTGCCCGCATTGCGTTTGGCGTCTTCACTGCTGACCTGATACGACATGAAGGGCATGTCAATAACCACCAAGGATCGTGTGACGCCTCTCACCACGGCCCGGGTGTGGTAGATCATTTCTTCGATGGTTACGGGAAGGGTATTGGGATAGCCGGCCACGACCGAACCCACCGAATCTCCCACCAGAAGCATGTCTACGCCGGCCTCATCCAAGATGCGGGCAAAGGGCGTATCATAGGCGGTCAACATCGTAATTTTTTCTTTACCGCCCTTCATGGCCGTTATCGTCGGTACGGTTACCTTTTGCGTCATCGCGGCCTCCTTGCCCTGTTTCAGCTGAAAAAACCCTTCATATGAAAAAAGCCCTCTGGACTGTCCCAGAAGGCCTTCGTTGTTCCCGCCCCGTGTTACCTTGCACCTTCCGTCTCAGTCCAGTCTTACCTGGATCCAAGCGGCATATAATATGTTGTCCCCTGTCTGGTCTCCTTGATCTCCCTTAAGAGATCATCAAAATCATCCTTGTGCCGCACAAAGTCAATCTCTGTTGCGTCCACCACCAGTAGGGGAGAATCGCTATAATAGAAGAAGTAATCTTTATATGCCTCTGCCACCTCCTCCAAATACTCGAGCGATATATCCCTCTCTCTCCGTTTACCCCGTGTCCGGATCCTCTCCTTTAAAATCTCGGGCCGGGCCTGTAAGAGGATTACCAAATCAGGCCTGGTAATCCGTGCCTCCAAGAGGGTATATATAGAATCATACAGCCTTAATTCGTCTTTGTCAAGATTTATGTGGGCGAAGATCCTATCGCGGTCAAAGAGGTGGTCGCTGACGATTATTCGCTGGAAGAGGTCCAATTGGTTGAGGTCTTTTTGCTGTTGATAGCGGGTGACGAGGAAGAAGAGCTGGGTCTGCAGGGCATGCCTTCGCCTGTCCTGGTAGAACTTTTCCAAGAAGGGATTATCCTCCGTTCGTTCAAGGAGGAGATCGCCATCCAACGCCGTGGCCAGCATCCGGGCAAGCGTCGTCTTCCCGACGCCGATGGGTCCCTCCACCGCGATGTATCTCTTTTCCCCTTCCATAAAAATACTATTCTCGCCAGCTGTTTTACGGTTTCTTGATTGGAAAAGCGGACTTTACATTAACATAGCTTCATACTCATGTCCATCCTGGTTAAAGATGAGTTTACTAGCTGGTCCGCCTACAAGTTAAATCGCAATTTAAAAATATTAAGTTCATCGTTACCCGAATTCCGCTCAGCGCGGGCTATTTGCAGTTAAGCCTAGAGATCGCCGTCGAAAACATCGCGGACAGCCGCCCGCCATTAAAGAGAAAAGATACGTAAAAGTAACAAAAAGAAACAAAAAAGCCTCTGAAAGGCTCGACACATATGTGAAAAAAACAAGAAAGATTTGCGGCAAAAATAGGATTGACAAAAAGCTGTTCTTTGTGTTAAACGTTTCTAGCTTAAAGGGAGGCATGGATGGTGTCCTTGCGAGTAAATCAAAAGGGGGGAGAGGGTGTGAGTTGTCAGCTACCTCTCCCCCCTTTTTGTTATCGGATCATTGAGTGTGCGATGCCATCTTTTGTCACAGGAAAATCCGAGAGAGGGGAGG
>MGQT01000016.1 GCA_001797935.1 Deltaproteobacteria bacterium RBG_16_54_18 | reverse complement strand
CGATTTATAAGACGCAACACTCGCTGGGCCTGTTATTCTACGGTGACGCTCTTGGCGAGGTTGCGCGGTTGGTCCACGTCGCACCCCCGGCGCACTGCCAGGTGGTAGGCGAGCAATTGCAGCGGCACGACGTTGACGATCGGCGAGAGCAACGGCGCCACGGCGGGGACGAAGAGGCAATGGTCCGCCTTAGCGGCAATGCGCTCGTCACCCTCCGTTGCCAGGGCAATGACGGTGCCGCCGCGCGCCTTGACCTGCTCGATCTGGCTGATCATCTTATCGTAGACGTGGTCGTGCACCGCAATGGTGACCACGGGCATTGCCTCGTCTATCAAGGCGATGGGGCCGTGCTTCATCTCCCCGGCCGGATATCCCTCGGCATGGATGTACGATATCTCCTTGAGCTTGAGCGCCCCTTCCAGAGCGATGGGATAGTTGATGCCCCGGCCCAGGTAGAGGAAGTGTTCCCGATCGTGGAAGTGGTTGGCGAGCCTTTCGTACTCGTCGCCGTGCTCCAGCACGCGCCCCATAAGATCGGGGAGCCGTGCGAGCTGGTCTACCTGCTCCCGCAGGTGCGCCTTGTCCAGCGTGCCGCGGAGCTTACCGAGATAGCAACCGAGGAGATAGAGGTCCACGAGGCTCGCGGTAAAGGCCTTGGTGGATGCCACGCCGATCTCCGGGCCGGTGTGCATGAGGATGACGCCGTCGGCCATACGCATGGCCTGGCTGCCGATGCAGTTGACGATCGCCCAGAGCCGCGCGCCCTTTGCCCGCGCCTCTTCCATGGCGGCCAGGGTGTCCACGGTCTCACCGCTCTGCGTGATGGCGAGGACGGCGGCCTTGTTGTTGACGATAGGGTCGCGGTAGCGAAACTCGGACCCGTAGTCCACCTCCACCGGCACGCGCGCCAGGGCCTCGATCATGAACTTGCCGACGAGCCCGGCGTAGGCCGAGGTGCCGCACGCGACAATAACCATCTTTTCCAGGGCCCGTGCCTCCTTCGCCGTCATGCTCAACTGCTCGAAGAGCACCTCCCCGGCCTCAAAGTCGGCCCGGCCCCGGATGGTATCGGTGACGGTGCGGGCCTGCTCGTAGATCTCCTTCTGCATAAAGTGGCGGTACGGTTCCTTGGCAGCGGCCACAGGATCCCAGGGGATGGTGTGGACTTGCGCAGTCACCGGCGCACCGGCCAGGGTGGTCACCTGGACCCCCCCGCGCCGCACGATTGCCACCTGCCGATCCTCGATAAAGATCATGGCGCGGGTGTGTTCGAGGATGGCGGGGATGTCGGAGGCGACAAACATCTCTCCTTCTCCCAACCCGACGGTAATGCCGCCGGCGTTGCCGATCCGGGCGGCGATGAGCAGGTCGGGCTCGCGGCTGCACAGGAAGACGAAGGCATTGGCCCCCTGCACGCGGGTCAAGGCTTGGCGCACCGCCTGCTCCAAACCGAGACCTTCTGCCAGATAGCGCTCAACCAGGTGTACCACCACCTCGGTGTCGGTCTCGGAGGAGAAGCAACAGCCGGCGGCCTCGAGTTCCTGTCTCAGCGCCAGGAAGTTTTCGATGATGCCGTTATGGACCACGGCGACCTCGCCGACGGTGCCGACGTGGGGATGGGCGTTACGCTGGCTCGGCTCGCCGTGCGTTGCCCAGCGTGTATGGCCGATGCCGATCCGACCGGTGATCGGCTCGGCAGCCACCAGTTCTCCGAGCCCGCTCAGCTTGCCCACCTCGCGCCGCACCCCGATGGTGCCGTTTCCCTGCACCACGGCGAGACCGGCAGAGTCGTAACCCCGGTACTCCAAGCGCTGGAGGCCGTCAAGGATGATACGGGACGCATCTTGCGTCCCTACGTAGCCGACTATGCCGCACATACCCGCCTTATCCCTGCCGTCCTTTGTTTCTTTTTTCCCGTTTTACCACCCACTTCTTAAGGCTCTTCTGCCTGGTCCTGCCCACGGCCAGGGCATAAGGGGGGACGTCCTTGGTGACGGTGGATCCTGCCGCTATCACGGCACCGGCGCCGAGTTTTACCGGGGCCACGAGGGCCGTGTTGCTCCCCACGAAGACCTTGTCCTCGATGACGGTGCGGTGTTTGTGTTGGCCGTCGTAATTACAGGTGATGGTACCGGCGCCGATATTCACCTGCGCTCCGATCTCGGCGTCGCCGATATAGGAAAGATGGTTGGCCTTGGTTCCCGGGCCGATCCTGGATTTTTTTACCTCAACAAAATTGCCGATCTTCGCCCCCTTTCCCAGGTGGCTGTCGGGACGCAGATGGGAGAAGGGTCCGACGACGGCATCGTCATCGATCCAGCTGTCGGTGATCATGGTGCAGAATTTTACCTGCACGCGATCCCCGATCCGGGAATCGCTGATTTCTGCCTGCGGGCCGATGCGGCAGCCTTCGCCGATGACGGTCTTGCCGCGCAGATAGCAGTTGGGGTAGATAATGGTATCCTTTTCGATGCGGCACGACGGCTCGATATAGACGCTGGCCGGGTCCTGCATGGTTACCCCCTCAGTCATTACCTGTTGCCGCACGCGATCTGCCAAGAGCTGCTCGGCCACGGCCAGCTCCGCCCTCGTGTTGATCCCCATCACCTCCAGCGGGTCTGCGACAGGGAAGGATTTAACCTTCTTTTTTTTGCGCCGGGCGCTCGCGATGATGTCCGGCAGGTAATATTCCCCCTGGGCGTTGTCCGAGCGCACGGTGCCTAGGGCCTGATAGAGAAACGGGGCCTCCACGCAGTAGATCCCCGTGTTGACCTCGGTAATCTCCCGCTCCCGCTTCGAGGCGTCCTGTTCCTCCACCACCCGGTGCACAGTACCTGCGGCGCCCCTGATCACGCGGCCGTAGCCGGTGGGGTCTTCCCGGTACACGGTCAAGAGGGTGAGGGCTGCCCCCTGACCCTGGTGATATTGCACCATCTCGAGCAGGGTTTGCGCCGTGATGAGGGGGGTGTCGCCGGAGAGGATAAGGATGGTGCCGGCGAAGGAACCGAGCACGGACTCGGTCACGGCCACGGCATGCCCGGTGCCGAGCTGTTCCTGTTGCTCGACAAAGGTGATGCGGCGGTCCGGGAAGGCGTCACGAATCTTCCGCGCCTGGTGTCCGACGATGACGACGACCTTTTCCGGCTGCAGCTCTTCCAAGCAGAGCTCTACGGCGTAGCTCAACATCATTTTTCCCAACAAGGGATGGAGGACCTTGACCAGGTCTGAGCGCATCCGCTTCCCCTTGCCCGCTGCCATGATGATGACGGCCCACTTTTTCATTAGCATTTACGTTATAACTAATCATGAACCCTGTCAAGGCGGGATGCCCCGCGGCTTTTTGTTGCTCCGATGAAGGCTCTGTGGTATAGTACACGCGAAATATTTCTCGTGCGTAAAATCCGCGGAGCATGGAGATAATGGGTATAGGCATGCCGAAGAGGTCATGGCGGTGGTTACTGTTCCTTTGCATCTTCAGCATCTGCATTGTCCTGTCCGATCTTGTCGGCGCCCTAGAATCAGGTTCCATCGCCGTCACCTCCCGGCCTACCGGCGCCGCGGTGTATCTCGATGATACCCCCATCGGTGAGACGAATATTGTCATCAACGCCGTCCCCGAGGGGAGCCATAAAATACGGGTGGAGCTCGCGGGATATGAGCGCGTCGAGCAGATCATCGCCGTCCCGAGCGGACGAACAATACACATCCCCTTGGCGCTCGCGCGGACAAAGGGCAGGACGGTGCTCTCGGGCGACATGCGCATCCCTCCGCTGCAGGGGCTCTTTGCCGAATTCGCCAATCCGTGGGTGATCGTGCTGGTGGTCCTCTTGTTTGCCGGCGTGGTCATCCTGACGTTGATCATGAAGGCGCTGCCTACCCGGGTAAAGGTTGCCGCGCGGACGGCGCCCAAGCGGAAACGGGCGCCGATTGCGGTGGTAAAGGGGAGCGCGCTCAAAAAAGCCGCCGTCTTCGGGAACTACCGGATCGTCGAGCGTATCGCCAGCGGCGGCATGGCGACCATTTACAAGGCGACCCACATCAAAAACGGGGAGTTGGCGGTCTTAAAGGTCCCCTATGATCAATTTCAAAATGACCACAAGTTTGTCGAACGGTTTCGGCGCGAGGCGTCGCTCGGACGGCGGCTCCGTCATGACAACATCATCCGCGTCTATGAATCAGGCAAGGCCCAGGACAATCGTATCTACATCGCCATGGAATACTTGCCGGGCATCGATTTGCGCGGGTATCTGGACGCGTACGGCAAGATGCCCGTCAAAGAGGCGGTACGGATCATGGTGCAAGTATGTCGCGCCCTCGGCTATGCACACGCGCAGGGGGTTATCCACCGGGACATCAAGCCGGAGAACATCATGCTACTCGATAAGCGGGGGAGAGGGAAGGCGGTGTTGATGGATTTCGGGGTGGCGCACGCGGCATACCTGGGCACGGTGGGGACCCGCAGCACCTACCTCGGGACGCCCTATTATATGTCTCCCGACCAAATTTCACGCCGGCAGGTCAACGGCCGTTCAGACATCTATTCCTTGGGGGTGGTTTTTTTCGAGGTGCTCACCGGCAAGCGACCCTTTGATGACGCCGATCCCCTCAAGGTCCTGATCAAACACCGAGAATCTCCCCCGCCCAAGCCGCGGTCTTTAAATTCTAGAATCCCTGCGGGTTTGGAGCGGGTGATCATGAAGATGCTGACCAAGAGACCGGCAGACCGCTATAAGAGCGCCGAGGCCCTCGCGGCGGCACTGAAACGGTATCTGTGAAGGGAGGGGTTTCCGTTGCTCAATTTTTACCGAGAAAGGAGAGAGGACATGAAGGTGCAGAAGAAAATTCGTTGGAGCGTTTGTTTACCGTGTGTGCTTACCCTGGTGTTTGCCGTTACCGTCTTTGCCGCCCAGGGGGTATTTGTCAGCGACGTCAAGCAGAATCCTTCAAAATATTTCAACCTCCCGGTGAAGGTTAAGGGGGTCGTGGTTGACGTAACGCCGGATCAGGGGGGGCTCAAGAGCGGCTATTACACCATCAGGGATGAAAGCGAGCAGACCATCGAGATCAAGACCGACGAGCTGCCTGCCCCGGGGCAGACCTTCATCGTCGAGGGAATCGTCACCATGAAGCCGGGGACCCAAACACCGTTTCTTAAGGAACTGACGCGGGGTAAGGGAAATTTCTTGCCGTTTATTGTGATCGGGGCGGCGATCATCGTGGTCATCTTGATCGGCATCCTGGTCTATATGTTGCGGCGTCCGGTTGCCATGGAACCGGTAGCTGAGGAGATGAGCGCCCCTGAGCCCACCCGCCGGATGAGCACGGAGGAGATGAAACGCGTAGCCCCAGCCGCGCCCGAGCGGACCGTGGAGGTCCCCGCCGTCCCTGCTCAGCTCGAGGTCCTCAACGGCCCGAACAAGGGGGAGAAGTATATCCTCAAAAAACGGAATGTGATCGGGCGAGACGCCGGCGACCTCGCCCTCGGCGATCCCACGGTGAGCGGCGAACACGCGCAGATCACCTTCAAAAACAGGAAGTACGTCTTGACCAACAAGAGCCTCACCAATCCGACCAAGGTCAATAAGGCCGCGGTGGAGACGCGGGACCTCAAAGACGGCGACGAGATCGTCATGGGGGCGATCAAGGTGAAGTTCACCAAGCTGTAATCGTATCCGAAGGAAACAGGTTCTTCCGCGCCTTTCAGTGTATGGAGAGAGGGCTTGCCCGCGACGAGCGGCGAGAAGGTCCGCTCGATCGTCCCTATGATCCGGGAGATGAGGAGGACGTCTAGCTCACTCTCTTGAGAAATGAGGGGGAAAGGATCACATCATGATGACGCCTCGCAACG
Source organism: Deltaproteobacteria bacterium RBG_16_54_18 (assembly GCA_001797935.1). Lineage (GTDB taxonomy): Bacteria > Desulfobacterota > B13-G15 > B13-G15 > RBG-16-54-18 > RBG-16-54-18. The sequence goes on along the minus strand of MGQT01000016.1, from coordinate 4,738 downwards.
GTAAATCCTCCATCGTTTTTGGCCGGATCATCACAGCCCTTGCGCTCGTGCTCATCCCGTCTGTTATTTTTGCCGGCACGGTGCTTACTCTGAACCAGATCAACATCGAGCGCTTCCCTGAGGTCCATGTCTATCTGACTGTCGCCGATGAGCGCGGCAACCCGGTTAAGGGGCTTGGTGCCTCGCACTTCCTCGTGCAGGAAGACGGGGGCGCGGTGCGGATACAGAGCGTTTCCCCGTTGGCACAGGGGGAAGAGCCTCTTTCGGTAGTCCTGGCCATCGACCGGAGCGGAAGCATGCGCGGCGAGGCCATCAAGGATGCCAAGCAGGCGGCGATAGATTTCCTCAAAGAGATGCGAGGGATCGATCGCGTGGGGGTGGTCAGCTTTGATGATACCGTCACCGTCATCGCGCGGCTCGCCACGGACAAGGGTCCCCTGGCGAAGGATATCCAGAAGATCTCGGTAGGGAAAGATACGGCCCTCAACGACGCGGTCAAGCGGTCTTTGCAGTTGCTCGCCCCATTTACCGGGCGGCGGGCGGTGGTCGTTTTAACCGACGGGAAAGAAAACAGGAGCAAGGCCACCAGAGAGGAGATCATCCGGGAGGCCGTTCGCAGCGGCGTCCCGATTATCACCGTGGGCCTGGGAAAAGAGACGGATGCCGCGGCCCTCGTGACGATGGCGGCGAGATCGGGTGGGCGCGCCGTCTTTGCCCAGACGTCGGGGGAGCTATCTCGTCTCTATCAGGCGATCGCGCGGCAGCTCGTTAATCAGTATCGTGTTACCCTGCAATCGCGCAAGTCTCTGGACAACGGATGGCATAGACTCCGAGTTGCCGTCAAGACCGCCAAGGGTAGGGCGGAGGTAGAACGGCTCTACCTGGGGACCTTGCGGCCGACGCTGGCCACCGGTGCGCTGGAGGAGTACCGCACGGGAATGAATTGGCTCTACCTGCTGGCGACCATCCTCTGCGCGCTGGTAGTTGCTCTTACCATAGCCATCATCGTTATTGCGGTAAAGCGCTCTAAAGAGAACGAGAATGGGTAGAGAAACTTCGGTAATGGTGCGGCGTCGACCATGAAGATATCCATCGGCCAAAAGACGGATGTCGGGTGCGTGAGGGAGGCGAACGAGGACAGTTTTTACGTGGACCTTCCCCCGGAGGGTGTAGCTTTGCCCACACGATATGCCCTGCTCATCGTGGCCGATGGCATGGGGGGGCAGGTCGCCGGCAAGGAAGCGAGTACGATTGCCGTTGACGTGGTCAAGTCCCTGTTCGAAGTGAAGGCGAAGACCGGCAAGCCGCTCAAGCAGATCAAAAAATTTATGCTCGACGCCTTTCGCCAGGCCAATCAGACGGTCTTTAAGCAGGGTAAAGCAAAAGCAATCGAGATGGGGACGACACTTACCGCGGCCTTGATCGATGGCCAGAACGCGTACATCGGCTCCGTGGGGGACAGCCGCGTCTACCATATACGGCAGCGGGACATCAGGCAGGTGACGGAAGATCACTCCCTTGCCGCGGACATGGTGAAAAAAGGCAAGGCCACCCGTGAAGAGGTAAAAACGTCTCCTATGCGCAGCATGCTGACAAGGTCCATCGGGACCAAGGAGGAGGTGGCTGTTGACGATCCCATCGGGATAGAGCTCGTAGACGGGGATTGCCTCGTGCTGTGTACCGACGGCTTGACCAATCTCCTGGAAGACGAGGAGATCCTTTCCGTCGTACACAACACCGCCGACCTCCAGAAGGCGTGCAACAAGCTCGTTGATATGGCCCGCGCGCGGGGTGGGCACGATAACATCACGGTCGTCGCCGCCGAGTTCGGTGCCTTGAAGCGGATCAAGGGGTTGGGTATCAAAGCAAAGACGGCGCGGGTGAAACGCCCGCGGCCGGAGAAGAGGCGGATGATCATCATTGCCGCCATCGGGTTCCTCGTGGCCCTCTTCATTGTCCTCGCCTATATTTTTGTCATTCACTATGCGCGCGACGGTAGTTTCTACCAGCACCCTGCTTCGACAGGACACGGTGAGGGAGAAGAGGCGGCACCGTGAATTACCTCGGAGCACAAACAAGCGTTGTGTCGAGGCGACGATGGCGTAACAAGGGCCTGTTTGCCCTTTGCGTGCTCTGCGGCCTGATTCTTTTGTTCGTGCTGACGGCGCACACGGTACACGCCGAGGTGGTCAAGGGAGAGATCATCTCGGTTGAAGGCGCGTATATCCGGATCGACAAGGGAGCGGAGGCAGGGCTCAGGGTCGGCGATCAGGGGAAGGTATATTATATGGTCCTCGTCGGCGCAGAGGGGAAGCCGCGACCGATTGCTGTGGCGAGTTTTACCGTCACGGGCATTGAACTCACAACCTCGCTGGCAAAGGTTGATACGGCGCAGGGAACGATAAAGGCGGGCTACCTCGTAGAAACAACCGTTACGGCGCCGCCAAAACCCGGCATCGTACAGGAGACGCCGCCGATTGTTGAGCAGACACCTAAGCAAGGGCCGCCGGCAAAGGCAAGCAAAAAAAAGCAGATAGTCAAAAGGCAGGCGAAATCCGGCGATGTGTGGCGTGACCCGCACCTCGGCATGAGTTTTGTCTGGGTGCCGCCGGGGTGTTTTGAAATGGGGTGCGGTGAGTGGATGGCCGGTTGCAGCGACAGCGAAAAACCTCCTCATAAGGTGTGTTTAAACGGCTTCTGGATGGCGCGGCACGAGGTGACACAACAGCAGTGGCGGTTGTTGATGGGGACCAATCCCGCGGGTTTTAACCGGTGCGGGCTCCCGTGCCCTGTTGAGAAGGTCTCATGGCTTGAGGCCGTGGAGTTTGCAAAAAAGTTGTCGGCAAAAACGGGATACCTCTTTCGGCTCCCCACCGAGGCGGAGTGGGAATATGCCTGCCGCAGCGGCGGGAGGCAGCAGCGATACTCCGGGGGTGAGGCGGCGGATGCCGTCGCCTGGTACAAAGAAAACGCCGCCGCGACTCCCCATGCCGTCGGGCGCAAGCTCTCCAACGACCTGGGGATCTTTGACATGACGGGAAATGTCTGGGAGTGGTGCCTTGATAGCTTTGATAAAGACGCCTATCTCAAGGCGCTCAGAACCTTGGAGAACCCTGTCTTCATCAACGACAAATTCTTTGACATCTACAAGGAAGGTTATGCGCGTATTTTGCGCCTGCTCGCGGGAGCCTCAGGGTACCGGAGCGTGCGGGGCGGGAGTTGGGGGAATGCCGCTGACCGTCTACGCAGCACGGATCGCATCAAGGGTGACCCTGATAGCCGACGCGATTGGCTCGGGTTCAGGCTGGTGCGGGAGGAGATTAAGAAGAAGTGAAGGTTTTTTCTCTGACGGATCGTTTTAATCTCGAATTCAATTAATTATCTGCTCTATTTTCGACGATCAAAAAGCTTCAAATACTCTCCGTATCCTTCTTTCTCCAGATCCTCTTTAGGTATAAACTGCATGGCAGCTGAATTCATGCAAAAGCGAAGCCCCGTCGGTTTCGGGCCGTCGGGAAAGACATGGCCGAGGTGGGAGTCGCCATGTTTACTCCTTACCTCCGTGCGCGACATAAAGAGGCTCTCATCTTTTTTCTCGGTGATATTGTCCGGCTCAAGGGGCCTGGTAAAACTCGGCCAGCCGGTGCCGGAGTCGAACTTGTCAAGAGAGCTAAAGAGCGGCTCACCGGAGACGACATCAACGTAGATGCCTTCTCTCTTATTATCCCAATACTCATTCTGAAATGGAGGTTCGGTGCCGCTTTGCTGTGTGACCTTATACCGTATCGGCGTCAAGCTCTTTTGCAAGGTTGCCGCGTCAGGTTTCGTGTATGCCTTCTTTGTTTTTGTCACTTGAGTCCCTTTTTTTGCCATGTTTCCTCCAAGAATCGATCCCGCCCAGAGCCGTATCGATATAGCTGGTATCCAATTGACTGCTTTTTATAGTAATCCTGATGATATTCCTCTGCCTCATAGAACGAGATGAAGGGCACGATCTCGGTGACGATGGGTTTGTCGAATCTGCCGGACTTGCTCAGCGCCTTCTTTGATTCCTCTGCCAGGCGCCGCTGTTCTTCATCATGGTAAAAGATCGCCGTTCGATATTGGCTTCCCCGGTCGGCAAACTGACCGCCGGCATCAGTTGGATCGATATGGCGCCAGAAGAATTCCAGGAGGTCTTGGTAGGTGACCCTTGATGGATCGTAATATACCTGCACTGCTTCGGCATGTCCTGTGGTTCCGGTTGAGGCCTCTTTATAGGATGGATTTTCCGTATGTCCGCCGGTATAACCGGAGATCACCCTCTCCACGCCCGTTAGTTTTTCAAAATCAGCCTCCAGGCACCAAAAACAGCCGCCCGCAAATGTCGCGACGCGCGTCATACCCATCCCCTCCTGCGCGGCTTCAAATTGGACTGACCCACCTCCTCCTGAATATGATAAGCAGCGACAGGATGATTTTCAAATATGACGGGGGAAAGACCTCTTTAAAGAATTAATCAGTATTCGTGCGGCGGGACTTTTTAATCAGGGATTCGATGAATTTCTTTCCTCCTTTTTTTTTGATCGCGTATTCCCTCTGCATAGCGCTGGATCTGTCCGCGTGTTCCTCACTGTAGACTAATTCCCACGGTCTTTTTTGTTTTGTGTACTGGGTTCCGGTCTGATTGTGATGTTTTACTCTGGACTCGACGTTTTGCGTCGAGCCGACATAATAGCTTCCGTCTTTGAGGCTTTTC
>MGQT01000015.1:5939-8272 GCA_001797935.1 Deltaproteobacteria bacterium RBG_16_54_18 | reverse complement strand
GCATCGAGGCCTCCGGCAAGGGGACGCACCTGCGTAATTCCCCGCCGTCGTAATAGCAGCGCCGCCCGGGCGCTCGTGGCCTCATTGGGACAGGTGCAGAACAGGACGATCTCACGATCGCGAGGGATTTTATGATGGTGCTCCTCCAGCTCCTCGATGGAAAGGCGGAGGGCACCGGGGATGGTACGGGGCTCAATCTCAAAGTCAACGGCGTCGCGCAGGTCCACAATGAAGATGTCCTCGCCCAGATCGAGCTTCTCTTTTAGCTCATCGGGGGTGATCCTCGTGACCACCAGCCGGCTCAGAAACCGCCGGCGCCAGATATATTTCCCGAGGAGATAGGCCACCAACCCCGCGAGAACGGCCAGCCATAGCCACGAGCCGATCCTCCCGATGGTGATGAGGGAGGCGTGCCGTTCGATCTCGTGGCCGAACTGGTAGCCCAGCCAGATGAAAACACCCACATAGAGCAAGCTCCCGAGGACATCAAAGACAAGAAAGCGCAGCAGGCGCATGCGGAAGATGCCTGACAGCGGTGCGGCAACCGAAGCCATGCCGGGAATGAACTTGACGACGAGGAGCGAGCGGGGGCCGTAGCGGGCAAAGATCCCTTTGGTGCGCCGCACGCAGGAATCGGGATTCAGGGAGAGGCGGCAGAGAACCGGTAACACCTGCCCGCCACGACGGAGGCCGATCTGGTACCAGATTTGATCGCCCAGCAGGACTGCCAGGATGGCCAAACCGAAGACAAGGGCGATATTCAGTTTTCCGATACCGGCCAAGGCACCGGCGGCGAGCAACATCGGAGCAGCCGGAAGCGGCAGGCCAAGTTGCTCAAAAAGCACCCACAGGAAGAAGATAATGTACCCCTGCTCAATAAGGAACCGAGTTGCCTCATTCATGGTCTCTTCATCGCTCTTTACGTTACGACAGCCCGATCCCTGCGCCCAGCCTTGTGCTTCACGGCAGCAGCGGCGCGGTCAAGATATCGCGGGGTATCTCGCCGGTCAGGGCATCTAAAAAAGCATTAATTTCCTTCACCTGCGCCTTGGACAGGCCCTTGCCGAGCTGCACCTTGCCCATGATCCAAACGGCCTCCCCCAACGAATCGATCGAACCGTCGTGGAAATAGGGTGCGGTCTTCGCCACGTTCCTCAGTATCGGCACCTTGAAGACGTAGCGGTCGGTCTCATTCTTCGTCACCACATATCTCCCGTCATCCTTGTCCGCGCTCTTTGTGTACTGCCAGTACGGCGCCACGATCCCGAACTTCTGATACATTTGCCCGCCGAGATAGGGGCTGGCATGGCAGGCGGCGCACCCCGCATCCATGAAGGTCTTCAAGCCCATCTTAGCCGTCTGATTAATGGCCCCCTGGTTCCCCTTTAAATAGGCATCGAAGGGGGCCGGGGTGACGAGGGTGCGCTCAAAGGCCCCGACGGCCCTGGCGAAGTTCTCCACGGTCACCGGCTCCTTGTCTCCGGGGAAGGCCTGTCGGAACAAAGGCCCGTACCCGAGCTGCTTGAGCCGCAGCTCAACCGCCTGATTGGAGGGCATGCCGAATGCCGGCGGACCTGTCACTGCCTGCCTGGCCTGGTCCTCTACATCCGCGCGGTTCCCTATCCAATGCGCGGAGATCTGGGACGCCGCGTTGAAGAGGGTGGGGGAGTTCCTGGGGTTAACTTTGCAGTTGTTGCCGATGGCCTTCTTCAGGCCGTCTGCTAAGTACAGGCTCATGGGATGGCACTTGACACAGCTCACCTGACCGTCGATGGAGATGCGGGTCTCGTACAGGAGCATCTTCCCCAATTTTACCTTCTCCGGGGTGACGGGGTTCTTTGCCGAAGACATCACCTCCGGCAGCGGGGCGAAGACCTGCCTTGCCTGCGTCAACAGGGCGTCGTCAACGCTGCTGCCGAGCGCGGTGCCGGCGAGACCGGCGACGATCAAGAGCGCCAGCTCTGCCATGGGTCGATAACTTTTTCTCCTCCGCTTTTCCATAAGCTTCTCTCCTCCTCATAAAGGATTCATTCCTTGCTGAAACGCGCACGACACATGAGGCGTGCGTGCACAACCCTTATTTTTTGTTCAGGCCGATGATATAGGCGATGACGTCGGCGATCTGCTGCGGCGTCAGGCCCTTCTGGTCCCCCACGGCCGGCATCTTGATCACGGGATTTTTCCCTTCGGGCGTGGAGCCGTGCTCGATAAACAGGTCGAGGTTCCCGGCAAACGTTTTGTAGTCCTTGCTCACGAGGGTGGGATCGATGGGGTTTAACGCCGGGACCGTGTTGTCCGTTGAGCCGGGATTAGCGATTCCCCCCTTGCCTTCG
>MGQT01000015.1:913-5840 GCA_001797935.1 Deltaproteobacteria bacterium RBG_16_54_18 | reverse complement strand
GGCCGGGCCACTGCTGCCTGGCCGGTTGTTGCCGGGGTCTGCTGGCTTGGTCCGCAGGCCCAGACAAATGCCAAGGGCACGAGCACTGCCATGCATCGGAGATAGCTGTTCATGATCTTTCCCTCCTTATCATCATATGTGCGGTTATGGCCGATCGTTGCCTGCGCCGTGCGCGAGCATGTTTCTTTGCGATAGAGACAGTATACGGGCAAAACGGAAAATTTTAAAGAATAAAGATTTGCTTTTTATCGACCCGTACATATACAATAGCCCTGCCGGTGATGGTTGGGACAGGCCATCCCCCTGTGAGGAACAACAGCGTGAGATCTTCATCATGTGTCAGCGACTGCCGGGGCCTGCGCCTGCCGTTCGCCTTTGTTTGGGTCCTCGTCTCCCTCTGCCTGTTTTTTGCGCAGGCAACTGGGGGCCGCCGGCGTCGTTGCAGAATGCCTCTCTGTCTCGTCGTGCTGACCCTTGGTGTCTTAAGCCTCCTTACCCCGGCGAGCTCGCTGGGACATGACTTGGCGAGCACCAAGCCGATCGGCATCAAGGAGCGGCTCGGCGCCATCGTCCCGTCCGATATCACCCTCTCTGACGAGCAGGGGAGACCGATGGCGTTGGGGGCGATTGTCCGCAAACCGACAATCTTGGTATTGGTTTATTATACGTGCAGCCGGTTCTGTCCCCAGACACTTGCAGGGCTGGCCGCGGCCCTTCCTCAGCTGGAGCGCATGCCTGATAAGGATTACCGGATTATTACCGTGAGCTTCGACGCAAGCGACACGCCGGCCTTAGCGCAAGACCTCAAGAGAAACTACCGTAAGGCCGTACAGGGGCCGTTTCCTGCGGATGCCTGGCGGTTTCTGACGGGTGATCGCCGTAACATTGAGCGCCTCTGCGCCGCCGTTGGCTTTACCTTCCGCATGGAGACGCACGGCTTTGCCCATCCGATGGCCCTGATCATCCTCTCCCCGGAGAGGCGGATCACCCGCTATATCCGCGTCTCCAAATTTTTCTACGGCGTCGAGTACCCCCTGCGCTTCTCGGCAATCGAAGTTTCTCAGGCCCTTGCCGATGCCGCCCACGAGAGGATCGGCGTTTCGACGGGAACGGGGTTTCTCTTTTGTTTCCCCCATGAGCCGACGGGCCAGCAGCGGTTCTTCCATATCCTCGGCATCGTCGGCATAGGGACCGTTATCACACTGGGAGCGTTCTTCTTCTATCTCTTGTTGAGCGGGGGGAAAAAGCGGAAGGGGAAAAGGACATGACTAAAAGAAGGGGCACATCCCGTCATCCGAGTTTTTACCGGGACCAGGGTCCGTACAAAGGCATCCTCGGCTGGCTGATGTCCACGGACCACAAGCGGATCGGGCTTATGTATACCCTCGCCCTGCTCAGCTTCGCCGCCGTCGGCGTCTGCGCCGGGCTCCTCATGCGCCTGAGCCTGATCGCTCCCGGCAAGATATTGACGGCCCAGACCTATAACGAGGTCTTTACCGTGCATGGGATCATCATGATCTTTCTCTTCGTGATCCCCGGCATACCCGTTGCCTTCGGCAACTTTTTCCTTCCCATCCTCATCGGGGCCAGGGACGTGGCCTTCCCCCGGCTCAACCGCCTCTCCTGGTGGCTCTACCTTGCCGGTGCCGTTATCGTCCTGGTCTCCCTCGTGCTCCACGGCAGGCCGCCCGATACGGGCTGGACCTTTTACGCCCCCTTGAGCATCGAGAGCCAGGCAAACATCTCCGTGGCCGTGCTCGGCGTCGTCGTCCTCGGCTTCTCCTCCATCCTCACGGGGCTCAATTTCGTCACGACCATCCACCGGCTCAGGGCGCCGGGGATGGGCTGGTTCCGCATGCCGCTCTTTGTCTGGACCCTCTATGCCACGGGATGGGTCCAGATGCTTGCCACGCCGGTGCTCGCCATTACGCTCGTCTTTATCATCCTCGGCCGGTTCCTGGGGGTCGGATTCTTCGATCCCTCCCGGGGGGGCGACCCGATACTCTACCAGCACCTCTTCTGGATCTACTCGCATCCCGCGGTCTATATCATGCTCCTGCCGGCCATGGGCATCATCAGCGAGATCATCCCGGTCTTTTCGAAAGAGCGGATCTTCGGCTATTCGGCGATCGCCGTCTCGGCCGTCGCCATCGCCAGCGTCGGCTCCTTGGTGTGGGGGCACCACATGTTTACGAGCGGGATGAGCGACACGGCGCGGGTGATTTTTTCCTTGATCACCTTCGTCGTCGCGGTGCCGAGCGGGGTCAAGGTCTTCAACTGGGTGGCCACCCTGTACAAGGGCTCGATCGTCGTCTGCTCGCCGCTGCTCTATGCCCTTTCCTTCATCCTCCTCTTCAGCATCGGGGGGCTCACCGGCCTCATCATCGGCGCCCTTGCCCCCAATCTTAAATTGCACGGGACGTATTTTATCGTGGCACATTTTCACTACGTCATGTTCGGTGGGGCGGGCTTCGCCATCCTCGCCGGGCTGCACTACTGGTTTCCCAAGATGTTCGGGAGGATGTTCGACGAGCGCCGGGCAAAGATCGGCTGGCTCGTGCTCTTTGTCGGCTTCAACTGCCTGTATTTCAGCATGTTTATCCTCGGGTATCAGGGCATGCCGCGGAGGTACTTCGATTATCCCCCCCAGTATTTCACCGGGCACCTCGTGTCCACGATCGGGTCATGGATCACGGCAGCGGGCCTCATTATCATCTTCGGCAATTTGGTGAGGTCTTTCTTTAAGGGTAAACAGGCGCCCGCGAATCCGTGCGGCGGCAAGACCCTCGAATGGCGCATCCCTTCACCGCCACCAACGGAAAATTTCGAGCGGCTCCCCGTGATCAAGGGGGAGATGTACCGTTTCGAGCGGGAAGACTAACGTGGCAGTCGATTACGAAGGCAAGAAGATCGGGATGTGGATGTTCCTTTTCACGGAGCTTCTTTTTTTCGGGGGGATGTTCCTCCTCTACGCGGTTTTTCGCTACCGCTTCGCCCTTGATTTTCACGGCGCGGCGGCCCATGAAAATATCGTCCTGGGCTCCCTCAATACCTTCATCCTCTTGACGAGCAGCTTTACCATCGCCCTGGCAGTATCCGCGATGCGGCAGGGGCGGAGCGCGCTGTCGTCCTCGTTACAGGCGGCGACGATTGCCCTGGGCGCCGCCTTCCTCGTGATCAAGTACGCGGAGTGGTCGGCGAAGATCGGGGTCGGGCTCTATCCGAATTCACCGGTGCTGCTGCAAAAAAACCCCGGCGAGATCCTCTTCTTCAGCCTGTACTATGTCATGACGGGCATCCACGCGCTGCACGTCATAGTCGGCATCGGCGTGATCGCCTGTATGATCATCTTTACGACACGAGGCAAGATCACGAGCAAAAAACCGATCATGCTCGAAAACACGGGACTCTTCTGGCACTTTGTGGACATTATCTGGATCTACCTCTTCCCCCTGTTTTATCTGATTACCTAGCGGAGGAACTATGCGGAAGGCCGACCAACAAACTCCTCTTGTTAGCTATACGACCTTAACCGTTGTCTGGCTCGCCTTGCTGGTGCTGCTCGCGGCGACCATTGCCGTTGCCAGGGGGCACGTCTTGGTAAAGTATAGCGTCCTGGTGCCGCTGGCAATCGCCTCGGCCAAGGCAGGCCTGGTCCTGAACTATTTCATGAACTTGCGATACGAAGGGAGGTTGCTCAAGGTCATGCTCCTCGTCGCGGTGGCCGTCCTGACGGCCTTTATCGCCCTTACCTTTATGGACGTATGGTACCGGTGAGCCCCCAGCCACGTATGAGAACGGTGCCGCCCGTCATTAGTCAAACGGCGCCGGGCCTTCGGTGAGAGAGATTATGTTTTTTGGACCATCAAATACCTCGGGGAAGATAGAAGTTTCCTTTCTCATCCTTACCGGGATATCCGTGCTCTTTTTAGTGCTCGTGACCTTTTTCATTATCCTTTTCCTGATCAAGTACAACAAGAAGCGCCATCCGCGGGCGCAGGAGGTGAGGGAAAGCCTCCTGCTCGAGATCGTCTGGACCGTTATCCCCACGGCGCTGGTCCTCGCCCTGTTCTACTTCGGGTGGAAGGACTTCGACTATATCCGCAATCCTCCGAAGAACGCCATGCCCGTGACGGTGATCGGCAGGCAGTGGTCGTGGCTCTTCGAGTACGAGAACGGCAGAGAGAGCGACGTCCTGCGCGTCCCCGTCGGCAAACCGATCAGGCTCATCCTGACCTCAAAAGACGTTATCCACTCCTTCTTCGTCCCGGCGTTCCAGATAAAGGAGGATTGCGTGCCGGGGATGGAGACCCATCTCTGGTTTACGGTAAACGAGACGGGGTCGTACGATATCTTTTGCACGGAATATTGCGGCGTCGGGCATTCCCATATGCGGTCCAAGGTAGTGGCCGTGCCGCCGGCGGAATTCGCTGCCTGGTATGTTGCCAAGGCCGCGGCACAAAAACCTGAGGAGAGAGGGTTGAAGCTCCTCCTGGCAAAGGGCTGCCTCGGCTGTCACAGCATCGACGGGACGCAGCGGGAAGGGCCGACACTGAAGGGGCTCTATAACCGCCGGGTTACGGTGCGGGAAAATGGAAAGGAGAAGAAGATCGTTGCCGACGAGGCGTATCTCCGGACAAGTATCCTTAAGCCGGCGTTTGACGTGGTCAAAGGTTACCAGCCCATTATGCCGGCTACCCCGCTGACGCCGGAGGAACTGCAAACCGTCGTCGATTATCTCAAGGGCTTGAAATGAACTGTATGCGACAGCTCCTCTATCTCCTCAAACAGTACGGCCGCCTCTGCAAGATCAAGGTGTCTTTTTTTAACGCCCTTGCCGCGACAGCGGGCTGCCTGCTGGCGCCTGCACCGACCAGCGGTAATCTGACAGTCGCGGCGCTCGGCGTCTTCCTTCTTGCCTGCGCAG
>MGQT01000015.1:555-861 GCA_001797935.1 Deltaproteobacteria bacterium RBG_16_54_18 | reverse complement strand
GACGAGACATCGCCCCCTCCCCGCCGGCCGCATAAAACCCTCCCCTGCGCTGATCTTTGCGCTTGTCCTTGCGGTGCTTGCCCTGGCCATACTTGCGTGCTTCGGCAACCTGCGGGCGCTGCTCCTCGGTTTGTTTGCCGTGCTCTGCTATAACTTTTTGTATACGTATCTCAAGACAAAGACCGCCTTTGCCCTGATTCCCGGGGCCCTTGTCGGCACCATCCCGCCTGCCGTCGGCTGGACGATCGGTGGGGGCGGGCTCGCCGATCCGCGGCTCTGGGCGCTGGGCCTCCTCTTTTTCCTGTG
>MGQT01000015.1:0-486 GCA_001797935.1 Deltaproteobacteria bacterium RBG_16_54_18 | reverse complement strand
GCTCTCCGCCCTGTTCAAGGAGCGGGTCCTGCGCCGGATCTGCTTCCACTGGATCGTTGCCCTGGCCGTGGCTTCGCTGTGCGTGTCCCTCTACGGCCTGGCCGAGGCGCCGTTGATACAAGGGGCGCTCTTGGCAGCCGCTGTATGGATCACCTGGGAGGGGAGACGCTTGTTGACAGGGAATGGCGGCGCCGCTGCCGTCAGGCTCTTTCGGGCAATCAATGCCTACATGGTTGTGGTTGTGCTTGGTGTGGTCCTGGACGGGGTATTCGTGCTGTATTTTTCCTCATTTTCCTCATTTTTTACTTGACTTTTTCTCATTCCGACATAGTAATAGAGAGAGAGGTGTTAGTTGGTAGGGGATGGCGGCGGAGCCGCTCTGGGTCGCGCGTTCAGGTTGTATCTATCCCCCTGTTTTACTTGACTTTTTTCTTATAGCAAAATACTACTACTTAAAGAGGGTGCTGTTTTCGGTTTCGCGAAACC
>MGQT01000014.1:1662-11519 GCA_001797935.1 Deltaproteobacteria bacterium RBG_16_54_18 | reverse complement strand
AGCTCGGTTTCTCCGCAAGTACCGATGGTATCATGATCCTTCCGGCGCACGCCCCAAGCGGCACCCCTCTGGCCGATTTCCTCAATATCAGAGACACTCTCCTCGAGGTTTCCTTGACGCCGAACCGTGGGGATTGCCTCAGTATGATCGGCATCGCCCGCGAGGTTGCTGCCTTGACCGGGAGGGCCCTGCACGTGCCCACCCCTGAGCTCCGCGAGGGGAGAGTCAGCGTGGAGGCGTTCGTGCGGATCTCCGTGCGCGACCCGGATCTCTGCCCCCGCTATTCGGCCCGGTTGATCACGGACGTTGAGATCGGTCCCTCCCCCTTCTGGCTGCGAACAAGATTAGAACGCGCCGGGGTGAGGGCAATCAACAACGTGGTTGATGTGACGAACTATGTGATGCTGGAATATGGTCAGCCCCTGCACGCCTTTGATTATGACCTCCTGGAGGGGGGGGAGATCGTGGTCAAACGGGCCGCTTCTGGAGAGCGCTTCGTGACCCTGGATGGAGGGGAAAGGCAATTGGGCAACGACACCCTCATGATCTGCGATGCGGCGAGACCGATTGCCATCGGCGGGATTATGGGGGGGCTCAATTCCGAGATCCGTGAGAGTACTTCACGCGTACTGTTGGAGAGCGCCTATTTTACTCCTGTGGGGATCAGGGGTACCTCCACTGCCTTGGGGCTCCAGACGGAGTCATCGTATCGGTTTGAGCGCGGGGTTGATCCTGAAGGGGTGCTTGCTGCCTCCCGGCGGGCGGCCTCGCTCATTGCCGAGCTTGCCGCCGGCGAGGTGGCGCAGGGAGTGATTGATTGCTATCCCGTTCCCGTGCCCCGGCCCGAGATCACCGTACGGCTACCGCGGTCCAACGCCCTGCTTGGCCTGCAACTGGAGCAGGAGGAGGTGCAGGATATCTTGCAGCGCCTCAACATCGAGATTAAAGAGTACCGGGGGGATACCTGGAAGGTCGTCCCGCCCAGCTATCGCGGCGATATTTCGAGGGAGATAGACCTCGTTGAAGAGATTGGACGTCTGCACGGGTACGATCGTATCCCCATCGAGACCCCCCAGATGTCAATACTGCCGGGGCAGCAGTCGCGAGGAGCGGCGTTGATTAATCTGGTCACGGATACCTTGATCGGGCTTGGGTTTTGCGAGGTGATCACGTACAGTTTTATCTCGCCGCACTCCCTGCAGTCCTTAGGTTTACCCCCCAATGACCCGCGTCTGCATCCGCTGGTCCTGAACAATCCGCTTGCCGAGGCGCAATCGGTGATGCGGACGACGCTCCTGCCGGGGTTGCTGGAGACTGTCCGATACAACCTCAGCCATACAAACAGGGATATAAAGATTTTTGAAGCGCGCACTATTTATTGCCCGCGAGCCGGGGACAAGCTTCCTGAAGAACGACGAGTCCTGGCAGGGGTACTCATCGGCGCTCCTGCCGGTCACGGGTGGAATAGCCCGCAACAAGAGGTGGACTTTTATTATGCGAAGGGGTGTGTTGAGCGGGTACTCGCCGAACTGCGTACCCCGTCCCCTACTTTTACCGGCAGCGAAGGGATAGCATACATGCACCCGGGAAAGGGGGCGGCTATACAGCTCACGGGAAGGGTGATAGGCTTAGTGGGTGAACTGCACCCCCATGTGGCTGAGGCCTTTGAACTCCCCCCCGGGGTCTTTATTTTTGAACTAGACCTCGCTGCGTTGAGTGATGGTTATTTACGGGAGATAATATTTACTCCTCTGCCTCGGTTCCCCTCGGTCGCCAGGGACGTCGCGGTAGCGGTGGATGAGCGGGTAACGGCAAGTGAGTTAACGCACATGATCCGAGGGGTTGATACCACCGCTATAGAATCGGTTGAAATCTTTGATAGCTATCAGGGTGATCCTATACCACGTGGGCGCAAGGGGTTGGCGTTTAGGATTCAGTACCGTTCCCTGGAGAGGACGTTGACCGACGAAGAGGTGAATGTTTTTCATCAGAAGGTTTTAGAGCGGCTCGCGCAGATCCCGAAATTGGTGATCCGGTAGGAAGCGCGGGCGAAGGAGGTAAGGGGATGACGAAGGCCGAAATCGTAGAACGTGTGTATGAACGGGTGGGGTTCTCGAAGAAGGAGGCAGCCGATATCGTGGAGCTCGTCTTCGATCTCATGAAAGAGACCCTGGAAAGCGGAGAGAAGATCAAGGTCTCCGGATTTGGTAACTTCATCGTCAAAGAAAAAAGGGCGCGCCGGGGAAGAAATCCTCAGACAGGCGAAGAGATCGAGATCGCTCCTCGAAGGGTATTGACCTTTAGACCGAGCCAAACCTTGAAGAAGCTGTTAAATACGTAAGGGAGTTTTCCCATGGAAGTGGGGAAACAAGAGTACCCTGATAAACTCTATTATCGCATCGGTGAGGTCAGCCGGATCACGGGGGTGAAGACCCACGTCTTGCGATATTGGGAACAGGAATTTAAACTCCGTCCGGAAAAATTTTGGGGGACGCAGCGCCGTTATAAAAAGGAAGATCTAGAAACCATCCTTACCATCAAAAAGCTCCTCTATGAGGAGCGCTTCACCATTCGGGGGGCCAAGAAGCGGTTACGGGAGTTAAGTCGTCTTCGCAAAGGTCAGCTCGAAATGGATTTTTTAGAACAAGGCTATAGAAAGGTCTTGCAAGAGGTCAGGAAGGAGCTCAAGGCGATAAAAGAGGTCCTTGACGAGTGACGGTGAATTTGGCATGATGCAGTGTGGCTCGGGGCGTAGCGCAGCCTGGTAGCGCACTAGCATGGGGTGCTAGGAGCCGGAGGTTCAAATCCTCTCGCCCCGACCATCTAACACTGGCTCACGTCGTAGGTTATTGCCTTTTTTATATCCTTTATCGAGGTCCTCTCCTGAAATGCCGATGAAGATTTTAATTACGAACGACGATGGTGTTCTCTCTGAAGGGTTACGTACCTTGGCCCAGACGATAGCTGCCCTGGGTGACGTCTCTGTGGTGGCACCTGATCGCGAACGAAGCGCCTCTGCCCACTCGTTGACTTTGCACCGCCCGTTGCGGGTTGAAGAGCGCGGGCCGCGGATATATGCCGTCGACGGGACGCCGGTTGATTGCGTCAACCTGGCCGTTTATGGTATCCTCAAAGCACACCCTGATCTCGTCATCTCAGGGATAAACAATGGACCTAATTTGGGTGAAGACCTCGTCTATTCGGGAACGGTCTCAGCCGCCTTTGAGGCCACCTTTTTGGGAATACCCGCCTTTGCCATCTCGTTGGTCGCGCGGCAAGATTTTCGTTATCAGGTGGCGGCCAACTTTGCGCTCACGGTAGCCACCCATATCATGCGGGAGGGACTTCCCGCGGACACTTTTTTAAACATCAACGTCCCCAACGTGGAGGAGAATGAAATACGGTCTTATACCATTACCCGGCAAGGGAAACGGGTCTTTGCCGACGCCATCGTGGAGAAGGTTGATCCCCGGGGGAAAAAATATTATTGGATCGGGGGTGGTGATCAGGGATTCCAGGAGATTGGGGGAACGGACTGCTATGCCGTTGCGCGTAATTCAATATCGATAACACCCCTGTGTGTCGATTTGACCAATCACGACGCCGTGCAGAAACTGGAGGCCTGGCGGTTGTAAGAACGAGGCCAGCGGGCGGCGGCGAGAAGAAAATGACGGGGAAGGGCAAATGAGGTTTGCAGGGAAGGTTGCCCTGGTTACCGGGGCGGGGAGAGGACTCGGCAGGAGTTTTGCCCTGGGGCTTGCCAAAGAAGGGGCCATGGTAGCGGTCAATGCCCTCCACGCCGATACGGCACAGGGGACCGTTGCCGAGATAGAAGCGCATGGCGGGCAGGCCCGTGCCGTGCCAGGGGATGTTGCGCAAAAAAAGACCGTCGAGGGCATGATCGGTGATATCGCTGAGGTCTGGGGGCGAATTGACATCCTCATCAATAACGCGGGAATCAACCCCTTTATCCTTCCCGCTGAGCGGATAGATGAGGCAGAGTGGGACCGGGTGATGGCAGTCAACGTGAAAGGTGTATTTCTCTGCTGTCAGGCCGTCTTCCCCTGGATGAAGAAACAAGGAGGAGGCCGGATCGTCAACATCTCCTCCCAGGCGGGTCTCACGGGTGAACAGGGGTTGCTCCCCTATTGCGTGAGCAAGACAGGGGTTATGACCCTCACCCGCGTGCTGGCCCATGAATGGGGCAGATACGGCATTTCCGTGAACGCCGTTGCCCCCGGCTTTGTGGCAGGGGGAATGAATGAACCGCTCATGCGCAAGCAGGAGTTGGTCGATACCTTGGCCAAACGGGTGGCAATGGGGCGCTTTGCCGAGCCGGAGGAGGTAGTTTCCGTGGTGGCCTTCCTGTGCAGTGATGAGGCGCGGTACATCAACGGAGAGACCATCGTGGTTGACGGCGGGATGGGGGGATATTCTCCCATGTCCCTGATCGATCTATTCGGGCGGGGCGGCCATGGTTAGCTGCCATGTGCTTACGCGACGTGTGGTAGATGTTAGCTGGTCTGGATTTATTTGTACGGCTATTAACCACGGGAGTACAAAAAACGATATGAGAGAGACAGGAATGTATTTCTCTATCCGAGGCGACGGCAGAAAATCAACCGAGCTTTTTGCTCTTTTCGGAAGACGCTCCGGTAGATAAAGGAGCGTGGGGGGCCAACAGAAAGGAGGTCATATGATGCGCTTTGAGCAAACCTTCATGAATTTCCTCCTGCAACATCAGGAGAGTCACAACCGCACCTACCACTTCCTGATTCTCATGGATGCAATGATCAGCGCGGCAAAGCACATCCAGTATTACTATTTGACGGGGGCCCTCAAGGGCAATCTCGGCCTCGCAGGTGGGAAAAACGTGCAGGGCGAAGATGTCATGAGAATGGATCAAATCGCCCATGAGATCACCGTACATTATTTAAAAAATTCAGGTCGCGTAATCCATGTAGTCAGTGAGGAATCGGAGGAAATCATCCCGATTAATCCCGAGGGGGGGCGTTACCTGATTTATTTTGATCCGCTCGATGGCTCATCAAATCTTCCCCACGGGCTGCCGGTCGGCTTTCTTTTCGGGATTGCGAAACGTAATTTGGAAGGCCCTGAAGACGGTCACCTCCGTGCAGGGAAAGATTATATTGCCGCCGGCATGTTTGTGATCTCGACCGGGACGTTTACCCTTGGGCTTAAGGAGGCCGGAACCTGGCGGTTTCATATCGATGAGACGATGAATTTCGTCCGGCCGACCAGAATGATGCTTCCCGATGATCCCGAGACATGGGAGTTGTCATTCAACGAGGCCAACCGCCATACGTATGATGAACGGGTTCAACAATGGATCGCCGAACATGAACGTAAGTACGCCTTCCGATATCTCGGCGCGTTGGCGGGAGATTTTCACCGGATTCTGACGAATGGCGGCATGTTTATGTATCCTGCCATCCTCAATCATCCGAATCCAAAAAAGAATCGTCCCGAGGGGAAGCTCCGCCTTATGTATGAAGCGGCGGTGGTGGCCTTCATGTGTCGCGAGGCAGGAGGAACGGCCGTGAACGAAGCCGGGGCCCCGATTCTCGATATTCAGCCGGAGAAACATCATCAGCGGACAGCGCTCTACGTAGGTTCGAAACAATTGGTGGAAAATATTGCCGGGATACTCAGAGAAAAAAATAGGGGATGACTATGGCACGGGTTACGCTTCTCGATACCGGCACGCGTTAGAGTACGGGGAGTAAAAAAAGCACACATTTAAAATAAGGAGGAAAGGACATGGCGACCAAGAAGGTTTCATCGGCTGATTTTACAAAGGCCCTTGCGATAGGACGGCCACCCACTATTACCAGGCTCTTTCCTCATTCAAAGGCGCTAATCGTGAGCGGCAAGGTTGTAGATCGGGCCATGATCGTCAAAGGTAAAGCGATTGCCATGGCGGCAAATGGCCGTAATCAATTTGTCATTCGCGGCGTCCTTCGTGCCGCTCAGCGAGCCAACGCTGCCGTTATTATTGAGATTGCGAAATCAGAAGGGGGTGCCAAGGCCTATTGTGCGGTGAACTTCTGGAATATCGCCCTCTTCGTCGATGCCATCTGCAATGAATTGGGCATTACCATCCCGGTAGCGGTCCATGCGGACCACTATGGCATTAAAAACGAAAAGGACCTTACCACCGCCAAGAGTGAGATTCCTACTCTCTTTGAGGCCGGCATGACCTCAGTTGCCGTTGATGCCTCGCACCTTCCTGACGATGCAAACCTTTTGGCAAACATTGCCCTACATCCCTATATCCCACACTGGGCAGGGCTGGAGACAGAGGTGGGGGAAATCAAGGGCGCTGAGGGTCTTTCTACCGTAGCCGAGGCCCTCTTTCTCATTCAAGGGCTCAATGCCCATGATATTTTCCCCGATTGGATTGCCTTGAACAATGGTACGACCCACGGCATTGAAGAAAAGGACTCGGGTATCCAGGTGAGCCTGACGGCAGATATTCACCAGGCCTTGGAACGATATAAGATTTCGGGGGCACAGCATGGGACCTCCGGCAACAGCTCGGAAAGACTTCTTCAAATCGCTAAAAACACGCATACCACCAAGGCCAATGTCGCCACGGCCCTGCAAATGATATCGTGGGGTGTTCAGGTGAATGATTACGGGAATGCCATTCTGGATGCAGAGGGGAAATTCAGCAAGGTGCAGGGAGCTGGCGTTAGTGCAGAACTGTGGACGGAGATGGAGGCGTATGCCCAGTCGAAGAGCTGGAAAAAGGGGGATTACAAAAATCTGAATCTCCCCTTTGAAAATAAATTACTTGCCCAACCAAAGGAGATTAGGGATCGCATGGCCAAGGCCGTAGAAGACTTTGCTTATGGGATGATGATGGAGGTCTTTAATTCCCAAGATACGGCCCCCCTTGCCGTTGAGGCCATTTTGCAGGCAGGATCATACGATTTGGGTCCCAAAGTCAGTCGCATAGAAAACCCCGCGGAATGGACGGAAAGCAAAATGAGGGAAAGAGCGAAGCATCTGGATAGTGGCAAGGGGCAGGCAGGCAATTTCGATGATTGAGAGTGGTACTCTCAGGCAAGTGAGATCATCCGTCCCGTTGCAACAGACGGTGGGGCGTTATTGAGTGGAACAATGGCAGGAGCGGGGAAGCGCGTCTATATCAAGACGTTCGGGTGTCAGATGAACGAGCATGATTCCGAGCAGATGCTTGCCCTGCTGACGTCACACGGGTATCACGGGGCAACTTGTCCGGAGGAGGCCGACGTGATCCTCGTTAATACCTGCGCCGTCAGGGAAAAACCGGAGCAGAAGGCATACAGTATTATGGGACGCCTCCATCAGCTCAAACGGGACAACCCCCGGGCGATTGTAGGTATTACCGGCTGCGTGGCAGAACAACGGGGAGAAGGGCTATGGGACCATATGTCGTCGCTCGACTTTGTCCTTGGCCCCGGTAAGATCCACCGTCTCCCCGAGGTCCTGCACGCCGTCGATACAGGGGGGGATGGGGTCTGCGCGACAGGCTTTGAGGATGGTCCTTTTGTCCATCTCCCTCTTCCCCGAGGCTGCCGGGTGCGCGCCTCGGTTACTATTATGCAAGGGTGCAATAATTTTTGCAGCTATTGTATTGTCCCTGCGGTGAGGGGGAGGGAGCGAAGCCGTCCCAGCAAAGACGTCCTCGCCGAGATAAAGTCCTTGGTTGAACAAGGTACGAAGGAGATACTCCTGCTGGGACAAAATGTAAACGCCTACGCCAAACATGATCCCGCAGAGTTGACTTTCCCCCAGCTGTTGGCTAAGATAAATGCGATTCCCGGCATCGAGCGGATTCGGTTTACCACGTCTCATCCCAAGGATCTCACGGAGGAGACGATACGTTCTTTCGGACACCTGAAGCGGCTCTGCGAACACTGTCACCTTCCTTTCCAGGCTGGATCGAATGCCGTGCTGGAACGGATGAATAGGAGACATACCAGGGAGGACTATCTTGCCCTGGTGCAGCGATTACGAGAGGTGGTACCTCACCTGAGTATCACCGCCGATGTCATGGTAGGGTTTCCCGGCGAGAGTGAGGCGGATTTTTCCCAGACCATGGAGCTCATGCAGGTAGTCGAGTTTGACGCGCTCTTTTCATTTAAATATTCTCCGCGCGCTGGGACACGCGCTGCTCAATGGCCGGATGATATTGCTCCAGCGGCTAAGCAGCGTCGGCTCGAAAGCCTGCAGGTACTACAGCGGGAGATAACCTTGAAAAAGAATAGGCGGCTGGCAGGAGAGATAAAAGAGGTATTGGTGGAGGGGTATAGCCGGCATGTTCCCGACCAAATTATGGGGCGTACGCGGTGCAACCGGATTGTCAATTTTGCGGGAGGACCCGATATCATGGGAAAGGTGGTTCAGGTACGGATCACCGAGGGGTTACAAAACTCCCTTCGGGGAGAGCTCTGTTGAGAGAAGGAGCGAGAATGTTTCGAGAGATGAAGGTAAGCGGTCTCACGGTAGACCCTCTTACCAATACCCCCATCGTGTTGCTTAAGGACTTGGAAGAAAAAGAGGTTGTCCCTATCTGGATAGGGTTTTTTGAAGCCAGCGCTATCGCTACCCAGCTCGAAAAGGTGCAACTCTCAAGACCGATGACTCATGACCTTATGAAGAACCTACTGGATATTTTAGAGATAACGGTGATCAAAATAGAGGTCAATGATTTGCGGGAAAATACCTTTTTCGCCATCATCCATCTGGAGACGCAGGGGACGACTTTTGCCATCGACGCTCGTCCCAGCGACTCGATCGCTTTGGCCCTGAGGACTGCCGCGCCCATTTATGTACATGAAGAGGTGATTGCAAAGTCTCGTAAGATAGATTTAAGTCAGCACAAGGACGGAGAGGAAGTCTTAGATGAACTTTTAGAGGGGCTCTCGTCCAATGACTTTGGTAAATATAAAATGTAGGTGACAGCGACAATTTCTTCCGTGCTGTCCCCACATGTTTGTCTTATTCAGAGAAAAAATTTTTCCTGAAGCGACGACTCGGGTATGATCTTTATAAGAAGGATTTAATCCCGGCATTCGCAGAGTAGGGTGCCCAGCCTGCTCAAGGCGGGATAGTGTACGGATATACTTCATGGATGTGATGCATGATAGATCTACATACCCATTCACTGTGGAGCGATGGAGAACTTATTCCTGCCGAGTTGGCGCGAAGATTTGCCGTAGCGGGGTATAAGGCCCTTGCGATTACCGATCACGGTGACCAGTCCAACATTGATCTGATTATCCCCCGTATCGTCGCCTTTTGTCGGGAGAGCAATCAACAACAAGAGGGGATCCGGCTTATCCCGGGGATTGAGCTGACGCACGTCCCTCCATCGGTCATTCCGTCTCTTATCGGCAGGAGCAGGAAATTAGGTGCCAAAGTGGTGGTGGTGCACGGGGAGACGATTGTAGAACCCGTGGCACCGGGGACAAATAGAATAGCTATTGAGGCAGCAGCGGACATCCTCGCGCATCCCGGTCTGATTACTGAGGAAGAGGTTATGTTGGCTAAGGAACAAGGCGTCTACTTGGAGATTACTTCGCGCAAAGGGCACTCGTTGACCAACGGTCATGTGGCCCGCCTGGCGCGTACAAAAGGGGTCTCACTGGTGTTAAACAGCGATGCCCACAACCCCGGTGATATCTGGCCGGCTGCACGTCTCCATGAGGTTGTATTGGGGGCAGGGTTGACAGAGGCGGATTATAAAACAATGATGGCAAATGCCGAACATATGGTAGAGCGATGTCTGACCTCAAAGATTTAGTAGCACCTTATATCCTGGATCTTCCCCCGTATCCCAAAGGGCG
>MGQT01000014.1:0-1653 GCA_001797935.1 Deltaproteobacteria bacterium RBG_16_54_18 | reverse complement strand
AGACAGACCTCACCCGCCTCTCGGCCAATGAGAACCCTCTCGGCCCCTCTCCACAGGCAGTGAGGGCCATCACCGAGGCCCTCCAGGGCATCCATCGGTACCCGGATGGTGCGGGAACAGGTCTCAAGGAAGAGCTGGCAAGGCGATTGCGCGTTTCCCCCGATCAGATCATCTTGGGGAACGGCTCAAATGAGATATTCGAGCTGGTAGCGCGGACATTTTTGCAAGGGGGGGGGGAGGCAGTAGTCCCTACCCCCACGTTTGCCTATTACCGCATTGCCGTTCAGGCACAGGGGGGCAGCTGTGTCTTAATCCCGATTAAGGATTTTAAGATAGATCTTGTAGCGATGGCGCGGCAGGTGAGCGCGAAGACCAAAGTAATTTTTTTGAGCAATCCCAATAACCCAACGGGGACAATTTTCACTCGCTCAGAATTCGATATTTTTTTGACCCATATACCACCTTCAACCGTCGTCGTGGTAGATGAGGCTTACGGCGAATATGTGACAGACCGCGAGTATCCTGCTGCCCATGAGTATCAGCAAAGGGGCAAATGGATTATTACGACCAAGACCTTTTCCAAGTTTTATGGATTGGCCGGCCTCAGGATCGGATATGGGGTTGCCCGTAAGGAATTGATCGAAATATTGGAGAAGGTACGGCAGCCGTTCAGCGTAAATTACTTAGCGCAGAAGGCGGCGGCAGCCGCCCTGACAGATACGAGGCACCAGGAGGAGACGACCCGCATCAATAAGACGGGTAAGGCATATCTCACGGCGGAACTGAGCCGTCAGGGCCTCACGTTTGCTCCCACAGAAGCTAATTTTATCCTCGTGCACATTGGACCCAAGGCCCCACAGGCGGTCGAGGAACTCTTGCGGCAGGGGGTCGTGGTGCGGGGTATGGCAGGGTATGGGCTCGCGGAATATATCAGGGTGAGCATAAGTCTGCCCGAGGAAAACAAGCGTTTTGTTGAGGCCTTGCAACGGTGGGTAAAAGGCTCTTGATCGTCATTGACGGACCGGCCGGGGCCGGTAAGAGCACGGCGGCCCGTAATCTGGCTCGACGGCTGCACTATCGGTATCTCGATACGGGCGCTACCTATCGGGTTGTCGCCCTGGAAGCGCAGAAACGGGGAGTTCCATTAGACATGGCGGCGGAGCTCGGCAGGCTGTGCGGCGAGATCGCAATACGATTTGAGGATACAGAAGCGGGTCAGCGGATATACAGCAACGGCAAGGATGTTACCGAGGCCATCAGGACGCCGGAAATAAGCATGTTGGCCTCGCGGATCTCCCAAGAGCGGGTAGTCAGAGATGCCCTGGTGGCCCTGCAGAGGAGGTTGGGAGGGCCGGGGGTGGTTGCTGAGGGGCGGGATATGGGGCTCGTCGTCTTCCCCGAGGCGGATATCAAGTTTTATCTCGATGCCGACCCCCGCGAACGGGGTAAACGGCGGCATACGGAACTCCTGGAGCGGGGGATCACGACCACCCTTGACAACGTGATGGAGGAAACCACTTGGCGTGATGCCGAAGACCAAAATAGGGCTATTGACCCTTTACGAGTAGCGCCGGACGCCATCCCTATAGATTCTACGGGATTAACGACTGAAGGGGTCCTCGAGCGCATGATGGCGGAAGTGGGAACGAAGGC
>MGQT01000013.1 GCA_001797935.1 Deltaproteobacteria bacterium RBG_16_54_18 | reverse complement strand
TTCGAAGTCAGATTCTAAAATCAACGCCCTTTCTCTCATGAAAGATAAAAAAACTTAGTAGCATTACCTTTGCGCATAGTAAAAAAATTATGATACCCCCATAACGTTTCGAAGAAAATATAAAATTTCAGGCCATTGCTGAGTTATCGAGGTGCGTACCGCCTTTCCCTTGAGCGATGAGGTAGACATAATTTCCTAGCGGAAAAATATGTTCATACTTCGTATCCCAATTTTTTTAATAGATCTCCGGCTACGTGCTCGAATTGCTCCCTCTCCTGCGGCTGTATAGCCGACTTCCAGGCAAAAACCCTGGTCTGGTCAAGCGGTTCTGTTGTGCCTTGCTGTTGACGGTACCTCTGTTCCTCGGTGAGCAGAGTGCCGTCTGGGAGCAAGCGCCCCTTATGTTCTTTGAGCCGCTGTGGAGTGCGCATATAGTAGCGCATCATAGAATCATCGTAGTCTAGATCCAAGAATTTGCAAATTTGTTTCAGTGTCTCACGAGTATTCAGGATTAGCTTCTCGTAACGGACCTCCATGTAGTCTGGGTGGCCGAGACCTTTCCGTCGTGCGGCAAGTATACATTTACGCCAATATGCCGCCTGTGTCGCCATATCCCAACCCGGTGAGAACCACATTTTTCGCAAGGATAGGGCGGCGTCTCGTCCGTCACGTATTATGTGTATAAAACGAGCCTCAGGTAATATACGCCTGATTGTTACCAAACTCATACAATAAAGCGGCGTCTTATCACCCCAACGCGTCTTGCTAAAACGGGAGGCATATAGCCGGTAAAATGTCCTGTACCCTTCGGGAATTGTGAAGGGAGAAATCTCGGCCAAGGCCGTCCAAAAGGCTTCGGACGATATCTCGAAATCAGGCCACGACGGGAATTTTTGCGGATAGTTTATAATAGCGCGGAAAAAGTTCTTCCGCAATTTCTCTCCTTTGCCTCTAAATCTTCGGCCGAGTGCAAGAAAGCCCGTTTCCGGCGGAATTGCCAGCTGCGGGTGAGAATCAAGCATAAACCTTAACAAAGTCGTCCCCGAACGCGGAGAACCGACGATTATTGGCATGGGGGGAAGCTCGGGAACGACTGTCTTAAAGATTCTACGTACGTTAAACAATCGCGTTCCTAAATAAAATATGTTTTCCCAAAGTTAATGACTTTTACAGCGACAATTACATACCTATATTTTGTGTTTTTTTTGTTTTCTCTTGCGATCGAGACGCCAACCATTTTTTCAGCCGGCGAGGAACTTATCAGGCACTATTCGTAAACGTCCGGCTCAACGGCCCGGGGATGTCGCTTCATTGGACCGCTTGGCAAAGCTGAGCTTGCCGCGCGTTTCTGCTTGGTGCCCTTGGAGATGCTTCTGCCGCCACGCGGAAAACTCCTTCAGCTTGAGATTCTCGGGCTCCGTTGCCCAACTCTGTTGTTTGAGATACTTCCAGACATATTCTCGCATGAAATCCGCCTCATGCACCGGTATAAGCTCATTCAGGTATTTATCGGTGCGGGTTCGATCTGCTTCTTTCAGCTCCTTCCATATCTGGGCCAGGGCCTTCCTGCCCTCGACCTCCTCAGCAAACGTCGGTATGATGATCCCCGGCGCAAATTTGTACAGATCCATATGCTCCCCGATATAGATTTGACGTTGCATGAGATAACCGAGCCATGCCGCATTCACATAATCCGGCAGCGAAAGGTCGAGATCATAGACATATCCAATCGTTTCAGTGCCGGCGAATGCCGTTGGGGCTAGCAGGGCAACACAAAGGATGACTACTATTGCTACCTTGCGCATCTTATCTCTCCTCCGGAGTGAAGCACCCCGCAGCAGAGCTGCGGGGCATCTAATTCTTTAAAAACTCTCCTCCCCCTTGATGGGGGAGGATTAAGGTGGGGGTGATGATAGGATCATTTCCCCCTCACCCTTACCCTCTCCCCCCGGGGGAGAGGGTAAGGCCGTTCATCCCCCCAGCAGAGCTGGGGGGTATTCTGGCATGTTTTTATAAATTGCCATGACTTAATCTATAAGCCTATTGCATGCACCCGTAACGTAATCTATAAGATTAGTGCATGCGTCCATATTCGTATTCAATAAGATTACTGCATGCACTCGTATTCGAATTCAATTTCAATTTCCAGCGGGAAGGCATCATTGTTCAGCGGTTCCAGGCACGCATTGATACCATTGCCGCCATTGAGGCTGCTCAATGCGGTATTGACCCATGATTCACCGGGCTTAAGAAAGGCTTTTGGCACAAGGTCCCAGCAGTGCCCCCCATATTTTTCGCAGCGTGCATTTCCCTCGATCCCCTTGAGATTAAAGGAATCGACAAGATTGATCTTCCATTGTGTTGTCGTGTTGGCAAGGCGCTTGAGACTACCGTTTTTGATGACGGGGATAATGCCGGTATAAGGCTGTGTTGATCCCTGAGAGCACTCTGATACTATCCTATACAGCTTGACGATTCCTTTCCCCGGCTTGCAGCCGGAGGTGACCTTTTGGTCAGGGGATTCATCCGGCGGCAGTGGCAGAGGGGCCGGCGCAGTTGTCGCCGTCTTGGACACGGTAAATTGCATTTCCTTGGAATTATTCTTCTCGTCAGGTTCGCTATATTGCTTGCCGAGCACGTTTGGATTAAGCCCAATCATAGCTGCATCGGCGATGACCTGTACGGTGTAGGTCCCGGGCCGGGAGAGGACGATCTTTTTCGTGAGTTGCGCGGACGTGCCTGCCAGCAGCGGGGCGGCCTCTACAGTGTCAATAAGGCTGATGGTGCCCGAAGATGCATCCTTCACCAGAATGCCGACGTTAAACGGTTTAGCGGCATCCATGTTACCCTTGTTTTGGATGGTGCATGACACTTCGATCGGTTCGGTGGTCGTCAATTGCGCGGGCTTTATCTCCAACGCAGAGACCTCCAAATCAACATATTGCGGGGCATACTTCTGCTCGGCACGGTTATTATCATCACCAAAAGGCAACACTTCCGTAACGTCGCCGTAATAGTCTACAACAGCCGATACGGTGACCGTATCAAGGGAGTTGTATAGCTGGCTTACTTTAAAAATGTAAGCTTCGTCTTTTGCAAGATATTTACCCTTGGGAAATACCAGCGGAGCTACTGGCCTACTCGAGGGCACAGAGCTAAAAAGCGTTACAAACGGGCCGGCGACCTTGCCGCCGCCCGCATTTTTGACCTCGACGTTCCATTCGGTCTCTTTATAGGCAAGGACCCTATCCCCCGTCGGCCATATCGTTACAACCAAATCGGGGGAGAGCTGGGCCTCGACCGTTGTCTTTATCTCGTTCTTGACGGCGGTATTGACGTGCCAGCGCACTGTATGTTTCCCTGCTTTAAGCGTCGCTACATATTGATAGAGGCGGCTCTTTCCAGGGGGGATGGTGTTTTGTGTCCCGGGCTTGTAGTCCTTAATTTCATGTTTAATCGGAAATTGCCACGCCTTTACCGCCTTGCCGTCGAGCTCGAACGTCACCGTAAAGGGACCTTTGATTGTCTGGGTCCCGGCATTAACGACGAGGGCATAGAAACTTGTGGGACGATCGGTGAGCGGCGGATTTGGTGCTGTGGGGCCGATATCCAAAAACCGGAGCTGTAGTTCCGGCTTGGCCGACCATGCCGGAGCAACCAGCAGGAGTAGGGATGCCAATAAGCCAATCGAAAAAAAGAGCCTGCGCATCAGATGATGGTTACACATAGTATACCTCCTCGTCATCTCGTTAGCGTAACATGGTTACGTAGTTCTCTCTTCAACTTCGAAATCTTCAGATTTGAAATTGCCGTAATACCTCCCATTTTGAGCAGTAAACCTGAGGACACAGTAATCGGGGTCACTCACGCCCCTAGGGTAGTACATTTCGTCACCATTCCGCCAGATCATTTTTTTAGATGCGCTGTCGTGCAGGACTTCCATGGTGCCTTTAAGCATAACGCCCCGAAAAAAACGCTTATCAAAAAAGTAGATACAAGCCTTCGGGTTATTGAGATATTGCCCCACTCTCATCGAGGATGTATTGGTGCTGAAAAAAATATGTTTAATGCCTTCCCTTTTCCTCGGCGGAAGCATTGCCTTTGAATTTGGATAACCGTCTTCATCTACGGAACTGATTATTGAAACACCTGCTTTGTCGATCAGATTACCGGTTGTTTTGCTTGCGTCTCTCATGTTTATTTTCCTGAACATAACAATTAAGATACGTCATACCATTTTGTTCCCAATGTAGACGCATTATAACATATGTTATGAGTAGCGAGGAGAAAAAATATTTCGAAAATCAAGAGGGGGGAGGGTAGGGTAAGTGGTTTTTTCGACAATAGGAACGGAAGCTACAATTCGCCTCATGTGGGGAATTCTTTACATGCAGCTTTTTATGGTTATCTACGCTTGAGCGGGAAGTGACACGCTATACCACTTTTTCCAATTTTACTTTCAGCTGGTCCTTGGGCACCACGCCGGTAATCCGTTCCACCACCTCTCCCCCTTTAAAAAGGATAAGCGTCGGGATGGCGCGAATCCCAAAAAGGGATGGGGTGGCGGGATTTTCGTCCACGTTCATTTTGGCGATCTTCACCCGGCTGCCGTATTCTTGGGCCAGCTCTTCGAGCACCGGCGCGATCATCTGACACGGCCCGCACCACGTCGCCCAGAAATCCACCAACACGGGCACCGGGCACTTGATGACCTCTTGCTCAAACTCCGCATCTTTGACATGCGAAATCTTTCCTTCTGCCATGGTCACACCTCCCGCGGCATTTTCTTACCTTTAAGAACATATATATCAATCTGCCTCTTTTCAAGGTGATTTTTTGGCATTGGTGGCTTCGTTGACAAGGGGGGTGACGGCATATATGATTAAAAAAGGAGCGGCAATGGTAAAAGACCTTTTGACACTGGTGAGCAGACCCACCCGCTATCTCGGAGGGGAGGTAAACGCGTGCCGCAAAGAGATCGCCGCGGGGCAGCTGCGGTTTGCACTGGTCTTCCCGGACGCGTACGAGATCGGCATGTCGCATCTCGGCATGCAAATCCTCTACGGCTTGCTCAACGCCCAGGAAGGGATCGCGTGCGAACGGGCCTTTAGCCCGTGGTTCGACATGGAGGCGTTGCTGCGTTCGCGAAAAATTCCTCTCGGCACACTGGAGTCCGGCACCCCGTTGTGCGACTTCGACGTCATCGGCTTTTCCCTACAATACGAGCTCTGTTATACGAATGTCCTCAATATCCTCTCGCTGGCGCAGATACCCGCGCGCGCGCGGGAGAGAGGTGCTGACATGCCCCTGATCATCGGCGGCGGACCGTGCGCCTTCAACCCGGAGCCGCTTGCGGAATTCTTTGATTGCTTCTGTCTCGGGGATGGTGAAGAGGTGATCATCGAGGTTGTCGAGGTAATCAAACAATGGAAGGAAGGGGGGGGTGACAAGGATACGCTGCTCAAGGAACTCGCGCGCATCGACGGGGTCTACGTCCCTTCGCTTTTTGAAGTCAGCTACCTGTCTGACGGTACCATCGAGCGGATCAAACCGCTCATGGCGCAGTACGAAGAGGTGCGCAAGCGAGTCGTCTCTGATCTGAGTATGGTTTATTATCCTTTGGCGCCGGTCATCCCCTTTATGAAAGTAATCCATGATCGTTTGAGCGTGGAGATTACCAGGGGGTGCACGCGGGGGTGCAGGTTTTGCCAGGCGGGATATCTTTACCGTCCGGTGCGGGAGCGCGATCCTAAGACCCTGCTGGCGCTGATCGACGCGTCACTCAGAAAGACGGGCTACGATGAGATCTCCCTCCTCTCCTTGAGCACGGGGGACCATACCTGTATCTTGCCCCTCTTACAGACGCTGATGCGGTGCTATGAGGCGGAGCGGGTTGCCATATCCTTACCCTCCCTGCGGGTGGGGACCTTGACAAAGGGGCTCATCGATGAGATCAAGCGGGTGCGCAAGACCGGATTCACCGTGGCACCCGAGGCGGCCACGGAGCGGTTGCAGGGCGTGATCAACAAGGTCACGGACGAAAAGGAATTGTTGGAGACCGCGGCCCAGGTCTTTGATGCAGGATGGAACCTGATCAAGCTCTACTTTATGGTCGGCCTCCCGACGGAGGTGGAGGAGGATGTGCGAGGTATTGTTTCCCTCTCGCGTAAGATCGTGCGCCAGGAGGGAAAAGGAAGGAGGCGCGGGAATGTGAACGTTAGTGTTTCCACCTTTGTTCCCAAGCCCCACACCCCCTTTCAATGGGAGCCCCAGGTGTCGCCCGCGGAGCTTGAAGAACGGCAGCAATTCCTCAAGGCGGAGCTCAGGGGGAGGGGGCTGCGTCTCAAGTGGCATGACGCCCGCATGAGCTTTTTGGAAGGTGTCTTCGCCAGAGGAGACCGGCGTTTGGCTGAGGTCCTGGTACAGGCGCATGCGCGCGGCTGCACCTTCGACGGCTGGACAGAACACCTGCAATGGCAGGCATGGCAGGAGGCCTTTGCCGCCGCCGGCATTGACCCGGTCTTTTATGCCTGTCGCAAACGGGAGGCCGCGGAGCGGCTTCCTTGGGGGCATCTCCGCACCGGGGTGATCGATGACTTTCTACAAGACGAACAGACACGTGCCGAGCAGGGTGTAGTTACCCCCGACTGCCGCGGCGGCGCGTGCCGAAATTGCGGGGCCTGCGACAAACAGCACGCGATGATCTTGGCCGATGCCTCTTCCTTTCCACCCCCCTCCGTATCCGCACGGGAGGTCGCGCGCAAGAGGGCGTGGGTACGGAAGATGCGCTCCCATTTTATGAAGGTCGGCGAAGCGAGGTTCCTCGGTCACCTGGAGATGGTTGATGTCTTTGTCAGGGCGGCGCGCCGGGCGGGCATCCCCATGCAGTTTTCAGAGGGGTTTCACCCGTTGCCGCGGATATCATTTACCAATCCGCTGCCGGTCGGCATGGAGAGCCTGGCCGAATTTATGGACCTGGAGCTGGTCCATGCGGTTAAGGCGAAGGAATTTCAAGAGCGCATGAACAAGGAGCTCCCCGATGGGCTCAGGATCATGCGGGCGGCCGAGATGACCGTCAAGGGGAGGTCGCTGCCCACCATGTTTACGGTAGATTATTTCCTCATCTCCCTGGAGGGGCTGGACAAGGGCTATACCGAAGAGGAACTGAGGGAGAGGCTGCAGCGGTCCCAGAAAGAAGGGGAATGCATCCTGGTCCAGGAGAAGAAGACGGGGCAAAGGAGGATGGATGTCCTGCAATATATTGAAAAACTCCGGGTGGTTGAGCGTGCATCCTATTCTCCCGTTCTCACCGGAGAAAACGGTGCGCCTGTTGTCACAGATTTTTCTACAGCGGATTACCTGATAGAGATGGGACTGAAGAAGGCAGGAGGATTGAGACCTGCGGCGATCCTCAAACTGCTGCTCGACTTGACTTCCGAAGAGACGGCCCTCCTCCGCGTGCTTAAGACGGAATCCCTCCCGCCGTTGGCATGAGGGCAGTGATAACCAGTCAGTCCTGTTGTATGATGCAATGAGTGGCGATAGGCAAGAAAGATATCGAACATCCCCCTCACTTTATTGTCGGCGCGCTACATTTTGTATTTGCCGAAATCGTCCGGGTTAAGATTTTCGAGCCACCGCTTCATGTCCTCGGATTCGCTAAAGTCGCTGCGTTGTTTGAGCAGGCCCAACTCGGCTGCTGCCTCCATGACACGTTCGGCACAATAGATCGGTGCCTCCATCCGGACTGCCAAGGCAATGGCGTCGCTAGGACGTGCGTCAAGCGCCAGCTCCTTGCCGTCAACGCCCAGATAGACAGATGCGTAAAAGGTATCGTCCGTGAGGTCGGTGACGACCACCTTGCTGACGGTAACATGAAACTGCTCGAGAAAATTCTTCATCAGGTCGTGGGTCATCGGACGGGGGGTTGCTACCTTTTCCATGCCGATGGCGATGGCGTTCCCCTCCATGGGGCCGATCCAGATGGGGAGCACCCGTTCCCGTTCGGGGTCCAGGAGCACCACGACGGTGGTGTTGAGATTGGGGTCGAAGATCAACCCCAGTATCCTCATAATAATGATAGCCTCTTCATTTATAGCACGTGCCACAGATTTATTGTCCCATATCTAAGCGGAAAAAGAAACCGTCTTTCTTCTTCCTCTCGTGAATGGCGGACCCCATCATTTGACCAACAAGCTTGATTCAAATTTTTAAGCCGAAAGGGTTCGAGTCCCACTCTGTCGTATTGCGACATCTCCCATTTTACGGGACCCCGTTGTCCACAAAAATCATATTGAGGTGCGGGGCCGCCATTTAGATTTTGCCGCCTTACGTCATGATGTCCTTAAAAGATTTAAAGGAGCATCATTATACAGATAGGGCGGGACTTAATTTAGATTTATAGAATGCGAGATCTGCCGCCTGCGGCACCCCATCAGTACAGATATCCGAAATGTGTCACTTTGCGACATCTCCCGCTTGCTCCCCAACCTTTAGATTCTTAATGAGGGGATGCCGCAGAGCGGCAGGGATCCCGCACTCCTTGTCTCTATATTGAGGAGCGGGAGCGGCATGATGTCCTTAAAAGATTTAAAGGAGCATCATTTTACAAAGTGGCACGGGACTGGAACCCTTTTCTTACAGCCCTTCTTCGGCCAAGGCCTCGACCAATTGTTTTTGCTTGGCGTTGAGCTTCTTGGGTAGCTTGATAACGACGCGGACATAGGCGTCACCCTTGCCTTTGCCCTTGAGATGCGGCATCCCCTCTCCCTTTAACCGCAATTTGGTATTCCCCGAGGTGCCTGCGGGGATCTTGACCTTTTTGATGCCGTTGAAGGTGGGTACCTCGATGCTTGTGCCCAAGGCGGCCTCGCTGAAATGTATCTCGCGATCGATAAAGATATCCGACCCTTGTCGGTGGAACAGCGGATGCCGCTGCACGGTAACGTGTACGTAAAGGTTACCTGCAACGCCGCCTCCGGGGCCGCGCCCTCCCTTGCCTGCCACCCTCAGTTTTTTACCGGTATCTATTCCCGGAGGTATCTTTACCTGGATCTGTTCGAGCTTCCCCTCCCGCTGGAGGGAAATAAGTTTTTCCACCCCGTGCGCCGCTTCTTCCAGGGTAATGGTCACGTCGGTTGCCACATCCTGCCCTTGGGCGGGTTGAGCCCTCCCGCGGGTGAAATATTCGCTCATATCCGGACCCGCTGCCCCCGGGCCACCGCCAAAGGGATTGGTAGAGGTCGTATCCCGCCCCCTGCCGCCTCTTCCACCGCCGCCGCCAAAAAGGACGCTGAAGACGTCCGAGGTGCCGAACCCCATGTCTTTCAAGACATCCCCGATATCGAAGCCCTGAAAGATGTCTTCTTGTGAATACCGCTTGCGGAACCCCTCGGCCCCGAACATATCGTATTGCCGTCTCTTTTCCTGATCGCTGAGCACGGCATAGGCCTCGTTGATTTCCTTAAAGCGTTCTTCGGCGGCCTTGTCTCCTTTGTTCCGGTCCGGATGGTACTGGAGGGCCAATTTGCGATAGGCCTTTTTTATCTCATCGACAGTCGCGTT
The DNA here is from genome assembly GCA_001797935.1 of Deltaproteobacteria bacterium RBG_16_54_18. Lineage (GTDB taxonomy): Bacteria > Desulfobacterota > B13-G15 > B13-G15 > RBG-16-54-18 > RBG-16-54-18. Next base: position 1,834 of record MGQT01000013.1, on the reverse strand, counting down.
TTTCTGTACGCCTAAAAGCTGGTAATAGTCTTTCATAAACCTTATTATACCTGCTCTCTACTGTTTGTGCGCATAGGCTTCTTTTATCATGCCATCAAAATAGGTGTCGGGATTTTCAACCCCCTCCACGGGTATGGCAAAGGTGGTAGCGCCTGTTTTGTCCCGGACCAATTCCAGGGCAGGTTCAAAGAAGTTGTCAAATGAGGTGAGTATCTCTTGGATGTCTTTCCCCTCTTGCACCCCCCACGTAAGCAGACGATCAACCGCTTCGTCGTCGAATGTGATCTCGATCGCATGCCGCTCACCGAATGTTTTTTCAAACCCGCGGATCTGGTAATACGTGGAAAGAACCTCTTCAAACGACGAGTTCACGTCTGTTTCCTTGGCGATCACCCGATCCACGACGAGGTCCAAGCGGCGGTCGGTAAAGATGGCGCCATATCGATTGAGAAATTCTGCCTGGCGGTCTTTGATATAATTTTTCATCTCCTCATGTTCGCGGGCCACGATATCGCGGTAACGCCTGAGCCGTTTTTCTGCGCGCGGGTCTTGCAAGAGCTTCTTGAGTTCTCCTTCCGGGCCGGCGACCATTTCCTTGGACACGACGAGCTCGGTGATGTCGGTGGACGGGAGCTTCCGCTCGAATTTCAGAAGGACCTTTTCGATGGCGCTGATGAGTCCTCGGGCGCCGGTATGTTCCTGAAAGGCCATCTCGGCCATTCCCCAGAGGGCCTCATCTTCAAACTTCAGGTCGATGCCGTATGATTGAAAATCCCCTTTCTTGCTGTTGACAATAGGGCTGTGGGGATTCTTCAGGATCTCATAGAGGTCCTCGACCTCCAACTGGTGAAAGACGGCCACGACGGGAAGGCGGCCGATAAACTCCGATTCAAAGCCGTAGGCAATAAGGTCTTCGGCAGACACATGTTTGAGATATTCGGCTTTTTCATCCTTGGATTTGATCTCCGCCCCGAAACCGATCCCCTCGGTGCTCATCCGCTTTTTGATGATGTCATCGAGGCCGTTAAAGGCGCCGCTCATGATAAAGAGGATATTTCTGGTGTTTATCGTCCTCTTTTCCCGCTTTCCGGTACGGCGATATTTCTCAATTGCCTCCATCTGGGAGATGGGATCATGGGGTACGCGCAGGTCGATATCGGTTTCCTCCATCGGCTTCAATAATGCCCGCTGTACGCCGGTTCGCGAGACATCCGGGCCGATGAGATTGCCACTGCTCGCAATCTTGTCTATCTCATCGATGTAGACGATCCCATATTGGGCGCGCTCGATATCGCCGTTGACCTCATACACGAGGTCCCGCAACAGGTCCTCCACGTCACCGCCGACATAGCCGGTCTCGCTGAACTTCGTGGCGTCTCCCTTGACAAAGGGAACCCCGATCTTCTGGGCGATCAGCTTAATCATATAGGTCTTGCCCACGCCCGTGGATCCGGCCATGATGATATTGTTCTTGATCGCTCCCACCGCCGGCTCGGCATGCCCCTTCTTTTTGGCCATGAATTTTATCTTGTTATAGTGCGTACAGATCTTCGTGGCCAAGATTTCTTTTGCTTCCTCCTGCTTGACGATAAAAGAGTTGAGATAGGAGATGAGCTCCTCAGGCTTCATGTCGAAGTGAATATACGGTGCTGTCTTCCCTACCCCTTTCCCCTTTTCGCCGTCTTGCTCCGGGGATGCCTTTGGTACGAGGGTGGAGACCACCAGCTTTACCTTATCACCGTACTTTCTCTCCAGGTAGGTATTTAATTCGTGCTCCAACTGCTTTTGATCAGGTATCTTTTCACCAGTTTCATTCATGATAGGGCCCTTTGCC
>MGQT01000012.1 GCA_001797935.1 Deltaproteobacteria bacterium RBG_16_54_18 | reverse complement strand
TTATCCTGAATTACGCAATGGTTTGTTCCTTCCGCTTGACTTGTCACGAAAGGAGAGCATACAATGTAATTCCAAAGGAAATGCGATGGACCCTAAGAAATTAGAAGAATTGTTGCATGCAGTTCAACAAGGAACGCTCTCCGTCCGAGAGGGCATGGAGAGATTGAAAAGATTCCCCCTTGAGGACATCGGCGAGGCCATCATAGATCACCACCGGCCGTTGCGTAAAGGGTTCCCGGAGGTGATCTTTGGTGAAGGGAAGGATGCGGAACAGGTAATCAAGATCGCGGAGCGGATGGCGGAAGCCCAGGACAACGTCCTGATAACGCGGATAGACGAAGAAAAAGCAAAGATGGTTCTCGAGCGCTTCCCCGGGGCCGAGCATTACCGGCGGGCGAGGGCCATCACTTTACGCCTGAGTGAGATAAGACCGACAGGAAAGGGGTTTATCCTGATTGTTGCGGCCGGCACGTCGGATATCCCCGTTGCCGAAGAGGCGGCTGTAACCGCGCGCATGATGGGTAATGAGGTGGAGACGCTCTACGATGTCGGCGTCGCCGGGGTGCATCGGCTGCTCAACCATCAGGAAAAATTGATGCAGGCCAATGTCTTGATCGTGACGGCAGGGATGGAGGGGGCGTTGCCCAGCGTGGTGGGGGGGCTTGTCGCCAGGCCCGTTATCGCCGTTCCGACCAGCGTCGGGTACGGGAGTTCGTTCGGGGGGTTGGCCCCGCTCCTTGCCATGCTTAACTCGTGTGCCTCCAATGTGGCAGTGGTAAATATCGATAATGGTTTCGGGGCGGGATACATCGCCAGTTTGATAAACAGATAGGATTATTATTTAGAATGCGCAGAGGCATACACGTCCACAGCGGCGCGGCCATCGCCACAGGCGAATTGCATGATAGTCCTACGGCGAATCGTATGTGGGAGGCCTTGCGGTTTACGGCCGGGAGCACACCGCTGCGGTGATGAGGTCTATTTCACCCCACATACCGGTTGCTACGGGGTTGGATGGTACGACTCGCGAGGTGTTCCGGCGAGCGCCGTGGGTACGATGCAGGGAGATCTTATGATATTTAAAGACGTGCAGGAAGGGATGACCATGCGTTTGGAAAAAGAACAAGAGGTGACTATATGAGCACTGCTTTTTGGGAGATGCTTCTGAATTTTTTTGCCCCTATGACACAGACTATGCAGGCTATTAAACCATATAACCCCCTGCTGTCGATCTTCCTCGTCGCGATAATCGCGTACATCCTTATCAGGGGGTACCGGCGTCATGAATTGTTATGCATGGAGACGGAGGCGCTGGTGCGACGGTATATGATCTTCCGCGGCAAACGGTATGGCTCGTTGGGGAAGATCCACGTGCAAAAAGGTACGAGTAAAAAGGTACTGAAGTCCGTCTCGCGGAGCTGGCATAAATTCAAAGAATACTACGTCGAACGGCGCAGGCTTCTTGTGCGGAACTACCGCATGATGAAACGGTGCTTTATCGTGGCGGGCGTCCTCTTGATTTTAAATACCCTGCGGGAGGGTATCGCCGGGCTGGTGATTACCAAGGGGCCCTCAGGCCTCGTTACGGGACTCTTGGGGTCGCTGCCTGTTTACCCTATCCTCGTGGTGGGGTGGTTCCTGCTGAAAAGCCAAAGCGAGGAGGTCACCGGTACTCCACCCCAACAAATTGATCCGGCCTTGGAGGCAGTTTTTGCCAACTTCGACGTGGAAAATCCGCACCTTTCCGAGGAATTTGATCCCCTGGAGGAGGACGAAGAGTAACGTACAGTCAATCGTTCGGTGTCGGTTTTTTCCGCCATCCTTTTATCCGAGAACGATGATGTTTGGTCATCAGCACGCTTTCTTTAAGGGCATGAGGTGCGGCGGTGGGAATGCGCGCCTTCTTTTTTTTTCGTGCGGAGCGTAATCTCATTTCGAGACGATAGAAGGCAAGGGCCTTATTTTTCGCCTGAGAACGATGCTCGGTCGCAAGGACGGTAATCCCCGAGGGGAGGTGGCGAAGCCGCACCGCCGTCTCCCGCTTGTTTTTATGCTGTCCTCCCGGCCCGGATGATTTAAAGGTCTCTACCCTAACCTCGTCACGGGAAAAGAGGTTTTTTTTCGTTCGTTCTCGCATCTGCTACCTTGTCAACATTATACGCCGCCGAATTCCTTGAGGCGAGAGATTTGTGTTCCCTGCCGTGCACGGAAATTGACAAGAGGGCAATATCTTGTACAATAAGGTTTAACTGGCATGGATAAAAAAAGTGGCACTACGGAGACACACGGCGGAGGATAGCACGGCACAGGGGCTCAATCGATGCCGCGGGGTATTTCTCGATCGGGATGGTACCATCATCGAGGAGAAGGGGTATCTGAACGATCCCGAGGCCATAGAACTCATCCCCGGAGTTGCCCAGGCCATACGTCTATTCAATTACCTCGGCCTCAAGGTGCTGGTAGTGAGCAATCAGTCGGGGGTGGCAAGGGGGTACTTCACTGATGCTACCGTTGAGGAGGTTAACGGGAAATTGGAAGCTCTGCTTGCGCACGAGGGTGCCCGGCTCGATGGAATATACTACTGCCCCCATCACCCGGCTGACAATTGTGTCTGTCGCAAACCAGAACCGGGCATGCTGCTTCAGGGCGCCGACGAATTAAACATTGACCTCCCCCATTCATATCTGGTCGGGGACAAGGGGGCCGACATTGGCGCGGCTCATCGGGTAGGGGGGAAGGGTATATTGGTTTTAACGGGATATGGCACTGAGGAGTTAGGCGGTTGTCAAGGCGATCCACCTGATTTTGTCGCCCGCGATCTTTTGGAGGCAGCGTACTGGGTCCTCATACAAGAAGGTGCAGAAAGGAGGCACGAGATGGCGATCAAGAAGGAACTGTTGGAGATTTTGGCTTGTCCCAAGTGCAAGGGGGACATCATCTTAGCAAAAAAAGGGGACGGCCTTATCTGCAAGACCTGCAAGGTCATCTACCCCATCAAGGACGACATACCGGTGATGCTTATCGATGAAGCCCTTCCGTATAAGGAGAAGGATTGACGGAGGGACAGGTATCGTTTCCCACGGCAGACGGTCTGGAACTGGAGGGGCTCTTACATCAAGGCAAGGGTGCGAACGAAGGCCGATGGGTCATGTTATGCCACCCCCATCCCCTCTATGGCGGCGATATGCATAACAATGTGGTCGAGGCCCTGCAGCGTTCCCTGGCACGGGAGGGGTTTTCCACTCTTCGTTTTAATTTCCGCGGGGTCGGCGGAAGTAGGGGGGAATATGGTGAGGGAGCGGGTGAGGTAAAGGACGTGCGCGGCGCCGTTGATTTCATCGCGCGCGAGGCGGGGGCGGATCATGACTGCTACCTGCTCGGATACTCCTTTGGAGCGTATGTCGGGGTACAAGGGGTAACAGCCGATAACAGGGTAAAGGCCATCATGTGCATCTCACCGCCGGTTGCTCTATATGATTTTGCCGTACTCAAAGAAGAAGAAAGGCCGAAGCTCATCGTCTCGGGACAGCGAGATTTGATCTGTCCCGTCCTGCCGGTGGAGGAGTTATTTGCCGCCTTGCCTGAGCCCAAGACCATGCACATCTGTCCGGGAGCGGATCACTTTTGGTGGGGGATGGAAGCGCACATAACGGACTACGTCCTTGATTTCTTCCAGGGGTTGTGACGGGGGTAGAAGACCCTCGCCAGCCACCATCCCGAGCGATAGCGCACGGTATACCAGTGATAGCGTTCCTTGAAGGTCTTCATGGCAGAACGAATCTCGGGATCTCCCGTTGCATAGGTATGACAGAATATCTGTTTCTCCCTGCCGGTGATCCGGAGGCCGTGCCGCTTCATTTTTTCCGCTGATCTGTCCAATCTCATAAGGTTTTTTATCCGCCGGCCGGCGTTGAGGTGCGTAGCGATGGTAGATTTGTCGAAATCTATTACATAGACCATCGACTTTTTTGCCTCATCTACCAAGAAGTTCTTGAGGTGGAGGTCGGCGTGATAGATACCCCGCTTATGCATGGTCTTGACCGCTGTCGCCGCCTTTTCGATGATCGCCCTTCTCTTCTGGTCGTGCGGGAATCGCTCGAGGAAGGCAATCATATCGATTGCCGAAGGCAGAAACGCGGTGATGAGATACCCTTGATAGCAGCCGCCCCATCCCCGTTCCTGGATAGCGGCCAGTACCTCCAGGGTGGGTACCCCTGCTGCTCTGGCCTGCTCCGTAACTACGAGCTCCTGTAACGGACGGGAGCCGAAGAAGAAGAGATCGCCGGTCACGCGTCGCAATAAGCCCCCATGACGATACTTTCTGACGGCTGCCGTTTCTCGGCCGCAGGGGACGACGAATACCTCTCCCCTCCCGCTTACCCGACTCGGCTGAGGGGGCTTTCCCCAGAGCTGGGACGGTGCAAGTAGTCCGGCACGACGCAGGCGCGCCTCATAACCTTCGCGTACCAGGATCTCCCTGCGCCCCTCGTGCAAAAACCGATAGCCGTGCGGAATGGTGAGCCGTGCCGATATCATCTTTTTTTTGTCTTTCTGCGCCCCCTTATCGCCGCGTATAAATCACCCGATACAAATCCTCAAACCCCGCGAAACAAATTCTGCACCCCCGACACTCTTCTTGAGCTTCATCCGGTTCTTCTCCCGCAGCGAGAGGCTCAAGGTGTACTTCAAAGCCCGTTTCCTCATACATTGCCATCATCTCGCTCAATCGTGGTTCCGAGGCGATAAAACGTCGTTGCCACCCCTGCTTGAGCAGTTCTTCTTCTTTTTTTGTCATCATTTCTTTATCGCGTTGCTCGAAGGACACATTATTCCTGCTTGGCACTACGCATTCATGTCTTCAAGGCGATATATCGTTCGGCGGCTGCTGCGGCCAGGGCGCCGTCGCCGACCGCGGTCGCGATCTGCCGTAAGCCTTTCTTCCTGACGTCGCCGGCGGCAAAAATGCCGGGTACCGAGGTCGCGCACTCTGCATCGGTGATGATGTATCCCTGCTCATCGAGGGACACAATCCCCCGCACAAAATCGGTATTCGGTCTCTGGCCGACGGCAATGAAGACCCCGTTAATTGATAATTCTCTTTTTATACCGCCTTCCTTGTTTTCGATGACGACGGTCTTTACCATTTCTGTTCCCTTGATTTCTATGATCACGGTGTTCCAGATTACCTCGATTGCAGGATTTTCCAATGCCCGCTGCTGGAGGATCTTCTGCGCCCGCAACTCATCGCGGCGATGTATTACATATACCTTGTGGGCGAGCCGGCTGAGATAGAGGGCGTCCTCCAGGGCGGTATCTCCTCCGCCGACAACGGCCACCTCCTGGTTTTTAAAAAAGGCACCGTCACACGTAGCGCAATAGGAGATCCCCTTGCCGGTGTATATGTCCTCTCCGGGTATCCCCAAGGTATTGGCCTGAGCGCCGCTCGCGATGATAAGGGCAGCAGTTGAAAATTGTCCCCCCCCCGCTTCGATTATGATTGTCTTCCCAGCACGTGCGACACTTTCCACCTTGTTGAATTGTCTGATCTCCAGGCCGGACGTTGTCGCCTGCCGCACAAAGCGCTCAACTAATTCCCGCCCCGAAATGCCGTCGGGAAAGCCGGGATAATTTTCAATCCGTTCCGCCATGTAGGCCTGCCCGCTCGGGATCATGGCCTCAAGCAGGACCGTGCTCAGATGAGCCCGTGCGGCGTAGAGTCCTGCAGTCAGCCCTGCAGGGCCACCGCCAATGATGATTACGTGATATTCTTGCATGCGGATTGGTTCCTCCTCAATCATTCGGCTCCTGTATTATCGAATCTTGTGATCGGTTTGTCAAACGTTCTTACTTCCTGCTCGATAATCTTTTCATACCCGTGTCCAAGGGTCGTCTGCATAACCCTGTTTTTTTATCGACGCCCAGCTTGACAGGCAATGCCGATGGGGTAAACTATGCATGACAACATGGTCCTCAGAGAGGAGGATAGGGATGGTAGCGACGAAAATCATCAAAGATCTGCAAAAGATCGTGGGGAAACAAGATGTCCTCACCAAAAAGGAAGACCTTGCTTCCTATGCCTACGATGGAACTACTTCCTGGATTCACGAGCCGGATGTGGTAGTTTTCCCTACCTCAACCGAGGAGGTGGCGGCGATACTCAAGCTTGCCGATAAAAACAAAATTCCCGTCACGCCGCGCGGGGGAGGGACCAATGTCAGCGGCGGTTCCATACCGATCAAGGGTGGGATCGTCCTCTGCACGACGAAAATGAACAAGATTCTGACGATCGACAAGGAAAATCTGACGGCATCGGTGGAGCCCGGCGTGGTTCTAATGGACCTCAATGCCGCGTTGGCCAAAGAGAAACTCTTTTTCCCGCCTGATCCCCAAAGTTTCTTGGGGGCGACCATGGGCGGGGTAATCGGCGAGAACGCCGGCGGCCCCGCATGCGTCAAATATGGGGTGACCAAGCAGTATGTCCTGGGTCTCGAGGTGGTCCTGCCCACGGGTGACGTGGTACACCTGGGAAGCCTGACGATGAAAAACGTACAGGGATACGATCTTACCATGCTTTTTACCGGATCAGAGGGGACCCTCGGCGTGATTACGAAGGCGCACCTCATGCTCAAACCGATGCCCCCGGCAAAAAAGACGCTGATGGCGGTCTTTGACGACGTAGCCGTTGCCGGTGAGACGGTCTACCGGGTGCTCTCCAGCGGCGTCGTGCCGGGCAAGATCGAGCTCCTGGACAACTGGGTGATCAACAGCATTGAGCGACTTGCTCCCATGGGGCTGCCCAAAGACGCCGACGCAGTGCTCATCTTCGAGGTAGACGGTATCCCCGAGGCAGTGGAGAAGGAGGCCAAACAGGTAGAAGAGGTCTGTAAACGCTTCGGCGCCAAAGAGGTACGGGTGGCAAAAGATCAGGCAGAGGCGGATAGGTACTGGGCAGCCCGGCGCGCGGGATTTGCCGCGGTCTTTAGTGCCGCGCCGACGGTCATGGCGGAGGATGTGACGGTGCCGCGCAATAAGATTCCCGACTTTATCAGGAAGGTTAAAGGACTGTGCCAGTCTCGGGGGATTGGGTATAACATCATCGGCCATGCGGGGGATGGTAACCTGCACCCCGCCCTATTGACCAATATCAAAAAGAAAAAAGAATATGAGCAAGCCGAGAAGACCATGGAGGAGATCATCTCGTACGCGGTTGAGATCGGGGGCGTGGTCTCCGGTGAGCACGGCATCGGCCTGGAAAAAAAGAAATTTATCAAAAAGGCCATGGATCCCCTGGCCATCGAGATGATGAAGGGTATTAAACGAATCGTCGATCCCCATAATATTCTCAACCCTGGTAAGATCTGGGAGCAATAGACGTGTCTAGGTTACTACGGCGCTACGGCCGCGACGCACGCAAGGAGGGCAGACCATGACGATTAGCAAATGGATGCATGTAGGGACTATTCTGAAGATGAATGCCATCAATTACCCCGATAAGCTCGGCTGCCAGGATAAGAATAAAAGTTTCACGTTCAAGGAGTGGAATACGCGTACCTGCCGTCTTGCCAATGCCTTAACGAAACGAGGCGTAGGATATCAGGATCGTTTTGCCATTATCGCGTACAACCGTGTCGAGTGGCTGGAGATCTACGGATGCTGCGCCAAGGGAGGCCAGGTCATGGTCCCCATCATGTTTCGTCTCGCGCCTCCGGAGATTGAGTACATCGTCAATCACGCCGAGTGTAAAGGATTTATCGTCGAAGAACCCTTTGTGGAGATTATAAACGGTATGCGCGCAAAACTGCCGACCATACCCACGGATAATTATATTTACCTCGGTGAGGGCCCGGTACCGGACGGATATATCGGCTACGAAGAATTTCTGGCCAATGCCGCTCCCGAGGAGCCGGAGCGCATGGTGGACGCCGCCGACATGTGGACTATCATGTATACCTCCGGTACCACCGGGCGTCCCAAAGGGGTGGTTAAGACCCACGAATCTGTTTTCGGCCAGTACTATAACAGTGACATCAACATGGGAATTCTGCCAACGGATAAGGTTCTATTGGTCATGCCCATGTGCCATATCAATTCGGTTTATTATTCCTACGCCTATACCCTGGTGACGGCACCGGTGATGATTTACAACATGATGAGTTTTGAACCCGAGGATATGCTGCGGACCATGGCGGAGTACAAGATTACGTTTACTTCACTCGTGCCGACACATTACATCATGATGTTGGCCTTGCCCGATGAGATAAAGAATAAGTATGATGTGAGCAGCATCCGGCAACTGCTCATCTCCTCGGCTCCAGCCAGGAAGGATCTTAAAGTTGCCATCATGGAGCATTTCAAAAACGCCGAACTCTGGGAGGCTTATGGTTCGACCGAGGCTGGTTTGGTAACGTTGCTGCGACCGGAGGATCAGTTCAAGAAACTCGGTTCCATTGGGAAGGAGATCTTTGGTAGCGACAGAATCAAGATCCTCAATGAAACGGGAGCAGAAGTGCCTGATGGGGAGGTGGGTGAGCTCTATTCCCGCACCCCTTCCATCTTCAGAGAGTACTGGAAGGATCCCGAGAAGACCAAATCAGTCTTTTCCGGCGAGTGGTTTAGTGCCGGTGACATGTGTCGCCGTGATGAAGACGGGTACTACTACCTCGTGGACAGGAAAGCGAACATGATCATTACCGGCGGCGAAAACGTCTATCCGTCAGAAGTGGAAAATTGTATGGGTGCGCATAGGGCGGTCAAGGATGTCGCGGTGATCGGCGTCCCAGACAAAAAATGGGGTGAGTCGGTAAAGGCGATCGTGGTTCTGCATCAAGGGCATGAGCCGAGTGAAGTCTTGGCCGAGGAAATCATCGAGTTCTGCAAGGGCAAGATCGCTGGCTTCAAACGCCCGAAGACCATCGACTTTATTAAGGATGTAGAGATGCCGCGCACAGGCACGGGCAAGATTTTGCACCGTGTCTTGCGCGAGAAGTACGGCACGTGGAGTAATCAGTAAGTAGCATTTGTAGCTGCGCAATCCTCTATGTTGGGGGGGCCTGCAGTAATTTGGGGCCCCTTGTTTATATAAAGGGGAGTTATGTCGCCGTGCAGGTTTTTAGTACAGCCAAAGGATTCAATAAGGTTTTACCGTATGCCGGGGGTGAGTTATCCGGTAAGGCGGAGGATAGCGGCCCAGAAGAGGGTGAGGAGGCAGTATGCCGTCCGCAAGCCCGAGGAATACAAGCCCTTATCGCCGGGGGATTGAGTAGAGGTGGGCACCTTGGATATTCTGCCTCTACCGGGGGTGATGCTCAACCATTTTACGGCGCGGGATGTGATAGTAATGGCATTGTCGATGCTCACTACCTCCCACCTGCCTATTTGTCTCATAATAGTGATGGAGTACACGACCTGGCAGGTACGGTTGATCTATGCTATACTGAGACGACGTGCGGGCGTGTAGCGGGCAATAAGCAAGCCGAGGAGGGAAGAGGATGGCAAAAAACGAGACGACCTGTCCCTATTGCGAGGCGGATATACCTTTGGAAGCGGATGCAAAAGAGAAGGACG
>MGQT01000011.1 GCA_001797935.1 Deltaproteobacteria bacterium RBG_16_54_18 | reverse complement strand
CTAGCTTTTCCGTAAGACGCCGGGCGTAATAGAGCGGGGTCTCTCTGCCGGAATAGTCCTTGAGATAACGCGAGAGTTCCTGCTGGAACCCTTTATCCTTTTTGGCCGAGAGGTATGCCGTTTCCAATTCTAGTAGCGCGGGCATCAAGGTCTCGGCTGCGTATCGGCCACCATAGATGCCGAAGTGTCCCTTTTTATCCGGTCCTGTTTTTTTCATAAGTACACCTTATTAGAGAACATAGGTTCCAAATCCCCCCAGCCCCCCTGACCAAAGGGTCACCTCCGGTTTGCTAAAGGGGGGTAAGAAATGATTTTTCCGCCATGTCAAGCAGGGCGAGATGTGAAGAAAGTATGCCAATCATGCGTAATTACCTGCCAAATATCTCTACCTTATTTTCCCCCAGGGAATGCACCAGCTCGATGATCTGCTTGATCTTTGCGTGATCCTTACGTCCCGGTGCGATCTCCACACCGCTGTTGATGTCCACGGCATCAGGGGAGACGGCAGTAATGGCCTCCGGGATATTCGCCAGCGACAACCCGCCGGCGAGGATCAGGGGGTGTGTTTCTTTGACCTTGACGGCCATTTTCCAATTCGCCTTTTCGCCGGTGCCGCCGTGAAGCATAGGATCGTAGGCATCAATCAAGATGGCCTTTACGGCATAGTGGCGCAACTGCGCCAGATCATCCTCGTTTCGCGGCGCGAAGGCCTTGATTACCTGGGAGCGTGGAAACTCGCGGCAAAAGGCAGGGGATTCCTGTCCGTGCAGCTGGACCATGTTCAGACCGCAGAAGGCAACGGTCTCCTTGACCTCTTTGACGTCCAGGTTCACGAAGACGCCGACCGTAGTAATATCCTCCGGCAGTTCTTTTATGATATCTTTGACAACCTCCGGCGCTACGTATCGGGAACTGCGTGGATGGAAAATAAAGCCGACGGCATCGGCCCCGCAGCCTGCTACCACGGAGGCGTCCTTGCTATTCGTTATCCCGCAGATCTTTATCTGCGTCATTCCCGAGCATCTCCTCCCAAGAGTTCTGCAAGCTTTTCCCCGATATCCGCTGCCCGCATGAGTGCCTCGCCGATCAAGAAACAATGGACTCCTGCTGCGAGCAAACGTTCTATGTCTCCCCTCGTGTTGATGCCGCTTTCTGTGACGACGATCTTACCGCTGGGGATCAAAGGGGCAAGTGCGAGCGTCGTTGCCAGGTCTGTGGTAAAGGTCTGCAAATTGCGGTTGTTGATGCCGATGACCGCCGCGCCTACGGCCAGCGCCGTTGCCAGTTCCGCGTCGGTATGGACCTCGACCAGCGAGGTAAGCCCCAGGTGTCCTGCAAGCTGTATGTACTCTTGTAATTGCCCCTTTGAAAGAATCGCTGCAATTAATAGCACGGCATCCGCTCCGAGGACCCTTGTTTCGTAGAGCTGATATGCATCGATGACAAAATCTTTTCTCAGCAGGGGGAGGGCAACGGTCTTTTTAATCTCCGCCAGGTACTCTCCTTTTCCCTCGAAGAATTGCTCATCGGTCAAGACCGAGATCGCCTGCGCCCCGTACGCCTGATAGATAGCGGCTATCTTGACAGCATCGAAATCTTCCCTGATCCTTCCTTTAGATGGTGAACTTCTCTTGACCTCGGCAATGATGGCACAAGGCTTGCCGTTGATCGCTCGTCTGAAATCACGGGTAGGCGGAAGCCCCTCTATGGCCTCCTGCAATTGAGGCAGGGGCCTTACCTCCTTAAGGGAGGCGACCTCCTCGCGTTTCACCGCTACGATGCGATCCAGTATCATTACGCTCCTTAGCTGTTGCTCAATTCGATCAGGGCCTGCAACTTCTTGATGGCCTCCCCGTTGTCAATACACTCCTGGGCCAGGGCAACGCCTTCTTTGAGTTGTGCGGCCTTGTTTGCTGCCATCAAGGCCAGGGCGGCGTTGAGCAGGACGATCTTGCGACAGGCCCCATCCTTGCCGCTCAGGACATCTTTGGTAATCTGCGCGTTTAGCGAGGCGTCCCCACCGACAAGTTCCGCACCCTTGTAGGTCTCGCCGAAGATATCTATCGGATTGATATTGTACGTGGTGATGATGCCGTTGTTGAGCTCGGAGACACGCGTCTCACCCGTTACCGTGGCCTCATCGAGTCCGTCCGAGCCGTGGACGACAAAGGCCCTCTTTGTCCCCAGGTTCTTCAGGACGCCGGCAAACATCTCCGTGAGCTGAGGATCGTAGACGCCGATCAACTGGGCCGTGGCGCCTGCCGGGTTTGTCAAGGGACCCAACATATTAAAGATAGTCCTCACGCCGATCTCGCGGCGCGGCTCAATGGCGTATTTCATGGCGCCGTGGAGCTTGGGGGCGAAGAGGAAACCGATGCCGATCTGCTGCACGCACTCCTCGATGACCTCCGGCCCGGCGCCGATATTTACCCCTAAGGCTTCCAGGCAGTCGGCGCTGCCGCAACCGCTGGAGACGGCGCGGTTGCCGTGTTTCGCCACGGTGACGCCCGCTGCCGCCACCACAAAGGCCGTCGTCGTGGAGATGTTGAAGGTATTCATCCCGTCGCCGCCGGTCCCGCAGGTGTCCACGATCGTCCCTGTGCGCGCGTCGATCCTCGTCGCCTTCTGCCTCATGATACGCGCGGCCCCCGTGACCTCATCTACCGTCTCCCCCTTCATTCTGAGGGCAGTAATAAAAGCGGCGATCTGAGCAGGCGTCGCCTTACCCCCCATGACCTCATCCATGGCCTGCATCATCTCCGTCTCTCCGAGATTTTCTCTGAGGACTATTTTTGCAATGGCCTCCTTGATCATAACGCAATCTCCTTTCTCTCGGCCCCTTATCTTTTGTTGACCAGCTTGAGAAAATTTTTTAGAACCCTCTTGCCGTTCGGCGTGAGGATCGATTCCGGGTGGAACTGAATGCCCTCTAAGGGATAGTCCTTATGCCTGATACCCATGATCTCTCCCTCCTCGGTCTCGGCGCTGATCTCGAAGCAGTCGGGGAGGGATTTGCGCGCGATGATCAACGAATGATAGCGCCCGCCGACGAAGGGATTAGGAAGTCCCTGAAAGATCGTCCGACCATCGTTGATGATCTGGGAGGTCTTGCCGTGCATGATCCGTTCGGCCCTCACCACCTCGGCGCCGAAGGCATAGCCGATGGCCTGGTGCCCGAGACAGACACCCAAAAGGGGGAGCGTGGCGTAGAATTGCTTAATTACTTCGACGCAAATCCCTGCTTCCTTCGGGGTACAGGGGCCGGGAGAAAGAATGATACCTTGTGGTTTCATAGCCCGGATTTCATCAAGGGAGATCTTGTCATTGCGATGGACCACGACATCCGCCCCCAACTGGCCGAGATACTGTACCAGGTTATAGGTAAAGGAATCGTAATTGTCGATCATCAAGAGCATAACCGTATTCCTTTCTTACCCATTATTTCTGGATTATGTCCAACCCTGCAGAGACCATCTCGATGGCCTTCATCATCCCCCGCGCCTTGTTGACGGTCTCCTGATACTCCGCCTCGGGGTTGGAATCTGCTACAATCCCTGCACCGGCCTGGATGAAGATCTTGCCGTCAACCAATACCATCGTCCGAATAGTTATGCAGAAATCCATGTTCCCCGTGTAGCTGAAGTATCCGACTGCCCCCCCATACGGTCCCCGTCGAGACGGCTCGAGTTCATCGATGATCTCCATCGCCCTGATCTTCGGCGCGCCGGTCAGGGTGCCTGCGGGAAAGGTAGCCTTGAGCACATCAAACGCATCTTTGCCATCGGTAAGTTGTGCCTGGACATGGGAGACGAGGTGCATGACGTGGGAGTACCGCTCCACCGCCATAAATTGGCTGACCTGGACGCTGCCGATGCGCGCGACCCTCCCCAGGTCATTTCTCCCCAGATCGACGAGCATGACATGCTCTGCCCGTTCTTTGGGGTCCTGCAGGAGTTCGTCGGACAATTGCCTGTCCTCCTGTTCATCTGCGCCCCGTTTCTTCGTACCGGCAATGGGGTGCAGTTCCGCGATACCCTCTTCCAGGCGTACCGTGACCTCAGGAGAGGAGCCGACAAGGATGAGCCCTTCGAGCTTCAGGAAAAAGAGATACGGAGACGGATTGATATATCTCAGGGCGCGATAGAGATCAATGGGATCCGCGTAGCGCTCCTGCTGAAATCGCTGGGAGAGGACCACCTGAATGACATCACCGGCCACGATATACTCTTTGGCACGCTGCACCATGGCCTTGAACGCATCCGGCGTCATATTGGATCGAGAGGAATCGTTACCCCCTCTCCCTCCCGGCAGATCCCGCGCCGGCACGGGGGCTCTGACGAGATCGATCATCTTTTCGATCTTTACGATTGCCGCATCATACACGGCGCGCAGGTCATCACTGTCCCCGGTCAAGGCGCAGGCCACCATCTTGATGGTATGCCGCACATTGTCGAAGATCATCAGGGTATCGGTAATGAGAAAGGTTGCATCATCGGTAGTGAGGTCTTGAGGTGCATTGGCCGGGATTTGCTCAAAATAGCGGACCATGTCGTACCCAAGGTATCCGACGGCCCCGCCGTAAAATCGCGGAAGCCCGGCTATGGGGACGGGACGGTAACGGTACAAGAGGTCCCTGAGTATGTTCAAAGGATCGCCCCCGTGTTTTTGCGTTCGGACCTCTCCCCGCTCTTGGATGATGACTTCATCGCCTCTCACGGTGAAGATGCAATGGGGGTCGGCCCCCAAAAAAGTGTACCTCCCCCATTTTTCACCCCCCTCCACGCTCTCCAGCAGAAAGACGTGAGATTTGGGATACAGCTTCATGAGGGCCGAGACCGGGGTTTCCGTGTCCGCGAGTATCTCCCGGTAAATGGGGATGAGATTCCCGTCTCGCGACAATTTTGTAAATCGCTCAAATGCCGGATAATACATCGTTACCGTGCCTCCACACGATGAGATAAAAAAGAAGCAATAAAAAAGGCCGTTGGTTTCATCACGGCCTTTTTATTCTTTAAACAAAAAAGCCGTGGAGCCCTTTAAGAGGTCATCCACGGCTTTTTCTTTATTGCAAGGGAGTTATCGGTGGATAAACCTCTCCTCTTTACGCCACCACCAATACTTTTTTTGAATCTTCCTCTTTTCCATACTATGACCTCTGTACCAGAGATCGCGATCGCTGTCAATAAATAAATTGAAATCCTACTTCATTCCCTTCTTTGCCTTCTCCATTGCCGCCGTTACGACCCGAAATTGTTCGGGATATCTGCCCAGGGTGAAGACCTTCAGGGCCTCTTGGTAGAACGTGACTGCCTGAGCCAAATTCGCCTTCTTGTCCCGGACCTCTGCGAGGGCCTGGTAGGTATTGCCGACGTTGTGCTGAATCGCCGCATACTCAAAGGCGTATTTATTCAACGTATAGACCTTCAAGGCATTATGAAATGCCCCAACAGCCTTGACGAGGTTTTCTCCCTTGTTCTTAACTTGCGCCAGTGCTTTGTAGGCATTGCCGAGATTGTTTTGCGTAATAGCGTAGCCAAGAGGGTACTTTGCCACCGTCCTTATGGTGAGCGCTTCCTGAAAAGACGAAACGGCCTTGCCCAGATTCTTCTCTTTATCCCGGACCTCTGCCAGGGCACCATAGGCAACTCCTAGGCTGTTCCGGATATCGGCATAGCCGACAGGATATTTTTTAAGGGTATAAATTTTCGCGGCCTCGCCAAAGGCATTAAAGGCCTTGGTCAGGTTTTCTTCGTCGTCGCGCGCCTCGAAAAGGCTTCGGTAGGCATTACCAAGGTTGTTCTGCGTGATCGCATACTCGACCGGGTATGCTTCCAGAGTTCTGACCTTCAGGGAATCTTCAAAGGCCCCGATCGCCTTACGGAGATTCCCTTCCGTATTCTTGATGAGTGCTAACTTATAGTAGCAGATGCCCGCGCTGTTTTTGGCGGCACCATAGAGCTCCGGCTCCCTATTTGCAGATACCTTGCTTGCAATGGCATTGTATATCGTTAATGCCTCCTCGACCATATTTTTTTCCAACAAGCTATCGGCGTTATTAATGGACGTCATCGATATGGCCCGATAGATTTGTTGTTCTCGATGCCCAAAAAAATACAGGAGGATCGCCCCCACGACAAATGCCCCAATGAGACCGCCTACTATCCCGATAAACAAGGGATTACTCTTCTTGTTTTTTTTGCCTTTCCTGCTCCTTTTTTTCGTTCTCATAGTCTCTGGCCTCCTTGCAAACGGGCTTATGCTGCTATGCATTTTTTGGTATTGTATACAGCTTATCACATTATCCCGCTATCGTCAATAACTCTCGATGGGCACGTATGGTCAAACGGTTTATTTTGCGCTGACGGCATCGACTCCTCATTAAGGGAAAATCCTTGAAAAGCAGCACCATGTTTGTTACGCTACATATTTCCGTGTATCTGCCCTTATCTGCTTTGGGCAGGACAGAGGCGTCGGAAACGTTCCTTA
>MGQT01000010.1:759-10272 GCA_001797935.1 Deltaproteobacteria bacterium RBG_16_54_18 | reverse complement strand
GATAATAAGGACGATGACTATATCTTCATGAAAATTTTACCCACTCACTTCCACGATGAACTAAATTAGTAATACTGCTTCCCGCCGAAAATGCCTATGATGATAATGGCAAAATAAATAATCACAAACGCTACACCAGCCACGAAAGAAATCCAACACCACAACTTGGCCTTTTTGGAAGCCTCGACCGCACCGGCACGGTCACCCGCTGCTAATTTGCTGTTTACTTGCGCGGCAAATACGATCGCCGGTATGCCCAACGGCACGCAACAAAAAATTGTCGTGAGAATAGCCTGCGCCAGATAATTGGGAACGGAACTGTCGGAACCCCATTGCTGGGGACTTTGCAGCGCGGTTCCGCACCGGGAGCAGTGGGAGGCATTACCCGCGTTTTGCGTCCCGCATTGCATGCAGAAGACCGCGCGCGGGTTTTTGTTCGAGCTCTGCGTGCTTCGTCGTATCAACAAAACAACGCCGGTCACGACAGCCGCAATCATGACAAAGAGAATAAAGAGTATCGTAAGTTCCGGAATGCCGATACCAAACATGCTGCCCCCCCGGTTCACGGTTGTATCTCCCGGATATCGCAATTCTTATCAGCGACATACACCTTATTCCCCTTCTTATGTCGCGCACGTATGGACAGGCCATTCATCGTACCGTTTTCTATGGATACTTCGATATCGGGATTGGCACCGATGCCCTGCTCTTTCAGTACGGCAAGGGTCACGGCCTTATCGGGGTGATCCATAAAGAATGCCGCCGTGGCATGGCAGGCGTTCGTTACTTCTATTTGTGCCATGGCGTTACGCGCCTTGGTCTGCTGATGGGCAAATTGCGGAATGGCAATGGCGGCGAGAATGCCGATGAGGGCAAAAAAAACTAATGCCGCCGCTGCGACAACCAGCACGATGACCGCGGTATTGGTTTTTTTCTTGGCGGTATCTCCCTGAATAACGATCCCGCACTTGGTGCACTTGTAGGCATTGTCATCGTTTTTTGTTCCGCATTTCGGACAATACATGGTAGGTCTCCTTTTGATAAAAAATTACTCGTCTCGTAAGGAAAAGTCAACATGCACTTACTCAGAGATATCCCTGCGGCCTTGCCCGCCCTGCGCCGTTGACAATGGCTGGGGGGCATGCTATCAAAGAATCATGCGGAAGATTGGGATCATCGCCAAGCAGAATAAGCCCGAGGCTGTCGCCGTAGTCAAGGAACTGGCCAGTTGGCTTAAAGGCCACGCGGTTGAATGTTTTGTCGAGCCGGAAATGGCGCGCGTAGTCTCCCATTCAGCCTTGGACAAGACGGAGATGGCCCGCAGCGTCGACATGGTGGTTGTCCTGGGCGGCGACGGCACCCTGCTCGCGGCTGCCAGGGCCCTGCAGCAAAAGCAAGTCCCGCTCCTCGGGGTTAACCTCGGCGGGTTGGGTTTTTTGACGGAGATCACCTTGCCCGAGCTCTACCCGACGCTCGAGGCCATCCTGCAGGGTGACTATACGACCGATGATCGCATGCTCCTCGCGGCCCGTGTCTGGCGTAAAGAAAAAGTGATCGAGCAGTTCACGGTCCTGAACGATGTGGTCATCAACAAAGGCGCCCTGGCGCGCATTATCGAATTAGAGACAACCGTTGACGGCGCCTATCTCACGACCTTCCGGGCCGATGGCCTCATCATCGCCACCCCCACGGGTTCGACGGGATACTCGCTATCGGCCGGCGGCCCTATTGTCTACCCCTCCCTTCAATCCATTATTATCACCCCCATCTGCCCGCACAACGTGACCAACAGGCCCCTCATTTGCCCCGAGCAGGCCAAAATCAGTATTACCCTCTGCTCAGGTGACCAGGAGGTCTTTCTCACTCTGGACGGCCAGGTAGGGTTCCCCATGGAGTTGCGGGACCGGGTAGAGGTAGAGCGCGGCGCGGGATGTGTCAAGCTCGTCAAGTCCCCCACGCGGAGTTATTTCGCGGTCTTGCGGCAGAAGCTGATGTGGGGAGCGGATATAGGCGGCAACCGGTAAGGGCTAGGCGATGCTCCGTGAGCTGCACATCGAAAATCTCGCCATCATTGACCAGGTGCGCATCGGTTTCAATGCCGGGTTCAACGTGCTCACCGGCGAGACCGGCGCCGGAAAGTCCATCATCCTCAACGCCCTCAACCTGATCTTGGGAGACCGCGTCAAAGACGACATCATCAGGTCTCACGAGGAGGAGGGGATAGTCGAGGCCCTCTTTGACTGCTCCGTCAATCCCGAGATACGTCGACTGCTTCAGGAAAAAGGCATTGAGGCGGACGATACCATCGTAATAAAAAGGATCATCTCCCGCAAGGACAAGGGAAAGGTCTATATCAACGGGCATCTTGCCACCTTGCAGATGATCTCCCAGATCGGCGAGGAGCTCCTCAACATCTACGGACAGCACCAGCATCAGGTCTTGCGTAAGGTGGAGAACCACCTCGACATCCTCGATGAGTTCGGGGGATTGCAGTCGCTGCGGGGGGAGTTTCAGGAGGCATACAAGGGGCAGCGGAGTTTGGCCAGGCGCCTCCAGGAACTCAAGGATGACAAGGAGCGCGGAGAGCACGAACGGGATTTGTGGACCTTTCAGCTCAAGGAAATCGAGGCGGCCCGCCTGCGCCCGGGGGAGGAAGAAGAACTCAGGCAGGAACGACACCTCCTCAAAAACGCGCAGCGCCTGATGCAGCTCGCCGGGTCGAGTGAGCGTTTGCTGTATTCCGAGGGGGGCTCGATCGTCGAGAAATTAGGCACGGTCGAGCGCGATATAGATGCCCTCACGGCGCTGGATTCCGCCGCCGCTCCCCTCAAAGAGGCCGTCTCCTCGGCCCTGGTGCAACTGGAGGAGGCCGCGGGACAGCTCAAGGGGTATCTCGCCAAGGTCGACCTCGACCCGAACCGGTTGGAGGATATCGAGTCCAGATTCGATGAGTTGCAGCGGTTAAAAAGAAAATATAAGGCGGAGACTGTCGAGGAGATCATCGCCTACCAGGCGCGGATCGAGCGGGGCCTGCAGGGTACGGCCGATCTTGATGCGGATATCGCGCTTCTCGAGCGGCAGACAAAGGAAGGTGAAAGCAAGGTCGGAGAGGTAGCGGCACGGTTGTCACAGGGTCGCCAGGAGGCGGCGCACCGGCTCAAGCAGGAGATAGAACGGGAACTCGGCACGCTGGCCATGGAACGCACCACCTTCGCCGTCCA
Organism: Deltaproteobacteria bacterium RBG_16_54_18; assembly: GCA_001797935.1. Lineage (GTDB taxonomy): Bacteria > Desulfobacterota > B13-G15 > B13-G15 > RBG-16-54-18 > RBG-16-54-18. Next base: position 7,051 of record MGQT01000010.1, on the reverse strand, counting down.
GATGACACCGGTTGCCGGCAGCGGGGATGTTGTTGAGGTTGAGGGCGTCATGGTCGGACCGCGGGGTGCGGAGGAGGTGGAGTTTTTGATCTCCCCCAATATCGGCGAAGAACCGCGTCCGCTGTCTAAGATCGCCTCCGGCGGCGAACTCTCGCGCATCATGCTGGCCATCAAGAAGATCTTGACCAAGGGGGCGCACGATCAGACCCTGGTCTTCGACGAGGTAGACGCGGGTATCGGTGGTCAGACTGCCGAGGTGGTGGGGCACACGTTGCAGGACCTGGCCCGCTACCATCAAATCCTCTGCGTCACCCATCTTCCCCAGATAGCCGCCTTCGGCACCACCCATTACCACGTTGCCAAGCGAGAGGAACAGGGGCGGACGATCACCTCCGTGGAGCGGCTCGAAGAGGACACCGTGGTCGAAGAACTCGCCCGGATGCTGGGGGGCACGGGCGTCACCGCCGCTACCAGGACCCACGCCCACGAAATGATGCAGCGCGCACGGGGAGGAGCACTATGATCCGACGGGCCACCATCGCCGACGCCGAATCTATCCAACGGCTGATAAACCAGTTCGCAGAAGAAGAACGGCTGCTCCCCCGCTCCCTGAGCGAGATCTACGATAACCTGCGGGATTTCTCCGTCTTTCAAGGTGCAGGCGGACAGATAAGCGGCGTGTGCGCTCTGCATATCTGTTGGGAGGGGCTCGCGGAGATTCGCTCTTTGGCAGTGACTACTGACGGGCGGAAAAAAGGGGTGGGGGGGCAATTGATCGCGGCGTGCCTTGAAGAGGCGAAAGAGCTAGGGATCAAACAGGTCTTCCTCCTCACGTACATACCGCGTTATTTCGAACGGATCGGTTTTCGTGTCGTGGACAAGGCCACCCTCCCCCATAAGATTTGGACCGACTGTGTGAGATGCGTGAAGTTCCCTGACTGCAACGAGACCGCCATGCTCCTCGATCTTTAGCCGGGAAGTCCCAAGGCCCACGCCTTTAATGACCTTCGGATTACCATACCATCCCTCCCCCGGGGTATCTCGGGGCGGAACTCTATCTCCTTGGGGACCAACCGGGGGGAGAAATAACGGCGCATAAATTCTCTGATCTCTTCCTGGACTTCTGCTGAAGGGGAAAACCCCGGCTTGAGGGCAATAAAGGCCTTGATCGCCGTTCCCCGCTGGGCGTCCGGGTTACCGACAACGCCGGCATCCCCCACTGCCGGGTGTCTCCGCAGGGCCTCTTCTACCTCGGTGGTGCTGACCATCACCCCATCCACTTTGATCTGGTAGTCCTCCCTTCCTTGCAGGTAGAAATAGCCGTCTTCATCCTCGTAGGCAAGGTCCCCGGAGATATACCAGGGTTCGCGGGTAAAATATGCCTGATATCTCGTTTCGTCGCGCCAAATTCCCCGCATCATGGCCGGCCATCCCTTCCGTATGGCAAGATTGCCGAGGGTCAAGGGCGGCAAGGTGTTCCCCTGTTCGTCGACAATGGCCGCCACAATGCCGGGGAAAGGCTTGCCGATGGAGCCCGGTTTGATGGGCATACCGGGATAATTGGCGATCATAATCATCCCGGTCTCGGTCATCCACCAGGTATCATGGATCGGGATCTTGAAGAACCTCCGCGCCCAGAAGACGACTTCCGAGGACAGGGTGCCCCCCACGCTGAGGATGTGGCGTACACTGCTCAGATCACACGTCTGCGCTATATCTTTTTCTCTCTCCATCATCCTGGTAAAAACGGTAGGTGAAGAGTACCAGACCGTTATCCGATTGGCCTCAATGGAACGGCACCATCCTTCAAGATCAAATCGTCCCCCGCGGACAAAATTGTTCACCCCGCAGAGCCAGGGGGCAAAGACGCCGTATACCGTCCCCGTAATCCATCCTGGTTCCGACGTGGTCCAGAGGCAATCATCATCCCTGAGATCGAGAACCCATCGCGCCGTGATCAGATATCCGATCATGTCTCGATGGACATGCAGGACCCCCTTGGGATCGCCGGTGGAACCGGAGGTGTAGATGATATAGAGGGGATCTTCCAAATCCATCCATTCGATATCAAAGTCATATGAAGCACCGGCCATCTCCTCCTCCCAGCTCACCTCCCCGGGACGGAGGACGATGTTCCCTGATCCAACGAGGATGATATGGTTCAGGTCAGGGAATTCGGAAAAGGGGACGCGGGCGGCCATCCGGGGAGTAGTCACGAGTACCTTAGCCCCGCCGTCTTTAAGTCTCTCCCTCAGCGCCATCTCCATCAAGGCCTCAAACAGGGGGCTGAAGATGGCCCCCACTTTGGCACAGCCGGCCATGGCAATGTAATACTCGGAGCAGCGGGGGAGAAATATAAAGACTCGGTCCCCCTTCTTCACTCCCAATTTCTTGAGGACATTGGCGAACTTATTGGAGAGGTCCCGCATCTGGTGATAGGTAATCCGTTCCTTCCGGTGCTCATCCTCATATATCAGGCAGAACCGATTACTCCGCATGGGATCTTCGGCGTGCCGATCAATGGCCTCATAGGCGATATTTATCTTGCCGGTTTGGTGCCAGCTGAACTCCTGCGCGATGTCCTCCCAGTCAAAGGTCTGGTAGGTCTCTTGGTAATTCCGCAGATTGGCCTGTGGGTTCGCAGGTGGAAGAACATTTTCCATGTATCACGCTCCTGAACGATTCATACGATTTTGCTCATATGCCTTCATTATTACGCTCCTTCGGCAAACAGCTTGTGGCCGTTGCGCAGAGACTCAATGCCCTTGATAATGATCACGGTCCTTAGATGGGGCCGTGCATGGACTCAATGGGTCCTTGTTGTGCTTCTGGTACGCTCTTCTCTCCCCCGCCGACTGCATAGATGGGATACACCTCGTACAGGGATATGCCGGAGAGATCAGCCATTAGCCTCGCCACTTCTTCCTCCTGTTCCGCCTCGATAACGGTGAAACTGAGATTGCCGCTCAGGGTGGCATAGCGATAGAGCACCCGCACCCCAAGCGGCGGCTGGTCGAGTATCCTCGCGGTCTTATCCCTGATCTCCTTCCAATGATTCAGCTCATGTTTACCAAGAATCAGTAAGCGCATAACTTAACCCTCCTTCCTTAAAATTTCCAAGAACGGCGGTGAATGTCTTTGATCCAATCAATGGTTTCGGCAATTTTTTCGTAGTGCGTGTCCTCTCGGTGCTGCATCTGGTCTTTATCAATCCTCGATTGACCGATCAGTTCCCGCAGCACCATTTCAACTGAATCCCGCAAGCCCTGCGGATTATACCCTCCCTCCAAGGCCAAAACCAATCTGCCCTCACACAGGGATGCAGCCAGTTCCAGAACCAAGGTGGTCATCCTGGCAAAGCCCTCGGGAGTAACTTTCATTAACCCGATGGGATCGTCGTAATGGGTGTCAAAGCCGGCGGAAACGATGATTAACTCAGGCTCAAACTGCTCGGCAACAGGGGCGAGGAGGTGGCGGAATATATTTCCATAATCGGTATCGGACCCACCTCTCGCCAAGGGGACATTGACCGTATATCCCTTACCTCTTCCCACCCCTACTTCGTTCGCCGCGCCGGTCCAGGGGAAGAATTGATCGCGATGAACGGAAAAATAGAGGACCGAACGATCATCATAAAAGGCGTCTTGGATTCCGTTGCCGTGATGGACATCCCAATCGATGATCAGAATCCTCTTTAATCCGTGGACCTTCCTGGCATAGTGTGCCCCGATGGCCTCGTTATTGAAGATACAAAACCCCATTGCCTGATCTCTGAGGGCATGATGCCCGGGCGGCCTAATGAGCGCAAAGGCATTGTTGACCTCTGCAATCACCGTACGCTTGATCGCCTCCAATACCCCACCGACCGCCATCAAGGCGGCCTGGTAGGTCTTCGGAGACGATACGGTGTCGGGATCAAACTGGACTCGAGCCTTCTCGGCACTGTCGAGCACACGGTCTACGTAGCGGGAGTCGTGGACCCAGAGGATCTCGTCCAGGGTCGCATACCGCGGTTCAATAGGCACGAATGCATCGCCGAAGTCCCTCTGGTCGAGCATATCATAAATTGCCTGCAGCCGCTGGGGATTCTCCGGATGCATAATCCCCGTCCGGTGTTCCAGATACACCTGATGTCTGACGATCCCTGTCTTTTTCATATTGCAACTGATAAACACAAAAAAAGTGACATTTCTTGTTCGTATCCTAATCCTTCGGTGATAACTTGTCAATCTTGCCGGAGGTGGCCCTTTTGCCAGCGGTATCAATCGGTTCCTTAAACACATAAGGGTGGTAAATATGTCTATGCCACGTGCCATGAACGGTTCTAGAAAAAGCAGTATGCCTTATTCATAACCCGCACTGCAGGAAAATGCCATCGTTACCCTCCTTCGCCGTAGCGTGAAAAATCCCGCCGTGTCCCCCTGAACAAAGAGGGCACGAGAGGAACTTACAATCTATTTACGAAGAACAGCGGTTTCAAATTCTCCTCTTCCGGTGTCGCTTTGCGACACATCCCGACTTGTCTTATCTATGTACAGCAGGAGGGGACCCTTTTGCTAAAAAGGGGGGGGATTAAGCAATTTTCATCGTCCGTGGGAGGCCAAGCAGCCATAACAATCGCTCAGTAATCGAAGCGTGATTGACTCCGTTCCAAGCGGATGATATCGTGTGGACAACGATGCAAAAAATCTTTTTGGACTTTCAGCGTGAGCGACTGGCAAACGGACTCACGATCCTGACGCTGGAAGATCACTCCCATCCTATCGTGACGTACCAGGTGCACTTCGCCACGGGGTCCCGTAACGAGCGCCCGGGGATCACCGGCATCTCCCACCTCTTTGAGCACATGATGTTCAGGGGCTCCAAGGAACTGGGGCCCGAGGAGTTCGCCCGTATCATCCAGGCCAACGGCGGCACCCTCAATGCCTTCACCACCGTCGACAACACGAGCTATTTTGAGAACCTTCCGCCTGCTATCTTGGAGCTGGCCATCAGGCTGGAGGCCGAGCGGCTGGAAAACCTTCGCTTAAATCAGGAAAACTTGGATACCGAGCGCGAAGTAGTCAGGAGCGAGCGCAAAATGCGCACCGTCAATGCACCCTTCGGCCTCCTCATCGAGCAACTCTTTGCCGTCGCCTTCGACCAGCACCCGTATCAATGGCCGGTCATCGGTTGGGATCATGATTTGAAGCGTCTGACCCTGGAGGACTGCCGGGAGTATTACCGAGACGGCTATACCCCCAACAACGCCGTCATCGCCATCGTCGGAGATTTCATTCGGGAAAAGGCCCTTGCCTGGGTTGAGCGCTACTATGGCCATCTCACACCCCAGCCGTCGCCGGAGGGACCCCCGGCACGAGAACAGCCGCAGCGCGGTGAACGGCGCGCCTGCTACAAAAAGGTCTCACAAGTAGAGGCCTTCTTCGCCGGCTTTCATTGCCCGGATGTCACGCACCCCGACGTCTTTCCCCTCCTCGCCGTCAGCCACATCCTCTCCCACGGCAAGTCATCACGCCTTTACCAGCGCTTTGTCAAGACGGGCAAGGCCATTGAGGCGCAGGTGGAAGTAGACCCTCCCCCCCTGTGGCCCATTGATCCGGGCCTGCTGCAGGTATATGCCATTGCCGTTCCGGGCGTGCCTATCGGCCATTTAGAAAAGGAAATATGGCAGGCCATCGAGGAGATACATACGGGGGATATCGAGGCAGCGGAGCTCGCCAAGGCCAAGCGGGGATTGACCGCCTCTTTTGTCATGGGGCTGCAGTCGGTCTTTATGCAGGGATTGTCCGGCGGCCTCTCTGAAATCAAGACGCGGGACTTCTCCATGGTCAATACCATGGTGGACCGAATAGAGGAGATTACGCAAGAGGACGTCCGGCGCGTGGCGCAGCGATATCTGGTTGCGGACAACAGGACCGTGGTTACCTTACAACCTATTACCCCGGAGGAAAATGAACGCCTTGCGCCGGTGGAGTGAGCCATGTTTCCCGTAAGGCCGGAAGACATTACCATAACGCGCCTGCGCAACGGTTTTACCATCATAGCGCTCGCGCATCATAAACTCCCGCTCGCCTATTGTACCGTCATGGTCAAGCGCGGCAGCGAGTGTGATCCCGTTGGCAAGGAGGGGTTGGCGGACCTCACCGCGGAGATGCTCACCCTCGGCACTACGACGAGGGACAGCCAACGGATCGCGCAGGAGATGGAACAAATGGGCGCGCAGTATGCGGCCAGCTCCGGTTGGGATGCCTCGTTTGTCGAGGTTGTCGGGCTCGCGGAAGATTTTTCCCCT
>MGQT01000010.1:0-678 GCA_001797935.1 Deltaproteobacteria bacterium RBG_16_54_18 | reverse complement strand
TCTCGCTTGATCCAGCAGCGGGACGAGGCCGCAATGATCGCCGATGAGACCATTGTCCAGCGCCTCATGGGAGGCACCCCCTATGCTCATCCCACCTATGGCACCATCGGCTCCTTGGGCACGTTGGGAGAGAAAGACCCACGGGGATTTTACGATAGCCACATTGCCCCGGAGAACACGGTACTCCTCGTGAGCGGCGACCTCTCCGCAGCGGAGATCGGTGAGAAGGCCGAGGAGCTGTTTGGTACGTGGCAGGCAGCAAGGAGCGATGCCGGGCCCGCGTCGCGGCCGACCAAGGCCACGGCGAACAGGATCATCGCGGTAAACCGTCCCGACCTCACCCAGACCCAAATCAGGGTGGGCCTGCTGGGGATCGCGCGCCGTGACCCGTCATATATCCCCTTCCGCGTGATGAACTATATCTTCGGAGGCGGAGGGTTTTCATCCCGGCTCATGCAGCGTATCAGGGCCGAAAAGGGGTATACCTATGGGATCAACAGCACCTTCCAGGCCGGACGGATCCCCGGGCCGTTTGTTATCTCTACGTTTACCCCCACGGCCACGACCATACCGGCTATCGGGGAAATTATCACCGTCATGAAAGAGTCTATTACCCAGGGTATCGGCGACAAGGAACTCCGGGAAGCGAAAGAATTTTTACGGGGAAGCTTCCCCCTG
>MGQT01000009.1:10855-16160 GCA_001797935.1 Deltaproteobacteria bacterium RBG_16_54_18 | reverse complement strand
ATATAAGTTTTAATATATTTGGCAAGTCCAATTATCGAGGTTTTATCGTCTGAGGTAACAATTAATGTACGACATTCCGGTTTGCTCTTTAATTACGTAGAGTTAAGCATAGTTACCATATCCAGACAAGAAAAAATCCTTTAAAAATCAGGTGGAGGCTGGTACATTAATGCGTAATTTTCAATAATAAAGACCAAAGGCGCAATTCGTATATTATTAGGAAATTTGTCATGAATACCCCACGAGCCCCTATGAGATCAACAAAAGGAGCGCATTTGAAGGTGCGGTTGTATGTGTACACGGGAACCGGTAATTCTTTGTGGGTTGCGCAGCAGCTGGCTGCGGCATTACCCCGTGCCGGCATTGAATTTATGCCAAGGCCCAAAAAACCTTTTAAGGTGCAGGCCGATGCCGTGGGCATCGTCTTTCCCGTGCATATCTGGGGGTTGCCCAGCCGGGTCATCGAGTTTGTCAAGCATCTCAAGGTCACGCCTGCGGCGTACCTGTTTGCCGTAGCTGTCAACGCCGGCCAGCCTGCTGCTACCTTGGTGCAGCTCCAGCGATTGATGGCAGCCCATCACCTGCCGCTCTCCCTGGGCTACTCCGTGGTGCTCCCTTCCAATTACATCCCCTGGGGCGGGCCGGGGCCGCTTGCCGCACAGAGACAACTATTCAAAAAAGCGCAGGGGCAGATAAAGCAGATTGCCAGGGAGCTGGCGCATGGCGAGCGGCACAAAGTTGACAGGGGGCCCCTGTGGCAGAACATCCTCTTTTCCGGGATTTATAAGATGTCTTTTCGGCACGTGCGCACGATGGACAAGAAATTCTGGGTGGACGATAAATGCAATAGCTGCGGGATCTGCGCAAAGGTCTGTCCAGCCGCGAATATCAAGTTGCGTGCGGGGAGGCCATTATGGCAGCACCGATGCGAGCAGTGTCTGGCCTGCCTGCAATGGTGCCCGCAGGAGGCGATCCAGTATGGGGAGAAGACACCCCGCTACGAGCGTTACCGCCACCCTGAAGTTCATTTACAAGATATGCTTGATCAGGCAAAGGCGAATAGATAGTACAATCGACTATACGCAGTCAGCGTACAAGCGCAATTATCTCCACTTATTGAACGTCTTTATTTCCGGCCAGTAACTACTTTTTGCCAGCTGCGCCTTAAAAGCCGCCAAAAATTCCTCCTTACCCTCTCTCTGATCGGGCCATGCCTTATCGAAAAAAGTGAGTGCTATTTTACCATTACCGGAATATATCAGGTCGAGCATGTACTGCCATAACTCCGGCGGTACTTCATCATCAAACGCAGCCGATCTCGCAAACGCATGGCTTATTTCATCGATCTTCGCCTTTATTTCTTTTTTCCCGGGGGAATTTTTTTTCATTAAATCCGTAGCGAGCACATATTTCCCGTGAAGGTATCGTAACACAACTTGCGGCGCCGGCGAATTTGCAAAGGATGTTTCCCAATAGGCAAAGGTCCAGTCGCTACCCACTACCTCATAGAGACCGTCTTCTTCAAAGTCCTTAAATTCAAGGCTTGAATCGCCACCTTCGATCTCGGCAATTTTCTTCAACTCTTCTCCCAAGGAGAAAATTATGACGCTAAAACAGCAATGAGCGCCGCCACTCCACACCCCGATAATCAGCTCGGGGATGCCGTCACCGGTTATATCTTTAGTTTCAATAGGATCGCCTGATTTGGGGACATAATCGGTATTTTCTACGGTTTTAATGGAATACCGTCTGTCCGCCTCGTAATAGACCTTTTTCTCCTTATGCACTATTTCGAAGGCGTCATATCCTGCCTCTATGCTGCTCGTTGCCAAACTGTAAAAGCGAAGGGCATATTCATTGGTGATCGTGTTCCCGCTGGCAAGTGTAAGGGTCTTTTCGCCTCCTGCCTCTGCGCTCGTCTCGGCCTTTTTTGTTTTTTTGGGGTGTTTAGCCGGCGTCTGGTGGCAGCCAAGGGTGAATTGGATGAGAAAAATCACCAGTAAGAGGATTAGATATGGTCGCCCATGGTTTATATGACTCTTGATCATCATCGAAAGTATCCTAAATCTTCATGATCTCCCTGTCAACTGCCGCCGTCGTCACCGTGGCCCGACAGAGGCAATATTCCCTCCACTGGTCGTCTCTTCGGCAGGTTCGCCGCCGGCCATCTGCATGGCGACGATCATCTGTCGGGCCTCATGCCTGAGCAGTGGCCAGCGGGACCAGAACACTGCCGCTCCCACGATACAGACGGCGCCGCCGAGCGTCACGGTAATGGGTGCGCTCAGATGATGGGCAAGCGCGCCTGCGAGGAGGGCGCCGAATGGGGCCATGCCCATGAACATCATCGAGTGCACCGCCATCACACGCCCGCGCAGCTTATCCGGCACCATCGACTGCACCATGGTGTTCGACGCGGCCATTTGCACCATCATGCAGAAGCCGACCGGTACGAGCAGGGCTGCGGAGAGCCAAAATGAACGTGATAAGGAAAAGAGGATAAGGCTTGCTCCGAAACCTCCGGCGGCAAACGCAATCACACGGCCGAGTCCGCGCACTCCTTGCCGAGCGGCCAGACTCAAGGCGCCGATCAAGGCGCCGACCCCTGCCGCCCCCATCAATACGCCAAGTCCTTGCGCCCCGCCATGCAGTATCTGATCCGCAAAGATCGGCATGAGCACGACATACGGCATCCCGAGAAGGCTGACCAGCCCCAGGAGCAGCAATAAGGCGCGCACCGGGCCCGTGCGCGCGGCGTAGCCGAGACCCTCGATAATGCTGGCAAGGGTCGAGCCGGGCAGGGAGACACGTTCCTGCCTTGTGATCTTCATCAGCAGCAGGCCGATGATAACTGCGATATAGCTGACTGCGTTGGCGAAGAAGCACCACCCTTCACCAACCGTCGCTACGAGTACGCCCGCAATCGTCGGGCCGATGATGCGCGCCCCATTAAACATTGATGAATTGAGCGCGATGGCGTTGATAAGATCATTTCTCCCGACCATATCAACCACGAATGCCTGCCGCGTCGGGACGTCAAAGGCATTGACGAGTCCGAGGAGGGAGGCGAGGATAAAGACATGCCACACCTGCACGTAATCGGTGATGGTCAAAGCGGCCAGACAAAAGGCCAAGAGCATGGATGATGTTTGCGTGATAATCAGGATGCGATGGCGGTTGTGCCTATCGGCAAAGGCCCCGCCGAGGGTTGCAAACAGAAAAACCGGAAATTGTCCTGCGAAACCGACGAATCCGAGCAGAATCGCCGAGCCGGTCAACCGATAGACGAGCCACGCCTGTGCGACCGTCTGCATCCAGGTGCCGGTGAGCGAAATGAACTGGCCGCTGAAGAAGAGCCGGTAATTCCTGTACTGCAACGCCCGGAGAACGTGTGACAGTTCAAATCTTAAGGGTGGGGGTTGCCTGCCTGCTGTTGTCTTGCCTCGGTGATGTGGTTCGCTGTCCATACGCGCGGTCTCTGGCCGTTTTCCCATGAAGCTCTTGTAGACAGGCGCCGCGGACTGCCGTAAAGGCAAAGCGCAAGAGTAAACGGCGCCATTAATTGTAGATACCATAATACTCATTACAATACAATTACAGAGGGATCTAGGCAGCGAAATATCAGAAAAATTCCTGCTGGAGGATGCCGCGTATGATGCTAAAGGTCTATCTACGTTGCCGGGGATAGATTGCTAAAGTACATTGCAGGGCTTCTTTCACTCAAAGACCCGCTTTATCTCTTCCCGCTTGTGCACCACCGGCGCCGGCGGGAGGCTCTGGAGGAAGAGCTTGCCGTACTCCTTGGTGAGGATACGGCTGTCCAGGATCGAAAGGACCCCCCTATCCTCCGCCCCCCTGATGAGCCTTCCCAAGCCCTGCTTCAAGGTGATGATGGCGGCCGGGACCTGATACTGATAAAAGGGGTTATCCCCTTGCTGGGCGATCCGCTCGATGCGCGCCTGTGTCACCGGCTCGGTAGGGGGGTCAAAGGGGAGCTTGTCGATGATGACGCAGCTTAAGGCCTCGCCGGGGACATCCACCCCTTCCCAGAAGCTCGCCGTCCCCAAGAGGATTGAGGAGACGTCCTCCTTAAACTCCTCCAGGAGGAGGTGTTTGGGCCCTTCACCCTGGAGCAGGAGCCGGTAGGGGAGCCTGCCTTTGAGCAGGCCATAGACCTCCTGCATGTTTTTATTGCTCGTGAACAGGACAAAGGCCCTCCCCTTGGTGATACGGAGAATGGCCTCTATTTCTTTGGCAGCCGCCTGGGGAAAGGCGGGGGCATTGGGCTCCGGCATGCCGGGGGGGAGATAGATCACCACCTGCTGCTGCATATTAAAAGGAGAGGGGAAGATAAGTTCCTCGGCATCGTTGAGGCCGAGCCTTTCTCTGAAATAGGCGAACCCCCCTTGGGCCGAGAGAGTGGCGGAGGTAAAGATGGCCGTCTCCAAGCGGGGATAGAGCCTGTTCTGCAACTCCGGCCAGACATTGACGGGTGAGGCCTTGAGAAAGACCCCCTTCCCTCGGTTCTCGCACCAATAGACGTACTGTGGATCACCCTGGGAGAGGATAAACTCGAGGTCTCCCCTGAAGTCCTGCGTGCGGCGGATCAGGGCGCCGATCTCCTCCGTAGGGGGCCTCTTGACCATAATTGTGCGCAGGGTGTTGAGACTTGAACTGATTGCCGCGAGGAGGGAAAAGACCAGGGGGTCCGGCTCGGCAAGCCGGTAGCGCTCTCCCCCCTGAAAGAGGGTGAAGAACTGCGAACCCTTCGCCCGGAGGTTATCGAGGGCCTCCTGCAGCCCTGCCGGAGTCCGCCTCCCCGCGGCCAACTCCCGGCCGATGTCCCGGGCCAACTCCTCTACGCGGTAGGTGCTGACGGCCAGGCCGAAATGGGAGGTGATCACGTCCTCCAACTGATGGGCCTCATCGAAGATCACCCGCTCGTATTGCGGGATTACCTCTCCCCCCGCGTTCCTGATGGCCAGGTCGGCGAAAAAGAGGTGGTGGTTGACCACCACCACCTGTGCCGCGGCAGCTGCCTGGCGCATGTGCGTCAGGAAACACCGTTTGTAATCCGTGCATTCTCCCCCGAGACAGTGATCGCGGCTGCAGCATATCTCTGCCCAGGCCGCGAAATCGTCCGGCACCCCTTCCAACTCGGCTCGGTCGCCGGTCTTGGTCCGAGCGGCCCAGGCGCTCACCTCGTTGAAACAAGAAGCGTCTTCGATAATCTTGAAGCGCGGCTGCTGATTGAATTGCCGGAACCGGCGGCGGCAGAGATAGTTCTCGCGACCCTTCATATAGG
>MGQT01000009.1:0-10843 GCA_001797935.1 Deltaproteobacteria bacterium RBG_16_54_18 | reverse complement strand
TTATGGGGAGTATTTCCTTGAGCAGAGGGATATCCTTGAAAAAGAGCTGTTCCTGCAAGTTCTTGGTGCCGGTGGAGACTACCACCTTCTGGCCGCTGTAGATGGCGGGGATCAGATAGGCAAAGGTCTTACCGGTGCCCGGTCCTGCCTCCACGAGCATGGTGCCTCCCTCGCGCAGCGCCCTCGCGATTGCCTCGGCCATCTCCACCTGTTGGGGACGGTACTCATAGGCGTCCAACTCGTCGGCCAGGAACCCCTGGGAGCCCAAGACCTCTGTCATGCTCGGTTGTTTCAACGGAAACCTTTTGGGAGGTATAAGAGGGGATGAGAGGAGACGCTCACTCATTGGCCTTTATTGTTGTCTTTCAGGTCAAGCACCATGAGACACTCCATATCCCTCGGTCCCATCATGCAAAAACCGACCTTCTCGTAGACATGGATGGCCTTGAGGTTGATCGCCCCAACCGTAAGCCATATCTTGTGATATTGCATTGCTTGCGCTACATCTTTTACCGCCTGAGAGAGCGCTGTCCCGACGCCTCGATCCTGGTAATCCTGATGGACAAAAATCAGGTACTCATAACTGAAATCGCGTTCTATCTCAAAGAGAGCGGCATGCCCGGCGACCTTATCTTCCATGATTGCGAGGAAGTTAATTGCCTTTTCCACCACATATCTCAGCCATGCCTCCCGTCTGTCTTCTAAACACGGCGGAAGCCCTTGGCTCCACTCCTTGGGCTCAAACCATCGATACATATCAGCGAGGGCGGGATAATCCGCATCCTGATAGAAGCGAATAATCAGGGAAGCGCCATTTTTGTCCCGTAAGAGACGAAGCCTCCGTTCAATATGAGGGGGAAGCACGTGGATCATCTTTTTTAAGCATCACTCTAACAGAATAAGCGCGGGAAAGTCAACCTTTCGACTATAATAAAAGCTCAAGGTTGACCCTGCGCGGCGCCAAGGCTCGTCTTCAAAGGTAGGGCTTGGCGTCGTCGCATGGGTCAAGGCGTCGTTGTCTTGAGCGCGGTTGACTTTTTCGTCATGCAGCGTTATGGTGATCCTTCATCTCACCGACCAAGGGGAACATGGAATATCTGCTGGCATTGGATAGGAAGGCCTTTCTGTGGATTAATAATGAATGGTCCACGCCTCCCTTGGATTTCTTCTGCTCCTATTTTATTACGTGGCTGGGTAACGCGGGCGTCGTGATCGCGTTGGTGATCATCTTCTTCGCCGTAAAAAAACCGGCCTACTTGCGCCAACACCTCCCCTGGTTCGTTGCCGCCATGCTTGTGGCCGGGCTGTGCGTCTTTGCGTTAAAAAAGATGATTGCCCGACCCCGCCCGTTGAGCGACCTTGCTCCGCTCATCGAGGGAGGTAAGGTATACGTCCATGTGCTGGGGCAGGAACTGTGGTATCGCTCCTTTCCCTCCGGCGACACGCAAACCGCCTTTACCGCGGCGACGTATTTCTCATGCCTTTTCCCACGGTGGGTTCTCTTTTTTCTGTGCTTGGCCACGGCGGTGGGGCTTTCCCGCATCTACATGGGGGCGCACTTTCCCCTCGATGTCGTTGCCGGCGGCTTGATCGGGGCTGCTATTGCATTCGGGACATGGGGGGTGAGGCAAAAGGCGTATGATCTTCCCTTTTTCCATAAGCGCAAGGGCGGACGGTGAAGGTAAGAAAACAAAAACGAGGCTGGAAACGCGTGCGCTGGGAAATCCGCTACTGGTTTGCCAGCGTCGGCTTACAGGGTTTTCTCCACGTCATCCGCGTTATCCCGTATAGCTGGGCATGCTTTTTTATAGTGGGCATCGGCGGGAGGATAACGTGGCGATTCGCTGATAAGTATAAAAAGAAGATGCTGGACAATCTTACCGCCACGTACCATGCGTCCTTGACGGATGAAGAAAAAGAGCGCATAGCCCGGGAGAGTTTCGATACGATGCTCAGGGGCTTTGTCGAGACCTTTTATTGCGTCCACTTTTATCGTACGAAGTTTGATCCCTGGATAACGTTGGAAGGAAAAGAACATCTCGATCAGACTTTGGCCCGAGGCAAAGGAGCCATTGCCGTTAGCGCCCACCTCGGCACCTTCACCCTCATCGGGGCGAAGTTAAGCGCCGGTGGTTTTCACCTGACATGGATCTTGGGCGGGCAACCTCACCCCCGGCTCGCGCAGTTGTGGCGTGAGATGGGAGAGAAAGTGGGTGCCGGCTTTATCATTATTGATTCACTGTTCACGTTCCATAAAGCAATCCTCCGTGTCCTGCGCAAGGGGGGGGTCATGGGTTTCATCTGCGATGAAAACCAAAAACAGGGTGGTGTACCGGTGGAATTCCTCGGACGTATTATGGCCATCCCCGTGGGGCCGGCGGTCTATCATCTGAAGACCAAGGCCCCGATCCTTCCCGTATTCATCATTCGTCAAGAAACAGGCGGGCACAAGGTCATTATCTCCCCCCCCTTGGAGTTTGTGCTGAGCGGCGACGAGGAACAAGATATATTTACCATTACCAGTCAGATTGCCCGCGTCATGGAATCTTATATAAAGAAGTATCCGGGACAGTGGTCGTGGATCAGCAAACGTCGTATCCGTACCCGGACGAGACGCAAGACATTTCTTGAGGGACAACCAAACCCGCCTTCCTGATTTTTCTCTTTGCCCTATATCACGAAACTTTTTCATGCATGATTTCTTGCCTTGTGTGTACCATGCGCGACTAGGGGGATTTTAAAGATTAATCCTTGAAAAAGTCCGATAGTATCTTATGTTATATGACACGGTCGTGTTTCGCGTTTGATAAGGAGATGTTTTGTGCCCGAACTCCCCGAGATTGAGACGGTGTGCCGCCAACTGCGGGACGTTATTTTGGGTGCGGAGATTACGCGGACTCGTGTCCTTGATCCCAAGCTTAGGGGGAGCGGAGGGCTCACGGGGAGGAAGGTGGAAGGAATAACCCGCCAGGGCAAGGCGGTGGCGCTGGTTCTGGAAGGGGGGGGTGTCATCATCGTTCATTTGCGCATGACCGGGAGGTTTCTGTGGCACGAGGGGAAAGGGATTCCCCCGCACACACGCCTGGTGATCTCTTTTTCCCGGGGGCGGCTCCTGCTCATCGATCCCCGCCGTTTTGCGACAGTTACCGTCAGCAAGAACTTACCTACCGCCCCTCTAGGAAGCGATCTCCTTAACGATGGTGATCCCTCTCAGCTATGGTTGCTCGCACAAAAAAGCAAGGCAGCGATCAAAGCATTTCTCATGGACCAACGCCGGATCGCGGGCATCGGCAATATCTACGCCTGTGAGATCCTCCACCGTGCGGAAATAAATCCCTGGCGCAAGAGCAACACGCTTTCTCGTGATGCCTGGATCACGATAGCCGCGGTTGCAAAGGAAATCCTCAAGCAGGCGATTACCTGCCGGGGCACGTCGGTTTCGGACTGGCGCGATCTCTTCGGCACGGCAGGAGAAAATCAGAGGTATCTTATGGTCTACGGCCGCGAGGGTGAGGCATGCTATCGTTGCGGCGAACGGGTCGAACGGAGGAAATTAAGCGGCAGGGGGACCTATTATTGTCCTGCCTGTCAAAATGAGAAAGGAGGACCAAACCATGGCACAATGGAGTTATAAAACGAGCAGACACACATTGGCTGAAATGCCCGCAGGGGCCGAACGGGTCTTTGCGTGTGACGACAAGGGGCACTGCCTTGTCCATGACCTGCAGGGAAAGAAGATGGGGGCACTCGAGGATATCTTGAACGAAGAAGGGAAGAAGGGATGGGAATTGGTGCAATGCCACTACCATGCCACGGAGCTGTTTTGCCTCTGGAAAAAGCAGGAAGAACAGGAAAAAAAGAGTTGACTAGATTCTACGAGGGTTGCATAAGTAAGATATAGCTTCCACAAGACAACGATAGTGACGAGAGATGGCTGAGTAAGATAAGAGGCCACGTGTGAGCAATTTGATGAGTGATATCTGACCCGACGGCGTCATTCAGGCGATGGAGGTCGTATCGCCGCCTGTCGGGCGCAATGTGGCGGAGATGATCCGGCAGCTCCAGGCGTTTCAGCACGTCCGTAAAACGGGGGAGGTAACCCCTTCGGGGTGGCAGCCCGGAAAGGCAACATTAAAACCCAGCCCTGATTTAGCAGGCAAAGTGTGGAAGGTTTGGAAGCCAGAGATGGCCTTCGAATGAGAGGAATGAATGAAGGGGAACATTACCAAGTTTACAAATAAGATGACCCCGCACCGAATAGTTACAGATGAGGTAAGGAGGGAATCATGCAAAAAGAACAGGATAAGCCCTTGAAGGGGTGTGCGGTAGAAGGGAGAAATGTGGCACCAGTTGGATGCCGCTGCCCTGAATGCGGCTATGAGGTGGAGATGTTCTCCGACGAGCTGAACACCACCTGCCCGAAATGCGGCAAGGATGTGACCATGAAGGTGTGCGCGCTCGAAAGCAGCTGATACCCCATATATAATGCGAAACGAAAGGGCTTCACTTTCCTTGAAATGTGTGCCGCCATGTATTATTAAAGGTAAATGGTGGGGAAGCCGAGAGACGCGATAGCTGCATCATTTGTTTCATGCAAACTAAGGTGAGGAAATAATATGGACACGAAGGTCTTACGTAAGATCAGCTACGGCGTCTACATCGTGACTTCGCGAGAGGGAGACCGCTTCAATGGTCAGGCGGCCAATGCCGTGATGCAGGTGTGCTCAAGCCCGCCGGTCGTTGCCATCGCCATTAACAAAGAAAATCTCACCCATGCGTTCATAAAAAAGAGCGGCGTCTTTGCCGTTTCGATACTCGCACAGGATGCCCCTGCGAGCCTCATCGGGAAGTTCGGGTTCAAATCCGGGAGGGAGCTGAATAAATTCGAAGGCATGTCCTACCGGTTGGGGGTGAACAGTTGCCCCATCATTGAAGAGCACACCGTGGGGTATTTCGGGGGGAAGGTGACCAAGGAGCTTGACGCGGGGACGCACACGATCTTTATGGGGGAGGTGCAGGAGGGGGAACTGCGCAACGACGCGGAACCGATGACCTACGCCTATTATCACGTTGTCAAAGGAGGGACCACACCCAAGACGGCACCTACCTATATAGAAAAGGATGCGGAAACGAAACCGGAACAGAAGGAGGGAAAAAGCATGAAAAAATACAAGTGCTCGGTATGCGGCTATATCTATGATCCCGCCAAGGGGGATGCGGATGGAGGGATCCCACCCGGCACCCCCTTTGAGAAGCTCCCCGACGATTGGACCTGCCCGGTGTGCGGGGCGAGCAAGGCCGACTTCGAGCCCGAGAATTAATGAACAAAGGGAAGGGTACCCTCATGCAGGTAGAACTCAAGCAGGGGATCTATTGGGTCGGCGCCGTCGATTGGAACATCAGAGACTTTCACGGATACAGCACCCACAAGGGGTCGAGCTATAATGCCTATCTCGTCGTGGGGGAAAAGATCGCCCTCGTGGACACGGTCAAGGCGCCCTTTTTTGCGGAGATGATGGGGAGGATCAAGGAGATCATCCCCTTGGAAAAGATCGATTATCTTATCGTCAACCATGTGGAGATGGACCATTCCGGTTCGCTGCCCCAGTTCAAGCAGGCACTGCCTCACGTGGAAGTATTGTGCAGCCCTCGGGCCGAAGAGGAGTTAAAGCTCCACTATGGCGACGCGATCCCACTCACGGTAGTTAAGACAGGGGATGTCCTTGAACTCGGGGGGAAGACCCTGACCTTCGTCGAAGTACCCATGGTCCACTGGCCTGATTCCATGGTGACTTACGTGAAGGAGGCAAAGGTCCTCCTGCCCAACGACGCCTTTGGACAACACATAGCCTCCACCGAGCGGTTTGACGATGAGCTGGGGTGGGAGGCGATCCGCCCGGAGGCGCAAAAGTACTATGCCAACATCGTGATGCCCTACGGCCCGCAGGTCCTCAAGGCACTGGAGGCCTTGCAGGGGATCGAGATCGAGGTCATCGGGCCGAGCCACGGTATTATCTGGCGAAAATATATCCCTGAAATCACGGCGACCTATAAGCGGTGGGCCAAGGGGGAGACGGAAAAGAAGGCCCTGGTGGTGTACGACACCATGTGGGGCTCTACCGAGCTCATGGCCAAGGCGATCCTGCGGGGGCTTGTTGAAGAAGGTATACCGACCAAGGTGTACCGGCTCGGGGTCTCGGATAATTCGGACATCGTCCAAGAGGTCCTGGAGACCCGGGGGTTGTTGGTCGGCTCCCCGACCCTCAATAACGGTGTCTTCCCCTCGGTGGCGGAGTTTTCCACCTATATCAAGGGGCTCAGACCCAAGGGGAGGATCGCGGCGGTCTTCGGCTCGTATGGATGGGGCAAGGGGTCGGTGGCCAAGGCCCTGACCGCGGACCTCCAGGCCGCAGGGATGGAGGTAGCCGAGGAGTTGCAGGTTCAGTTTGTCCCCCAGCAGGATGCCCTGCAACGCTGTGAAGAATTGGGCAGGCGCATGGCCAAGAGGATAAAAGAAGGCACATAACAAGGAGGGGGCTATGGACATAAAAATATTTTCCACACCGACGTGACCTTACTGTGACCAGGCGAAGGAGTTCCTTACGCAACACGGGGTATCGTATGAGGAACGAGACGTGGCCAGTGATGCGCAGGCCAGGGAGGAGATGATCAAACTCTCGGGGAGGATGGCGGTGCCGGTCATCGTCATTGCCGGTGAGGTCATTGTCGGTTTTGATCAAAAGAGCATCGAAAAAAAACTGGCGGCCCTAAAGGAGAAAACAGAAAATTAGCAATAACCGAAAGGAGGGAAACATTATGACCCAGAGACTCCAGATATACAAGTGCGAAGTCTGCGGAAATATCGTGGAGGTCCTCCACGAGGGTGTGGGCGAGCTTGTCTGCTGCGGGCAGCCCATGAAGCTCCTTGTGGCAAATACCGTGGACGCCGCCAAAGAAAAACATGTGCCGGTAATAGAAAAGACTGCCACGGGCGTCCGGGTGAAGATTGGGAGTGTCCCTCACCCCATGGAAGAGAAGCACTACATAGAATGGATCGAAATTATCGCGGACGGCAAGGCCTATCGGCAGTTCTTGAAGCCGGGAGACGCGCCGGAGGCCACCTTTGATATCAAGGCGGCGACAATTGAGGCGCGGGAACACTGCAACATACACGGCCTGTGGAAGAGCTAGCGAAAACGCCGCACACGAAAAATTATCAGTGAAAGGAAGGAAGAGATGAGTATAGTCTATTTTCATCCCGGTGAGATCTTTTCGATGGCCAAGGAGATAGAGCGCACCGGGGCACGTTTTTATCGAACAGCAGCAGAAGGAGCGTGCTTTTATCGCGCGGCAGCGAAAACAGCTGCTCTTGCCGATCTTCGTGAACTGCTCCTGGGTCTTGCCGCCATGGAAGACGAGCATGAAAAGACATTTGCTGCTCTGCAGCAAGGGCTTTCCGCTAAGCAGGGACGGGA
Source organism: Deltaproteobacteria bacterium RBG_16_54_18 (assembly GCA_001797935.1). Classification (GTDB taxonomy): domain Bacteria; phylum Desulfobacterota; class B13-G15; order B13-G15; family RBG-16-54-18; genus RBG-16-54-18. The sequence goes on along the minus strand of MGQT01000009.1, from coordinate 3,368 downwards.
GGCCCCCCAGAATGAGGAAGCGGCCTTGTATTTGCGGGCATGGGCAGATGGGCATGTCTTCGCGCACAAGCAAGATCCTGCCGAACGCCTGAGCGGGAAGGAGACCAAGGAGGAGATTCTTACCATGGCGATCGGTTTGGAAAAAGATTCCATCGTCTTCTACGTGGGCATCAAAGAGGCGATTCCGCCGGAGTGGGGCAGGGAAAAGATAGACGTTATTATTAGGGAAGAGATGGACCACGTCCGGCTCTTAGACGAAAAGCTTAGTTCCTTATCCTAAGGCAGCCTCACGAAAAAAACAGCAGGCATGATGCAGAAAACGTGCAACATCCTTATCGGCGGCGAGGCAGGTCAGGGGCTGGTAACCGTCGGGCAGATACTCGCCAAGGGCCTGGTGCGCAGCGGCTACGCCATCTGCGTTACCCAATCATATCAATCGCGCATCAGGGGGGGGCACAACACCTTTGCCATCAGGGCGGGGGTTGATCCAATCAAGGCCCCGCAGGAGGCCGTCGATCTCCTGGTCGCCCTGGATGCGGATACGGTACAGATTCACAAGAAAGAGCTATTGCCGCACGGGCTTATCATCATTGATGAAGCCCTCGCGCGGACGGGAGACGGCGTCTTTCCCATACCGTTTACGAAGCTCGCGCCAGATCAGTACACCAACATCGTTGACCTCGGCGTTATCGCCGCCCTCCTCGGTCTCGACCAGGGAATTTGCGCCCAAGCCGTGGCAGATTTTTTCGGCAAGGGGCATCGTGACGTCATCCAAGAAAACCAGCGGGCATTAGAGGCAGCCTATCGCTGGGGTATCGAACAGGCCGCAGCCTTCGAAAAATTACCCCCACTTTCTCAACCAAAGCCCCACATGATGATGAACGGCAACGAGGCAATTGCCCTCGGGGCCGCGAGCGCCGGGTTAAAATTCTACTCTTTCTATCCCATGACCCCCTCCACCTCCATCGGCCTGGCCCTGGCAGCGTGGGCACGGGAGCTGGGCATAATCGTCGAACAGGCTGAGGACGAGATCGCCGCCATTAACATGGCCTTAGGGGCCTCCTTTGCCGGGGCGCCGAGTATGGTGGCTACGTCCGGCGGCGGCTTTGCCCTGATGGTGGAGGGGGTGAGCCTTGCGGCCATGACCGAGACGCCCGTGGTCATCGTCGTGGGGCAGCGGCCGGCGCCGGCAACCGGCCTCCCTACCCGCACGGCGCAGGCCGATCTGGAATTTGTCCTGCACGCGGGTCACGGCGAGTTCCCGCGGGCCGTCTTTGCCCCGGGGTCGATTGAAGAGTGTTTCACCCTTACCCAAAAGGCCTTGGCACTGGCGGAGCGGTATCAGGGGCCGGTCTTTATCCTGACAGACCAGTTCCTCGCCGATTCCTACCGGGCAACGGCGCCGTTTCAGCTTGACGGCATGCCGTTGGTTCAGCCGTGGTCCCCTAAGGGGAACGTTTTTCCCACCCCCTATCGCCGGTTTGCCATCACCGCAGACGGTATCTCCCCCCGCTTGCTTCCCGGTTTGACGGAACACCTCGTGGTGGCGGACAGCGATGAGCATACCGAGGACGGTCACATCACCGAAGACCTGGAGGTGCGCACAAAGATGGTCAACAAGCGCCTCAGAAAGGGAGCGGGGATGCGCGTTGAGGCCATCCCCCCTGAGTTACAGGGCGCGGAGGGACCCGATCTCCTGTTGATAACGTGGGGGTCGAGCAAGGGGGCAGTGGAGGAGGCGGCTGCCCTCATGCAAGCCAGGGGGGAGCAGGTTGCCACGCTCCACTTCGCCCAGGTCTGGCCCCTGGTGCCTGAGCTGTTTCTGGAGCGATTGCAGCGGGCCAAAGAGGTGGTTGTTGTGGAGGGGAACGCCACGGGCCAGCTGGCGCGTCTGATCCGGCGGGAGACCGGATTTCTTATCGAAAGGCGCGTGCTGCGCTATGATGGGCTTCCCATCACGCCGGAGTTCATCACCCGGGAGCTGGAACGATAACGAGAGGGCAATGGTATGGTAACGCTTGCAGACTACGGCAACTATGAGACGGCCTGGTGCCCGGGGTGCGGGAACTTTTCTATCCTGGAGGCGGTAAAAAAGGCGCTGGTAGCAGGCCGGCTCCAACCGCGGCAGGTCCTTTTCGTCTCCGGCATCGGCCAGGCTGCTAAGGCGCCGCACTATCTCAATGCCAACGTCTTCAACGGCCTGCACGGCCGCTCGCTCCCTGTGGCCACCGGTGCCAAGCTCGCCAACCCCGACCTCACGGTGATCGTGGAAAGCGGCGACGGCTGTCACTATGGAGAGGGGGGGAATCACTTTCTGGCGGCCATCCGCCGCAACATTGATGTGACCCTGCTCGTGCATAACAACCAGATCTATGGCCTTACCAAGGGGCAGGCGAGCCCCACCACCGAGGAGCAGGTGGTTACCAAGGCCCAGCCCGAGGGAGTGACTTCAGCCCCCTTTAACCCCATCGAGGTGGCAGTGGCCATGGAGGCAGGTTTTGTCGCCCGGGGATTCAGCGGGATGGTCGACCACCTCGCCGGCCTGATCCAACAGGGGATCGCCCATCCGGGGTTCGCTCTGATTGATATCCTGCAGCCCTGCGTCTCGTTCAACAAGGTCAATACCTTTGCCTGGTACAAAAAGCGTTGCTATCCGCTGTCGGAGGACTATGATCCAACGAATTGGGGAACGGCGATGCAGACGGCAAAGGAATGGGGTGCAAAAATCCCCGTCGGCATTATTTACCGCAACACCAGGCCGTCGTTTGGGGAACGCGTGGGCCGCGGGCAATTGGTAGGAAGCGCAATCGACACGAGCGTGATTGAGGGGATCATGCGTAGTTTCCACTGATATTTTTGGTGGCAGCGTCGCAGAGCAGGTATGCCGAACAAACTCATAACTGAAAAGAGCCCCTATCTCCTGCACCATGCCCGCAATCCCGTTGCGTGGTATCCCTGGGGTCCCGAGGCCTTTGCGCGCGCACAACAAGAAGACAAGCCGATATTTCTCTCCATCGGCTATTCCACCTGCCACTGGTGTCACGTTATGGAGAGGGAATCATTTGAAGACCCTGAGGTCGCCCGCTTGCTGAACGAGACCTTTGTGTGTATCAAGGTCGATCGGGAAGAACGGCCTGATATCGACGGCGTCTACATGACCGTCTGTCAGATGATGACCGGCAGGGGGGGATGGCCTTTGACCATCATCATGACGCCGGATAAAAAACCGTTCTTGGCAACCACCTACCTTCCCAAAGAGAGCAGGTTCGGGCAAACGGGGATCAAAGAGCTCGTCCCCCGCATCAAGGCATTATGGTACGGGAGAAGGGATGAGTTGCTCTCCTCAGCCAAGCAGATCGCCGACGCCT
>MGQT01000008.1:10286-22117 GCA_001797935.1 Deltaproteobacteria bacterium RBG_16_54_18 | reverse complement strand
CGAGGGCAAGGAAGAGAAAGACACTCGCAATGACAATAATCCTTTGCGTCGCAGTTCCCTTCTTTTTTCGTGCGGCTTTTTTAATAGATATCATTATATTTTTCTTACGCGAAGCATCGTACGCCGCGTGCCATAGAGAGGCGCGTGGGCGCGATAACCTTTTCTGACGGTGCAATCATAGATTTCCTATCGCTCTGTTGATTTTGAAATTTTACGCAAAAGACGCGCAGGGGTCAAGGAATATCCTTGCAGGGGCCGTGAGTCATTGCCGGATTTGCGGTAACATGATAGATTAACAAGACTAGTACTGCGAGTGGATAAGGATCGCGTAACTGATGAAAGCGGGAGTAAAGAGCCAGAGAGGAGAATCCGAGCGCCTGTTTCGCGATGCGCAACGATATATCGCGGGCGGGGTAAACAGCCCGGTGCGCGCCTTTCGGGCCGTCGGAGGGACGCCCCTGTTTATTCAACGCGCCCAGGGGTCGCACCTCTGGGACGCAGACGGCAATGAATACATCGATTACGTTGCCTCCTGGGGCCCCCTGATTTTGGGGCATGCCCATCCCGGCATCGTAAAGGCCCTGCAAGAGGCCGCTGAGCAAGGGACGAGCTACGGCGCCCCTCATGCCCGGGAGATAGAGCTTGCCGCCATCATCGTGGAGGCGGTTCCTTCGGTAGAGCTGGTGCGGCTGGTCAATTCCGGGACCGAGGCGGTGATGAGCGCCATCCGCCTGGCCCGGGGGTACACGAAGCGGGCAAAGGTCGTCAAGTTCGAGGGGTGCTATCACGGCCATGCCGATGGGCTCCTGGTCAAGGCGGGTTCCGGCGCCACGACATTCGGACAGCCGGACAGCCTGGGGGTTCCGGATGACTATGCGCGCAACACGCTGCTGGCGCCGTTCAATAACCTCGAGGCGGTACTGGCCCTGGTCAAGGCCTATCCGCAGCAGATAGCCTGTATCATCGTGGAACCCATTGCGGGGAATATGGGGGTTATCCCCCCCCTGGCAGGGTTCCTCGAGGGCCTAAGAAAGGTATGCGATCGCGAGGGAATTTGTTTAATTTTTGACGAGGTGATCACCGGCTTCCGCGTGGGGTGGTCGGGCGCCCAGGGGCTCTACGGGGTGCTACCCGATCTCACCTGTCTCGGCAAGATCATCGGCGGCGGTCTGCCTGTCGGGGCCTTTGGCGGCAAACGGGAGATCATGGCAGAGCTGGCTCCTGTCGGGGGGGTCTACCAGGCCGGCACCTTGGCCGGAAACCCGTTGGCCATGACCGCTGGGATAGAGACCCTGAAGGTCTTGAAAGAAAAAGGGGTGTATAAACGCCTGGAGGAAAAGGCCTCCTACCTGTGTACCGAGGCGGAGAAGATCGCCCGTTTAACCAGGACCCCGACATTCTTTGTCCGGGTGGGGTCCCTGTTCTGCACCTTTTTCACCCCCGGCCCGGTCATTGACTACGCCACGGCCAAACAGAGCGATACCGAGGCCTTCCGCCGCTACTTTTGGTCTCTGCTTTCAGAGGGTATCTATATCGCCCCCTCACAGTTCGAGGCCGGCTTCCTTTCCCTCGCACATAGCGATGCGGATATTGAAAAGACCCTTACTGCCCTTCCTGCTGCCTTTGAGGCTGCCTCCTCAGTGACCACATAAAACGTGCTGAGCGGTTCGTTATCAAATTTTCTCTAATAGCGGCTTGTGGAAGAAGAGGCCGTTACGGGGATTAACCGACGTTGAACAGTTGAAATGGTGAGTGTTATGCTTATATTTTGGTTGAAGAAAGAAGAAGGAGGTGATGATCATGGAAAGCATCATGAGATTAGTACCAAGGACAGAAGGGTTTATGACGTTGTTTCCGGACTTAGGGACAGTCGACCGGTTCTTCGATGACTTTAGGCTTCCACAACTCTTCGGCGGGGATGGGGAGTTCGTTCCTGCCTTCGATATTACGGAGACGGACAACGAATATACCATCACCGGTGAAATCCCGGGTGTTGAGGCAAAGGACCTCGATGTCGCTCTGACTGATGGCACGCTGATGGTAAAAGGAGAGAAAAAGAGAGAACAGGAAGAAAAGAGCGAACATTTCTACCGGGTCGAGCGCGAGTACGGTTCCTTCCGCAGGGGCTTTTGCCTGCCCGATGATGTAAAGACGGATGAGCTCAAGGCCGTTTACAAAGACGGGATCTTGCGGATCACTATTCCGAAGGGCGAGATAATGACAAAGAAGATAGAAGTCAAGGCGGAAGAGGCTCCGGCATCGGCTGAAAAACACGTTGAGGTGCAATAACCTCAGCACGCAAGCGCGCCCCCCTTTGGGGGCGCGTCCTCTCGTAGTTTTGTCGTAATTATTCTACCTTGCGGCCTTACTGCGGTCAGACAGCCGTGTTATAAATAATAAGGTCTACTGTATATATCCTTATGCACCTTCGCGTAGAGCAATTCATTTTTGCCATGCGGAAGGAGCTTCTCATTGGGATACCCGATCGCGATAATGGATTCCACCTGCAACTGCTCGGGGATATTGAGGGTCGCGGCGACATACGCCCGGGCGCTCTGCGTGCTATCGTACTGCCTTTCGCGAATCTGTATCCAGCAGCTCCCGAGGCCGAGCGATTCTGCCGCCAGCTGGATAACGATGGAGGCGATGGATGCGTCCTCGACCCAGACATCACATTGATCCGGGTCGGCGCAGACGACAATCCCCAGCGGCGTTTGTTTAAGAAAGGCCGATCCGGACTCCTTTGCCCGGGAGAGTTTCCCGAGCAGAGAGGGATCGGTTACGATAATAAATTCCCAGGGGGCAAGCCCCCGAGACGAGGGGGAGCGGAGCGCTGCTTCAATAAGTTGATCGATCTTATCGGCCTCTACGGGCCTTGGTAAAAAACGTCTGATACTCCTTCTCTTTTGCATAAGCGCGATAACCATACGCTTCTTTTCCTCCTTAATTTTGTAGACGTTGGACTACCCCGCATCAGTTTTACGAGCCCGTAAAAATCGCTCATACATCTTGTCCACCTTTTTTTTCGTCACGTAAGGACGGTGACTACGAAAGCCGCCGCCAAAAGAGTGGGGGATATGCATCAGCTCGTGAATGAGTACTTTTGTCTGTTCCTCGCCACGTAGCTTGTCGAACTGTTCAGAGATGATTTCAATGATATAGTGGGGTTTTATCTTAAGGGCATGCTGCATGATCTTGGGCAGGCCATGGCAGCGGGCCAATATCCGCTTGCTGGCGGATCCCTTGCTCCTGACGCAGACGACGCGGGAGCAATCTATGTGAGTCATCTCGAGCTTGCGGATTATTTCTCTCGCCTCGGCGCCGATATCCTCGGCCAACTCATAGCGTATCATAACAAGATACCCATCACTTCATGAAACGACGCCAGAACTTCCATCATCATCACTTACCTGCTTGATGTATTCACTGTCGTGCGATTCCCCTTGGTCCATCCCTGGGCATCTCGCCGCCCCCCGCTTCCAGCGCTCGGGCGAATAGACATTTGAACGCCAGAACGGCCAGCTCCGGCATTGTCGGGGGCGGTCTGAGTACACGGTGCAGCCGACTTCCTTATCAAAGAAGATACAGTCCTTGTTTTTTTTCTCAATGAGACTGATATTTCCTTTCCCCACGGCGCGTGTGTAGCGTTTCTGGAAATCAGTCTCCGGGATGCCAAGACGCTGCGCGAGCACCGTTATCTCCGCAGCGCTGACGAGCACGGTGCCGGAAAAGCCGCTGCAACACCCTCCGCACTGCAGACACATAAAGCGCAGGCCGTCTTTATACCAAAGATCATCACCCATGAGGTCATAACCCCGCTGCCTTAGTAACGAAAGATCCATAAACTGATGCCGGCAGCAATAAAGATAACACGTGACGTCTGCGTGCAACTGCCATTGGCCTCAAAAGACCGTGATCTATCGTTTTCGTCTTTGCAGAGAGCCATCTGTTTTTTCTTCTCGCTGTGCTCAAGGAGTGAGCGCCGTCTTTTCGTCCAGTTGTTGCGGCTCCAGATGCAATGTTGTGTCTCGGTAAAAGGTCAACATTTTTTGATATGCTTCGTCCGGCAACCGCAAGGGTTGGTCGTTGTTTAGATACTTCAGAACCGGTAAAATATAAAATTCATTTTTATCGGCCGTCCGATGGACATAGACCCAGGTAGGGCTATAATGCACCGCCGTGATATGCTGCGTCGTTCCACTGCCCGGAGAGGAGCCCTTTTCTAAGGTAATATTAAAAATAATTCCCCCGTCACGATACCTTTCCCTCTGATTGGAGACGAAGTTACCTAACGAGTATATCACGAGACGCGGCTTTGTAATTCCATATTTATCCGTAACCGACCGTAATGCAAAAGGTTGTAAGACATGGGGATGGCTTCCCAGGATAATATCCGCTCCTTCGGAGAAGAGGAAGGCGGCAAGTGATGTCTGAAACTCATTAGGTGTGCGCTCATATTCGGTGCCCCAGTGAATAAACACGATGATAAAGTCCGGCTGCTTCGTCCTCGCCAGGGCGATGTCTTCCGCCATCTGCTGCCGATCAATGAGGCCTACGAACGTTCCCTCCGGGATAGGCATATCATTGAGACCGTACGTGTAATTGAGCACCGCAAGTCTCACATGGTTGCGCTCGACCATCAAAATACGGTTATTTTCATATGCTGCCTGGCTCTGATAGGTCCCGACGTGCAGCAGGCCAAGTTCATCCAGAACCTTGATAGTTCGGACTACTCCTTGCATACTCTTATCACAGGCGTGGTTGTTGGCCGTGGCAAGAATATCGATACCGGCCTTTCGGAGGGCAACGGCAAGAGCGTCGGGCGCGCCGAACTGGGGGTAGCCGGAATAGAGTTTTTCTTTGCCGGGCAAGGTCGTTTCCAAATTGCCCATGGTTATGTCTGACGCCGTGAGCAGGTCTTTAACCTGGGAGAAGACCGGCTCAAAGTTATACTCGTTGTTTTCATCATCCCGTGCCGCTTTTAATTGTGCTCCATGGACCATGATATCACCAATAGCGGCGAGGGTGACACGGTCAACGGGATGAAGCTCGGTACCTGCGTTTCCCACAGGTGGCGAAACGGCGATTTCAGGCCGAACGCTACAGCCCAGCAGGGTAATAATGGCGATACACAGGATAGCGACCTTTTTTATCATAAAAACCTCACTTCCCGCCTGCTCTACGAGGTCTGATACTCTTGCCCGTGTGCGATCATTATTTTCACTTTTCCGGTTGCTCCGAATACACGATAATGAGTTATAGAAAATTATAGGGGGTTTGCCGATGGATGTAAAGCCGTCCACGAAACATGGGGTAAAATTGACAAAGCCCTTGTGAAGAGATATAATTTTTACCATTTAAAAACGGTCGTTGTCTATCATTATCAATTATCTGCAAGCTTCGAGCACGTTCTGAACCCGCTGGGCGTATCAGCTGTCGGCAATGGAGATGTTGCAGTATTTAAGAAAATGAAATCAAAGGACAAGAAGGATAAGATTGGGGACCTGACAAGCGCCTTAAGCCATATGCACACCAGCACCCGCCAAGCCATACGGAGGTTGCGCGAGCGGCGATAGCGACACCAGAACAGATATCCCACCGCGTAATAGCCGGGAGATGACCCTGGCCCGGTGTTCGTCAACCACCGAAAGAGAGGTATGGTCGAAGCAGCAGAAGAAAAGAGGAAGTTCCACCGTATCTTTTTTTCCCTAGTGGATGGGGTTGCGGGCACCTTTACCTTTGCAAATCTCCTCAAAGGTACCGTGACGGCATATATTATTAATCTGAGCGAAGGCGGCGTGGGCTTAGTACTTCCCAAAGAAAAAAATGAGAAAAAAATAGAAAAAGGCGAGACATTAGTCCTTACCCAGATCAACGGGATACAAGGGCTGGAAGCGCTCATCAATATCGAGACAGAAATTAAGTGGGTCCTGGACAATCCGTCATTAGAATTTTTGGGGTTTGGTTGCGAGTTCCTCCGTATGCCGGAGTCTATGCACGCGTACCTACGGTCATGTATCGATTCCTGGTGTAGCGGAAAGATTGGCAGCCGTTCCACAAGAGGGCGTTATTAATCTTGTTTTTCTACAGCGAGCCAATAGTAGGAGCGTCATGCAGCGTAACATGATAGACGCCCGCCGGCCTTTGTCTCGGCGCGCACGAGCCAGTGCAATCCGCGTCGGCCCTCACGCCGATTGCCATGCCTGCGATCCCGAGGCGGGTTAAGGCGGGATGGCTACATCGAGCAGGATTCGCCAATTCTTTTTTCCTTCGCTCACCCCGCGCTTTCTTCTGCGCGTCGCCCTCGTCGCCATCGGTTCTTATCTCTTTTTCGGCTATATCTGCACGCCTCTGCGCATTGAGGGATACAGCATGGAGCCTACCTATCACAATGGGGGGATCAATTTTTGCTGGCGGCTGCAGTACCTCTTTTCCGAACCACAGCGAGGAGATATCGTGTTGGTACGCCTTGCCGGAAGCAGAGTGATGCTCCTAAAACGAGTGGTCGCCTTGGAAGGCGAAGAAGTAGCATTCCACAACGGTAAACTCGTGGTCGGGGGCACGGAGATCAGTGAACCGTACGTCCAATACCCCTGTGATTGGGAGCTCTCCCCGCGACAGGTTGCACCAGGCAATGTCTATGTCGTCGGGGACAATCGCAGCGAGCCCTTGGAGCGGCATTACTTCGGGCAGGTTTCCCTGGAACGCATCGTGGGAGGACCACTCTGGTGAAGATCAAGTACCTCATCATTGCCGCGCTTGTGCTCTTTGGTATCGTGGCGGTGCGATTCCTCGTGCAAACCGATGAGAAAAAGATACGCGCACAATTCGGCCTCTTGGCGGAGTGGATATCAAAAGAACCCGATGAGTCGCCGGTCACCACCTCCCATAACATCCAGCATATCGCCACGCTCTTTGCCGATCCCTGTGCGTTCAAGGCCGATATTATTTCTTTTACCGGCAGCTACACGCCGGACGAGATTGCCGGATTTGTCGGTCGCAGCCGCTTCTCCATGACTTATCTCACGCTGAAATTCTATGACCTCGATATCATATTTGTTCAAGAGGGGGTAGCACAGGCCACAGTAACGGCCAAATTGACGGGGAAGACAAGGAGTGGGGATATCCTCGAGGCGACGCATGAGCTGAAAACGGTCTTGACGAAAACAGAAGGGGTGTGGCGCTTCAGTCAGGTTGAAGTAGTTGAGGTCCTTAAAAAATAACGTGCCCACCCTATTCCCCGACGAATAGTGAACCCGTCGTTGCGGTTGCTCCTATCCGATTGACGGGATGTATGAAATCCGATAAACTGTATAATAGCATCACGGTACGATAAGAAGTTCGGGAAAAATTTCCTCAGGATGTTTGCGTAAGGCCTTCGACAAAGATCGACGATCATGCGAGGAGGTATCCATGGGCAAAGATAACATCGTTTTCTTGGAGGTCATAGAGTGGTTTGATGAGACCGGGAAGGAACTGGTGCATCGGATACCGGAGCAGGGTTCAGGGGAGATCAAATATGGGGCACAGCTTACGGTCCGCGAGAGCCAGGCCGCGGTCTTGTTTTATAAGGGCAAGGCCAGCGAGGCTTTTCCGCCTGGTCGGCACACCCTGACGACGGCAAACATCCCGGTCCTGACAAAAATTATGGCCATCCCCTGGGGCATGACCAGCCCATTGCGTGCCGAGGTCTATATCGTCAACATGAAGATTTTCACGAACCTCAAATGGGGTACGAGAGATCCGGTGGCCTTCAAGGACGCAGATCTCGGCCTCATTCGCCTCCGGGCCCACGGCATATTCAACATCCAGATCGTACAGCCGGTCCTCTGCATCAATACCCTCGTGGGGACCATGGGGATATTCACGACGGAAGAGATCGAGGAATATCTCAGCCGGGTCATCGTCTCGCGCTTTAACGACCATCTGGGCGAGCACCTCGATACCCTCTTCAATTTACCCGGACGCTATGAAGAACTTTCCGAAGGTCTTCAAAAACGTCTGCAACATGATTTCAGCCGCTTCGGTATCGGCCTGGAACATCTGTACATCACGTCTATCACCCCTCCACCGGAGGTGCAACAGGCCATTGATGACAAGGGTCGTCTCAGCATCCTGCAGGATCTGGATCGGTTGGTCCAGATGAAGGCCGCCATGGCCATGGAAAAAGCCGCCGCGTCAACTGCCGCCGCCGGTTCGGGGATGGGGATGGGCATGGGGCTTATGATGCCGGCGATGTTTGCCGGGGCGATGAAGTCCCATGCGCAGACCGGAGCTGCCTGTCCGGACTGCAAAAATGCCGTGCCGGCGGACGCTAAATTTTGTCCCCACTGCGGTCATCAGCAACTCGTTTTTCACCAATGCTACAACTGCGGCAAGAATATGACGCCGAATGTCCGTTTCTGCCCTCAATGCGGGCAGCCGGCGGATCAGAAGCCGATTGCCAAGGCTTGTCCTCACTGCAAGGGTGAAAACCTCCCCAACGCGCTCTTTTGTAATCTGTGCGGGGGAAAGCTCGGATAGATGGGCTTTACCGTTGAGCAAGCGTGTCCGCAGTGTGGTGCGCCCATCGAGCTCGACGAAACCGATCGTCTGATCATCTGTCCCTATTGCCATATCAAAAACTATCTCTTTGCCAAAGATTACTTTCGGTTCCTGTTGCCTGCCAAGGCCTCAAACGATGAGATCATCTATGCCCCGTATATGCGCTTCAAGGGCAGCGTCTATCTTTGCGAGGGGTCAACGATCAACTATGCTATTGTCGATCTCACGTATCAAGCAACGACTTTGAAGCAACTTCCTCTTTCGCTGGGACTCAGGCCGCAGGCGATGCAGATGCACTTTGTGACGCCGGATGTGGCAGGTTCTTTCCTCTCATGTTCTCTCAATCCTTCCGACGTACTGGCCGAGGTCGGCAAGCGTACTTCCGCCCTTGCCGCGGAAACGCTCTTCCACCGGGCCTATGTCGGGGAGACCTTCAGTCTGATTTACCTCCCCCTTTTCGTGCACGACGGCACGGTCTTTGACGCCGTGATAAACAAACCCGTCGCTGCGCTGCCCGATGCAGAGGGTTTGATGATCCCGGAGCAGCGCGAGAGGCCCGAATGGCGGATCACCTTCATGGCCACGATTTGCCCCCAGTGCGGTGGGGATCTCGACGGGGAACGGGACAGCGTGGTCCTCACCTGTCCGGTGTGTGAGACGGCATGGGAGGCGTCGGAGGGACATCTGATGCCGGTAGACCGTGTCGTTTTCGGCGGGGATGAGAAGGATCTGGCATACGTGCCTTTCTGGAAGATTACGGTGCGAGAAGAAGAGCTGGGGATCAACACCCTTGCCGATTTTATGCGGATCGCGCAGCTTCCCCTGGTGAAGAAGCGCGATGGGGAAGATAAGTCATTGTCGTTTTGGCTCCCGGCCTTTAAGGTACGGCCCAGGGAATTTCTGCGCCTCGCCAGTCAGATGACCGCCCGCCCGCCTGGTGGTGGGCCGGCGGCAGGCATATCCCTTAAGACCCTCTCCCCCGTGACGCTTCCCCGGGAAGAGGCTGCCCAGTGCCTGAAGGTGGTCCTGGCCAATATCGTGACGGATAAAAGGGCTTTTTCCCCCCTTCTACCCCGGATCAACCTTAGTGTGACAAAATACACCCTGATCTATCTCCCCTTTAAGGCCCGCGGCCTTGATATGGTGCAGGAGGAGACGGGGATCTGCATAAACAAAAACGTCTTAAAGTACGGCCGATCTCTCTAACGACGCCCCGGGGGCATTTTTGCGCTTGCTTTTCTCTCGACTTTCTGCTATATATACGACCATGCCTAACAATCGAAGGGCCCGTATGTGGGCAATCTATGGATTGCTGCTGCCGGTTTTTGTGACCTTATCGGCGGCATGTGCGCTGCTCCCTGGGAAGAAATCACAGTCTCCCTATACCAAGGCGGAATTGGCCAGGTTATCGGACAAGGACATCTATGTCATTGATGGTGAAAAGTATGTCAAGGTTCCGGCAGGGAAAGATTCAGAGGGGAATACTAAATTCACCTACGTCAAGGTTGATCGGTATTTAAGCGGAGAGGTCGAGCCGCTCTCCCTTGCGGCGGAGCAGACAAAGAAAAAAGAGGAAGCGCAAAGAATAGAACGAAAGATGGAAGAACCAAAAGTCGTGTCGGAACGTGAACCGGCACCCGAAGGCAAACCAATCGTTCTCGCGCGGCCGTTGAAACATCCGTACCTCAAACGCAAGATAGCGGTTCTTCCTTTCGAAAACCGGACCTCCCTTACGATTGAGAAGTTCGGGGAGGTGATAGCGGATCGACTGGCGGAAAAAATGGAAGACACGATCTTCACCTGCATGGTGATGGATCGGGAAACGGTTAGACGTACCCTCGAACGCGCAGGGCTCAATCCGGCGGATCTCAAAGATCCGAGCAAGACCACCGTGCTTAACAAAGCGTTAGGAGTTCAGGGGATTATCGTAGGAGCAGTCTATGGCCCCTTCGTTACCACGACCACGCCGCCCGACAACGAGAGGGTTTCAACGGCTATTATGCGGATAAGTGCTCGCTTTATCGATACCGCCCAGGGACGCTTGATAAAGGAATTTGCCGCCACTAATTCCCCTGTCGGCAGTGAGGAGTTTGGCGTTTTAAGTGAGGAGAAGGCCAAATACCGGGCGACCGACATGATTATCGACGATATTATCGCGCAGGTGGTTGGTGAAATAAACAGTATGGACTGGCTTGCACGCGTCGCCGTGGTCGAGGGTAACACCGTGTACCTCAACGTGGGTTTTCAAACAGGACTTAAAAAGGGCGATCTCTTAGAGGTATATCCGGCGGGAGACCTGGCGGGTAAAAATCTTATAGGAAAGCTGGAGGTTTCCAAGCTATTCGGTGTTGACGCAGCGGTAGCGCACGTAATACAGGGAAAGGTTCAAGTGGATGCCGTCGTGAAGCCACCTTCTCAAAGTTAACAGGCGTTTCAGTAAGGGTCAAAAAAGGAGGGGTTAAACCAGATGTTTGAAATAGGGGACTTCGCTGTTTATCCTGGCCATGGAGTGGGAGCCATCGAGGGCATCCAGAGCTTAGACATGGGGGGGCAGGTGCAAGACTTCTATGTGATCAGCATCCTCGATACAAAAATGACTATTATGGTCCCCAAGGAAAATGCCGGCGGCACGGGGATGAGAGAAGTTATTGGTCGGGATAAGGTGCCGGAGGTCTACGCCATCTTAAAGAGCAAAGAGGTCTCCAACAATAATCATCAGCCGTGGAATCAGCGATATCGCGGCTATATGGAACGGATTCAGAGCGGTTCCATCTTTGAAGTGGCCAAGGTGTATCGAGAGCTTTATTCCTTAAAGGGTGAGAAAGAGCTTTCGTTCGGGGAGCGGAAATTGATGGATACGGCGAAGCGGCTCCTCATTAAGGAATTGGCCATCTCGAAAGATGCGGAAGAGGCGGATGTCGGGAAGGAAATTCAGGGTATCTTGCTTTAAGAAAAGGCTTTATTATATTCTTCTTTAATTTTTTTCCGCTCACGATACCAGAGCGGAGGGTGGTGCGAACATATCCTTCCTTTCCATCCCGCCTAAAAAAAATTCTATACAATCACCATCAGGGCTAGCCCTAAATCAGGAGGTGTTCCATGAGGCGGATGGGTGTAAACATTGCACGCATACTTCTTATTATTTTTTGCTCCCTCGCGGGAGTGTATCTTGGACCGGAGCTGCTCAATTTGGCGAACGCCGCCTTCTGGGGAGGTTTTGGAGGCGGCCTGATTGCCGTTGCGGTGGTCTTTTTGGAGATCAGCATCAGGAAGGCATCGGGCAGGGG
>MGQT01000008.1:0-10268 GCA_001797935.1 Deltaproteobacteria bacterium RBG_16_54_18 | reverse complement strand
CGGGCTCGTCATCGCATTCGGTCTGACCCGCCTCACCGTCCAGATCTTCGTGCCGCCCGGTGCCGGGGAGACACAACTCCTCTATCCCCTGATCTATATTCTGGCGGGATACCTGGGGATCATGATCGGAGTCTGGAAGGGGAAGGAATTTAACCCCGCAGCATGGTGGAAGATCTTCAGCATAGGGGGCAGTCAGCGCACCACGGAGAACCCCAAGATCCTTGATACGAGCGTCATCATTGACGGCAGGATTGCCGACGTCTGCGAAACGGGATTTCTCGAAGGTCCTTTCATCATCCCGCAGTTTGTTCTGCACGAGTTGCAACATATCGCCGATTCCCCCGATCCCCTGAAACGAAATCGGGGGAGAAGGGGGCTGGATATCCTCAACCGTATACAAAAGCAAGGGGAACCGGAGGTAAGGATATCGGATCAGGACTTTCCGAAAATCAAGGAAGTGGATGCGAAGCTCATCGAGCTGGCTAAACGGATGAACGGCAAGATCATTACCAACGACTTCAACCTCAACAAGGTGGCGGAGCTGCTGGGTGTGACGGTCTTAAACATCAATCAGCTGACCAACGCCCTGAAGCCCATTGTCCTCCCCGGAGAGACCATGCATGTCCAGATTCTCAAGGAAGGGAAGGAGCCGGGGCAGGGGGTGGCCTATTTAGATGATGGTACCATGGTAGTGGTGGAGGAGGGGCGCAAGATCATCGGCAAAGAGCTCGATGTCGTGGTTACCAGCGTATTGCAGACCACCGCAGGCAGAATGATCTTCGCCCGACCCCGTGACGCGGAATCCGGCTCGGAAGAAGTCCCGCCGCGGGCAAGGAAGTCGCGTGGGTGAAAAAAAGGATACCGGCTACCGGGTGGGGATGGGGTATGATGTACATCCTCTTGTAGAGAACCGTCCTTTAATCATGGGGGGGATAACGATTCCGCACCATCGCGGGCTTGCCGGGCACTCGGACGCCGATTGCCTGGTACACGCCATCTGCGATGCGCTCCTCGGCGCCGTTGCGGCAGGGGATCTCGGGCAGCATTTTCCAGACACCGATCCCCAGTATACGGGCATTGCCAGCCTGGTGCTGTTAGAGCGGGTGACGGCGATGGTCGCGCGCAAGGGATGGAAAATTACCAACATTGATGCCACCATCGTGGCGCAGGCCCCGCGCCTGGCGCCCTATCGCGCCCAGATGGAAGAGCGGATCGCAGCGACGGTGGGGGTTGAACACGAGCAAGTGAATATCAAGGCCACGACGACCGAGGGGTTGGGCTTTACCGGCAGGAATGAAGGGATCGCCGCCTACGCCGTCGTGCTGGTGGAGGCGCGATGAAGAACGGGGTGAGAGTCCGGTTTGCCCCGAGCCCGACCGGGTTCTTGCACATCGGCAACGCGCGCATTGCCCTCTGCAATAAACTCTTTGCCCTGAAACATGACGGGGTATACGTCCTCAGGATTGAAGACACCGATGTGGCGCGCCTCGACCCTGCTGCCGAGGAGGCCATCAGGGAGGACCTCCGATGGCTCGGGCTGACATGGGACGAGGGGCCGGCAGGAGAAGGCGCGCATGGGCCTTACCGCCAGTCTGAGCGAACGAAGATCTATTACGAGCACGCCGAAAGGCTCAAGGAACAGGGGGGCGCCTACCTATGTTACTGCACCCCCGAGGAACTGGCTCAGATGCGGGAGCAGTTGCTGGCCAGGGGGCAGACGCCCCGCTATGTCGGCACGTGCCGGGGGCTCTCATCGGCGCAGGCCCAGGAGTTAGAGGCAAGCGGCAGAAAGCCCTCGCTGCGTTTCGCAGTCCCCGAGGGTGCTACCGTGGTGCGCGATATCATCCACGGGAAAAAGGTATTTGAAAACAAATCCATGGGGGACTTCGTCATTATGCGTTCCGACGGCAGGCCCGCTTACAACTTTGCTGCCGTGGTGGATGATGCCTTGATGGGGATCACCCATGTTATCCGCGGGGAAGACCATCTCCCCAATACCCCCCGGCAGGTCCTTCTCTACGAGGCCTTGGGATTTACCCTGCCCGACTTTGCTCACCTGCCCCTGTTGGTCGCCCCCGATGGTGAGCGGTTGAGCAAGCGTTACGGGGCGGTTTCCGTACGCGCCTACCGGGAAGAAGGCTTTCTCCCCCAGGCCGTGGTAAATTACCTCGCCCTCTTGGGAGGGGGGACGGCAGGCGGTGAGGAGATCATGTCGTGGGAAGGGATGGTCAGACGCTTCTCCCTAGAAGGGATTGCAAGGAGTCCGGCGGCATTCGATCCCGGGAAATTGCGCTGGCTCAACCGCGGGCATCTGCACACCATGCGCGGCGAAGATATCCTCTTTTACGCCCGTCCTTTTCTCGCTGGATTTCTCCGGGAGGGGACAGATGAAGGATGGCTGGTCAAGGTCTTGAATGCAGTCAAAGAGAATGTCGAGACCCTTGCCGAGATCAACAGGTATATCCCCATCTTTCTGCCTGACGGATTTTCCCTGGATGCCGAAGCCCGCACGATCCTCACAGCGGATGACGCCCTGGCGGCGGTCAAGGCCTTGAAGGAGATCGTGGCAGGGATGGCGGAGGTAACGGAAGATAATTTCACCGAGATCGTCGCCGCGCTTAAGAAGCACACCGGGCTCAAGGGAAAACAGCTCTTTGCACCCCTCAGGGCGGCCCTTACCGGTACGATGACGGGGCCTGAGCTACACAAGGTCCTTCCTGTGTTAGGGAAGCAAATCATCATCGAGCGATTGGCGCAGGCGTTGAAATAGGAAGAAAAAATGGCGTTACGTGTCTATAACACGATGACCCAGAAGAAGGAGGAGTTTCACCCCCTACAGGAGGGGCGGATCGGCATGTACGCCTGCGGCGTCACGGTCTATGATCTCTGCCACATCGGCCACGCCCGCAGCGCCGTGGTCTTCGATGTAATCTACCGCTATCTCCGCTACAAGGGTTATGAGGTGACCTATGTGCGCAACTTCACCGACGTGGATGACAAGATCATCAAGCGTGCGCAGGAGGAGGGTGTCGGCTTCGAGGAGATCGCCGCGCGATATATAAAGGAATTCTCTGTTGACATGGGTGCCTTGGGGATGTCGCCGCCGACCATCGAGCCCAAGGCGACGGAGCACATCCCGGAGATGATCGCTCTCATACAGCGGCTTGTTGAAAAGGGTCATGCCTACCAGGTGGACGCGGATGTCTATTATGCCGTGGAGAGCTTCCCCGCATACGGCAAGCTTTCCAAGAGGACCCTCGATGAGATGCAGGCCGGCGCCCGGGTGGAGGTGGATGAGCGCAAGAAAAACCCCCTGGACTTTGCCCTGTGGAAGGGGGCCAAGCCCGGGGAGCCATCGTGGGAGTCGCCGTGGGGCAAAGGGAGGCCCGGGTGGCACATCGAGTGCTCTGCCATGAGCCAGCGGTATCTCGGTGATACGTTGGACATCCATGGCGGCGGTAAGGACCTCATCTTCCCCCATCACGAGAACGAGATCGCCCAGGCCGAGGGGGCAACCGGGCGGCCCTTCGCGCGTTATTGGCTGCACAACGGCTTCGTCAATATCGCAAAAGAAAAAATGTCCAAGTCCCTGGGGAATTTCTTGACGATAAAAGATATTCTCAAAGAATATCACCCGGAGGTGGTGCGCTTTTTCCTCCTCTCACGCCACTACCGCAGTCCCCTTGACTTTTCCACCCAGGGGATGGCGGAGGCGCGCCAGGGGCTCACGCGGTTCTATCAGACCTTGGCAGGGATCGACGAGGTACTTCGGAAGGCGACAGAGGCAGGGAAACAGAAAAGCTACACTTCCTCAGAGAGAAAAGCTGCCTTGCAAAAGGCAAAGACATTTGCCCAGAGCTTTGAAGAGGCCATGGACGACGACTTCAACACCGCGGTGGTCATTGCCGCCCTGTTTGAGCTCAATCACGAGATCAACGGTCTGCTCCAACATCCTCCTCCGTCCGCTGCCCAAATCCTCACGAAGGGGAAAGAGGCCCTTGCCCTGGCAGGAAAAGTATTAGGGATTTTTCAGGAGGAGCCCACTGTCTTTCTTGAGCAAGAGCAACAGCGCAAGACGAGAGCGCTCACCATTACCCCACAGGAGATTGAGAAGTTGATCACGGAACGCAATGACGCCCGCAGTAAGAAGAACTGGGCGCGGGCCGACCAGATCAGAAACCAGCTTGACTCCCAGGGGGTCATCCTCGAAGATGGCCCGCAAGGGACGATCTGGCGCATGCAATAGTAGGTCTGTTAAACTCAACGATCTGCATACCACTCCTAAAAAAGCTCATAAAAGGCCTTGTATCGGAAAGCAAGGATATGCATTTTTTATATATCCAGGCGGTTCTGTGCTACAATAAATAAAACCACGCACGCGCAGGCTTACTACTGCACAAGGAGAGATTGAAATAGATTATGGCGCGTTTTAAACTCGTATCACCATTCCACCCCACCGGCGATCAGCCGCAGGCCATCGAGAAACTAGTTCGAGGGATCAGGGAAGGTGCGCGGGATCAGGTCCTGCTCGGCGTCACGGGTTCGGGTAAAACCTTTACCATGGCCAATGTCATCGAGCAGGTCCAGCGTACGACCCTCGTCATCTCCCACAACAAGACCCTGGCAGCGCAACTCTACAGTGAGTTTCGCGACCTCTTCCCGGAGAATGCCGTGGAGTTCTTCGTCAGCTACTACGACTACTATCAGCCCGAGGCATATATCCCGAGCGGCGATATCTACATTGAAAAAGACACCTCCATCAACGAAGAGATAGACAAGATGCGCCACTCGGCAACGCACTCGCTCCTGGAGAGAAATGATGTGATCATCGTGGCGAGCGTCTCCTGCATCTACGGCCTCGGCTCGCCCGAGGCCTATTATGGCCTACTCCTGCAGCTCGAACGGGGAAAGCGGATGCAGCGGGGGGCGATCCTCTCCAAGCTCGTGGAGATCCAGTATGAGCGTAACGACATCGACTTCCACCGCGGGACTTTTCGCGTGCGCGGGGATGTCGTGGAGATCTTCCCGCCGTATGAGGAGGCCAGGGCCATCCGCTGCGAGCTCTTCGACGATGTCATCGAGGGGCTCTACGAGATCGACCCCCTGCGAGGCAGAGTCATCTCATCCTTGGACAAGGTCGCTGTCTACCCCGGCAGCCACTACGTGACCACCGCGGAAAGGACGCGGCTGGCCATGGAAGGTATTAAAGTAGAGCTGCAGGAGCGGCTGGCGGAGTTCCGGTCTCAAAACAAACTCCTGGAGGCCCAACGCCTGGAGCAGCGCACCATGTTTGATCTCGAGATGTTCCAGGAGATCGGCTACTGCAAGGGGATCGAGAACTACTCCCGCCACCTCACCGGGCGACAGCCCGGAGAGCCGCCCCCCACGCTGATCGACTACCTCCCCGAGAATGCCCTCGTCATGATCGACGAGTCCCACGTCACCATCCCCCAGCTCGGGGGGATGTACTACGGGGACCGCTCCCGCAAGGGGACCCTGGTGGAGTACGGCTTCCGCCTCCCCTCGGCCCTGGACAACCGCCCACTCACCTTCGAAGAATTTAATGAGCGGGCAAAACAAATAGTCTATGTCTCCGCCACGCCCGGCGACTATGAACTGGCCAAGGGCGATGGGAGAATAGTCGAACAGATCATCAGGCCCACAGGACTGATGGACCCGGCCATCGAGGTGAAACCGGCGCGCAACCAGGTAGACGACCTCCTCGGCGAGATCAAGGAAAGAATTGAAAAGGGGGATCGTGTGCTGGTCACCACGCTGACCAAGCGGATGGCCGAGGACCTGACCGAGTACTATGCCGAGCTCGGCATCCGCGTGAAGTACCTCCACTCGGATATCGACACCCTGGAGCGGGTGGAGATCATCAGGGATCTCAGGCTTGGGAAGTTCGACTGCTTGATTGGGATCAACCTCCTGCGCGAGGGGCTCGACATCCCCGAGGTCTCGCTCGTGGCGATCCTCGACGCCGACCGCGAGGGGTTCCTGCGCTCGGAGCGTGCCTTGATCCAGACCTGCGGCAGGGCAGCCCGAAACGTGGCCGGTAAGGTCTTGCTCTACGCCGAGGGGATGACCCCCTCCATGACTAGGGCCATCGATGAGAGCAACAGAAGGAGAAAAATCCAGGGGGATTATAATCGCGTGCACGGCATCACGCCGGAGAGCATCAAGAAGGCGATACACGACGTCTTGGGCTCGGTGTATGAGGCGGATTACTATACGGTCCCCGCCGTGCGAGAGGAAGAAGCAGGATACCTCTCGCCCCGCGAGGTGCCCAAGGCCATCAGGCAGCTGAAAAAAGAGATGCGCAAGGCAGCCGAAGAGTTGGAATTCGAGCGGGCAGCCGAGCTCAGGGACCGCATCCAGCGCCTGCAGGAGGCCGTCATTACCAGAGATATACCGTTGAATGAGTAAATGAAAAAGACAGACCTTCAGCAACAAACAGATGCCCTGCCCCAGGCACCGGGGGTCTATCTCTTCAAAGACCCTCAAGGAGCCATCCTCTACGTCGGCAAGGCAAAAGACCTACGCAAGCGGGTACGGACCTACTTTCAGGGCAGGGAGCAGGATGTGAAGACCTCCCTCATGCTTGCCAAGGTCGGCCAGGTCGACCACATTGCCACCCAAACGGAGAAGGAGGCCTTGATCTTAGAAGATACCCTGATCAAGGAGCACCGCCCCCGCTACAACATCCAGCTCAGGGACGACAAGCGCTATCCCTTGCTCAAACTCAGCGTGCAGGAACGCTTTCCCCGCCTCTCCGTGGTCAGGCGGACCAAGGAGGACGGCGCCCTCTACTTCGGCCCCTTTCCAGCGGCGACTTCCATGCGCGAGACCTTGAGGGTGATCCACAAGGCCTTCCCCTTGCGCCGGTGCAGCGCAGCACAGTTTGCGCACCGTTCACGCCCGTGCCTCAACTTCCAGATGCGGCGCTGCCTGGCCCCGTGCTGTGAAAAGGTGAGCGAGGCGGAGTATAAGCGGATCGTCGAGGAGGTCCGCCTCTTTCTGGAAGGCAAGAGCGATTTGCTCGCGGAGAAGCTGCGCAAGAGGATGGAGCAAGAATCAGCGGCTCTGAGATTCGAGGTGGCGGCGAGAATCAGGGACCGACTCGCTGCCCTGGAGCGGATCACCGAGCGTCAGAAGGTTATTGTACAGGATAGCGCTCATCGCGATGCCGTCGGCATGGCCAGGCAAGGGGGCAAGGTCGGCATCCAGGCCCTCTTCATCCGGAGCGGCAGACTACTGGGCGGCAGGTTCTTCTCTATCAAGGATGCAGGGTTGCCCGATCAAGAAGTTCTATCCACCTTCCTGCATCAATTCTATAAAGAAGGGCAATTCATTCCCGGGGAGATTCTCGTTCCTATATCTCTGGAAGATGCCGCTGTCTTGGAAGAGGTGATGGGGGAGCAGGGGCAGAAGAGGGTCCGCGTTTATCGCCCTCGCAAGGGGAGCCAGGGGTATGATCTCATCCAGATGGCTCAAGAGAATGCCCAAGGCAAGCTCCGCGGTCAGCTCAAGGGAGAGGATGCCTTGCAGGAGATGCAGAAACGCTTTTCTCTGGCACACGTCCCTACGAGAATAGAGGGCTTTGACATCTCCAACCTCGGCGGGGGGCCGGCTGTGGGATCGCAGGTGGTGTTTGAGGATGGTGAACCGGCAAAGAGTTATTACCGCAAGTACCGGATCAAGACCGTGCAGGGGATGGACGACTACGCTATGCTCTATGAGGTCCTTGTCCGGAGGGTGCGCCGCGGTAAAGAGGAGGGTGATCTCCCCGATCTTATCCTCATCGACGGGGGCAAGGGGCAGCTCAATGTGGCCTTAGAGGCGCTCAAGGAATTAGGAATCGAAGGAGTCGATGTCTTGAGCATCGCAAAAAAGCGGGAGCCGGGAGAGGAAGAAAGGGTCTTTCTCCCTCATAAAAAGGAAGGCATCCCCTTGCGTGACGCATCCCCTGCCTCGCTGCTCCTACAGCGGGTGAGGGACGAGGCCCACCGCTTTGCCATTGCCTATCATAAGAGGCTGCGGGGCAAGGCTGGTTTGTCCTCTGCGCTCGATGAGATACCCGGTATAGGAGCGGAAAGAAGGAAGTCTCTCTTGACACACCTGGGGGGATGGGAGGGAATTATGATGGCCTCTTCCGCGGAGCTGGCCCAAGCCCCGGGGATGACAAGTGCGCTTGCCCAGCGGGTTTGGGAGCATTTGCATAGTAAGGAGAAAGAAGGGGATCATGCAGATCAAAGTCAATAACGCGACCTTAGAATTAGTGCAGGGGGACATCACGCAGCAGGCAACGGATGCCATCGTCAATGCCGCCAACCCTTCCTTACTCGGCGGCGGCGGCGTGGATGGGGCCATCCACAGGGCAGCCGGGCCGGAGTTGCTGGTAGAGTGTCGTACTTTAGGAGGGTGTGAGGCCGGAGATGCCAAGATCACCAAGGGATATCAACTCAAGGCCAGGCATGTGATACATACCGTTGGGCCAGTGTACCGTCGGGAAGGGCAACGGGCAGCGGAATTGCTTACCAGCGCCTATCGCCGGAGTTTGGAGGTTGCGAGTGAGCATCATCTCAAGAGCGTTGCTTTCCCTTCTATCAGCACGGGCGCATACGGTTATCCTTTAAATGAAGCAGCCCCTATTGCCCTCAAGACAGTAGCAGACTTTCTCAAGAAGCACCCGGATATCGAGCTGGCCCGCTTTGTGCTCTTTGATGGCAAGACCCTAGCGGCCTACGAGGAGGCACTGAAGGGGTTAGCAGCTACTTAGATGAAAAGATGCTTATGTCTTTTTCAAGGCTTCCTGGAATTGTTCCGGCGTGAACTCGATTTCACGGAGGATTTCACGGATCAAAGGGCGTGCGAGGTCTCTTCCCGGATGATGCGGCAGGGTGGTGGTCCTGCCATCGGGGTGACGGTAAAAGACATGACTACCTTTTTGCCGAATAGGTTGGAAACCGAGGCTGAGCAGTACCTTCTCCATTGTTTTGAAGTCAACAATGGAAAGTCGGGTCACGCCGCGACCTCAATCTGCTGAAGGCCGACAAACCTGGGGAGGTCGTCAGTCGATCCTTTGAACTCTTCCAGACACAACTGCAAGACCTCTTTGAGGTTTTCCTGAAGCTCATCCAAGGTAGCCCCCTGTGTATGGGCACCGGGAACCCCCGGGACAATACCTACATACAGATTCGTCTCCTCATCCCATTCCACATATGCGGTAAAGGTTTTCATGCTTCACCTCCTGGCGATCAGCTATGATTATTTGAACGCCTTTGTTATAGTATAGCATAAACATACTTGCATAGATAGGTGGTGTGGCTATCAACAGATTAGTCAGAGGATAGAATTACGTGTTAGAGTATTATAAATAGAAGAAATTTATGTCTATTAGCAAGTTAGCTGAAAATGAATAAAGAACCTATATACCATTCAAATATTTTTTGGCATTTTTGTGGTAGAGAAAAAAATGAAGATGAGGCATTTAGAATTTTATGTGAAATTCTAAATGAAAAGTGCTTAAAAAGAAGCTTTCACAATTCAGTTCCGTTCGAGGAGCCTATTAAAGATCACCACGGGGAAAATACACCTACTTGGCGAATCCAATATGTTTGTTTTGCTGATATCCCTTTTGCATTTTTGAAAAACCATATTGAAATGTATGGAAATGTTGGATTGGGATTTAAAAGAGAATTTATTATAGAGAAAGGCGGGCAACCTGTATTATATACACCTTATATTAAAAAAAATGGGAAACAAAAATCTGCCGTTTTTTCTATTAGTGCAATTATTGAACAATGGGGTAGAGAGTGGAGCCAAGTAACAGAAAAACATAAAATTAAACCGGAGGAATATAGAGATCTTGGATGGAAGATTCAAGCTCTAAGAAAATACATAAAACAATTTTCTTTTGAAGATGCAAATTGTGCCTATTATGAAAGAGAATGGCGTGTTATTAATACATTTCAGTTTGAGGAAGAGGATATTGTTGTAGTTATTTTCCCGAAACGTTTCTCGAATGAATTTATTAGTTTGTATCCTAATATTCCTTATACCGTTTCAGAATTGATATTAACGTAACACGCAACAATACGGTTCACCAGACATGCGGATGAGCTAGGTTGTTGGATCGTTCTGTCAGCCTTCTATCAAAAGGAGAAACCTCATGTCAAAACTCTTTGATGTCACTCAACTAAACGGCATGTCTCTGAAGAACCGGTTTGTCAGGGCTGCCACGGCAGAAGGAATGGCAACAGAGG
>MGQT01000007.1 GCA_001797935.1 Deltaproteobacteria bacterium RBG_16_54_18 | reverse complement strand
TTACTGTAGCGTTCGGCCAACTGCCCGCAATCATACGAGGCCCCCTCCAGGAGTTCCATGGCAAGGACATTCCGCCCCCGTGCCACAATGGGCTCGGTATGGATCTCCCGGTATACCGGGCAGTAGTACATGCAAAAACCGCACTTCATACACTGGAAGACCTTATCGTGAAACTTGGTCAAATTCTCCAGTTTCATCTTCTTTTTGGCCACTCTATCCGCCCTCCTCACCTGTGACCCTCTAGGCTAAAACATAGCAGCTTTCGCCATAATGTCAACGATCTCAACGGGTTCTCCTTGACAAGCCGTATCGGTTATTGTAGGTTAATGCGTCCTTAAATACCGTGCAGGTATTTTCT
The DNA here is from genome assembly GCA_001797935.1 of Deltaproteobacteria bacterium RBG_16_54_18. GTDB lineage: Bacteria > Desulfobacterota > B13-G15 > B13-G15 > RBG-16-54-18 > RBG-16-54-18. Next base: position 11,292 of record MGQT01000007.1, on the reverse strand, counting down.
AGTATATCACGAACCAAAGAGGAAAACAGTGGCACGGGGTTTTTTGATTATCTTTGTCACCGCTGCCTCCGAGCAGGAGGCCGCCGCAATAGGCAAGGCCTTGGTGGAAGAAGGGTTAGCCGCCTGCGCAAACATCATACCGGCCATCCGTTCCATCTACCGGTGGAAGGGAGCTGTGTGGGATGAAGGTGAGTCGCTCATAATTATCAAGAGCAGGGAAGACCTTTTTGAGCAGGTCAGAAGCCGCGTCAAAGAGCTCCACAGCTATGAGGTCCCCGAGATCACTGCCGTGAAGCTGGAACAAGGCGACCCCGCCTATTTACAATGGATCGAAACGGTTACCGCTAAAGGAGATTGATCATGGGAAGTGTCATTAAAAAAAGAAGAAAGAAAATGAGAAAGCATAAGCACAAAAAGCAGCTTGCCAGAAGCCGTCACAAGAGGAAGTAACATCAGCAATCCTCCATGAGATCTCTTATACCGAACGTGGTCCTTTTTTTGTTGACCATCATTTCTACCATCCTCATCGGCGGATTTATCTATGCGATTGCCATCCTCTCCATTCTCGTGGCCCATGAGATGGGACATTACTATGCAAGTCGCAAATATGGGGTGCCTTCCTCTCTCCCCTATTTTCTCCCCTTTCCCTTACCCCCCTTCGGCACCCTCGGGGCAGTTATAAAAAGCAAAGGGCCCATACCCAATCGCCAGGCCCTCTTCGACATCGGGGCTTCAGGTCCCCTGTGCGGCTTGGCGCTGGCGATTCCTGCGGTGATTATAGGGTTGCTCTTATCTGATGTAGTAAACATATCACAACCCGGCGTGGACACTTTCTCGCTAGCAGATTCTCTTCTTTTCAAGTTTCTGCAACGACTGACCATAGGGGTAACACCTCCAGGTACTGATGTCGTCTTGCACCCCATTGCCTATGCCGGATGGGTCGGGATTTTTATCACCTCCCTTAACCTCCTCCCCACTGGCCAGCTAGACGGCGGGCATATTATCTATGCCTTGTTCGGCCGTCACAGCAAGTTCATCTTTCGCCTTGCCCTCTTGGGCATCACCTTAATCTGTCTTATCTATAATCTCGGCTGGCTCTTGTTGGTGATTATTTTATGGATCATCGGCTACCGTCACCCCCCACCTCTCGAAGACCGTACTCCCCTTGATTGGTCGAGAAAGGTCATCGGCGGATTCACCTTTCTTATCTTCTTTACCGCCTTTACCCCGATCCCCTTCCCGGGAATGGCGTTTGGGATACGGGATGTGTTCCAGCAATGGCTGCATGTATGAACGTGATTGATCTCCACGTGCACACGACGGCTTCTGATGGTACTATGCGCCCGGCCGAGTTGGTCAGATACGCCAAAAAAAAAGGGCTCCGTGCCATTGCCATTACCGACCATGACACCATCGAAGGGCTCGACGAGGGGATTCAAGAAGGTCAAAACATAGGCTTCGAGGTCATTACCGGGGTAGAGCTGAGCGTCGACGTACCAGCGGGAACCATGCATGTCTTGGGATACTTGATCGACCATACTCAGTCTGAACTCAGAGAAAAACTCCGCCTACTCCAAGAGGTGCGCATGGAGCGAAACATGAAAATGGTCGAAAAACTCGGCGCCCTCGGGATCCCCCTACAGCTTTCAGAGGTCAAGGCTGCACCGGAACACGGTCAGATAGGCCGCCCCCATTTTGCCTATATGCTGGTTAAAAAGGGGCATGCCCGCACGATCCAAGATGCCTTTGATCGCTATCTTGGAAAGGGGAAACCAGCCTATGTGGAGAAGTTTAGATTTGCCCCTGACGAGGCCATGCACTTTATCCGCGCAGCAGGCGGGATAACGGTCTTGGCGCACCCCTTTACCCTCAACCGGCCCCAACCTAACGAGCTAGAAGCATTAATTATTTCTCTCAAAGGCAAGGGGTTAGATGGCATCGAGGTATTCTATCCGGAGCATTCCGAAGGGCAGATGAAACTATATCGCTCCCTCGCGCAACAATACGGGCTTATCATGACCGGTGGGAGCGATTTTCACGGCCTCACTAAAGATGATGTAGATCTCGGTGAAGGCTATGGTGGCAAAGAGGTGACCTACGGCCTGGTTGAAGCGATGAAGGCCAGGAGGGAAAGTAGACTGAAGGTATGAAACCATGAAAACCGCGAGGAGGCAAAGAGATGATGAAGGCATATATATTGGTGAGTCTCGTCCCCGGTTTGGAAACAAATACCCTCTCTCAGATCAGCTCCCTGTCGGGCGTCGAAGAGACCGATCTCGTCTTTGGTCGCTGGGATGTCGTGGTGCAGGTAAAGGCCGATACGATAGCTAACCTCTCACGGATGGTCGTCAATCAGATGCGCGGACTGCAAGGAGTCCAAACTACCGAGACCTTGATCGGCTCTATGCTGTAGATCGCCACGATGCATGGAACGCAAACATCCCTCGCCGCCTTGGAGCGGAGTGCGAAAAAACTGATCTTGGTGGGTGGCAAGGGAGGTGTGGGAAAGACTACCTGCGCTGCCGCCATCGCCATGCACATGGCCGCGGCCGGGAAAAAGACCTTGATCCTGTCAAGCGACCCGACCCCTTCCCTCTCGGATATCTTTGAGCAAACCGTCGGCGCCCACGAGACCTCTATCCTTCACGCTCAGCGACTCACTGCCCTCGAGATCACTCCCGAGATCGTTATGGAAAAATGGATGGAGCGCTTCGGCCAGGAAATATATGAAATCGTGTCCTCTTTTGCCGACCTCGACTATGAATTCGTCAGGGACTACATAGGAAGCGCACCAGGCATCGCAGAGGAATATCTGCTCTACTACATCATGGAATTGGTACGGGAAGGGCGCTACGACCTCGTGATATGGGATACCGCTCCGGCAGGGCATACTCTACGCCTGCTCCACCTCCCTGAAATCTTCCTGCGGCACCTGGAGGGGGCGACGCGATTCTATCTCAATCTTTATAGCTACGTGGAGCGGGCCAAGGAAACGGTCAAATTAAAAAAGGGGAAACGATCCCTGTTGGCGATCATCTCGGGATGGCAGGTCCTGTCTCATGACATTGCGCGTTTTATGAGGGACGAGCGCCTGACGGAATACATCGTGGTCACGATCCCCGAGGCCCTGGGGGTCAGGCAGACCGAGCGGATTATCGAAGACTTCGATACGCATGCGCTCCCCGTGCACCACCTAATCATCAACCATTGTATCAAACAGGCAGATTGTCTTTTTCACCAAGCCAGAAAGGAGATGCAGGCGCGCTATATCCAGCTACTCTCCGAGCAATACGCCAAGCGCCTCCACCTACTCCTCCTCCCCCTGCTCCCCACTGAGGTTAAAGGGATTGAAGGTATCAAAAAAATCTCACGGCTCCTCTTCGCAAAGGGCTAGCTCACCAGCTGCCTTACATGCCCCTTCCCAATCGACATCCCTGACCACATCCCCGCTGGGAGCGACATAGACCAATTGTCTTCCTTGGCTCCCCTTGATCACCCCTTGAATGATATTCCCGATATTATCCTGCTTAATCAACTGAAGATAGCGGGTCAGAAATCTTCTCCTGTCTCGCATATCAATACAAAGTGGGGTTGAGGTATGTAGCTGAATCAATCCTTTGAGAAATCTTCTGTGACTTATTTTTTTGTCTAGCCGAACGTCATCCATGTCCACCAAACCGAAATTCCAGGTGTCTTCTCTCTCTCGAACCATGATGTTGCAGGTCTTAAGGTCTTTGTGGGTAATAGTACGGAGATAGAGCTCAGCCATAAAACCGGCAAAGGCATTGAGGAATGCCTCTTTTTGAGTATCATCATCCCCTTGAGCTTCGAAGGTCTTCACCACAGAGCGGTCAAGCTCAACATAACCCGGCGGGGTCTCCATGAGGAGAAAGGCTTCTTGCAGCAGCCCTCTTTTCCTCTTCTCCAGCAGGGCCTGCGGGACGATCTCACTTATCCCGCGAACCACCAATCCATTGCCCATCAGCCATCCCCTGCGGGCCTTTGATCCCCTAAAGATCTCCTTCAATCGTTGCCAAAACCCTTGATAACGATACTCTTTTACGCACACCCTGGTTTCTTTATAGTTAAAAAGGGTGATGGCTGTGCGGCGATCCGCCTTGATCAGCCCCTCCTTCTTCTTGGCCACGATATCGAGGTGTCTTGCCACTATCTTCAACAATTGCTGGGGCTTCCATCCTCGCCGACACCATATCTGCCAACTTTGCTCCCTTGTAACAGAAAATCCGCCGCTTTGCTTGAGGCACCGTTTTGTCCTGCTCCGCATATGCCGCCGTTGAATCCGCTCTTCCTGCACTTCGATCTCCCTTAAACCCTGTTCAAGCTCTCCTGCAAATGTGTCTGCCGCCTCATCGTATCGTTGCAAAAAGGCTTTTTTGTCATCGGTGGAGAGCCATCCCTTGAGAGAATAAAAAAACTGCGCCAGGTTCCAGAGTCTTCTGCGTCGCGAGATGTTCCTTACGATTTTGGAGCGGTGGAGGTCAATGAGATATAACTTCTTCCCGTCTTTCTCCACCAAGATATTGCCGGCATGCAGGTCCAGGTGCAAGAGGCCGGCCTCATGTGAACTTTTAAGCAGGCCTGCTGCCTGGACGAGTAGCTCTTGATACCCCCCCCTCGGAATCAATTCGATCAAGGGTGCCGAGGGGAGAATGGCCTGCGTGACAAGGAAGGCATCCCGTAACAGCAATCCATTACGTCTCTCAGCCATGGCTAAAGGCAAGGGGGTCGTGATTCCTTTGCGCAGTGCATGATGCGCCATCTGCCATTCTCGACGGGCCTTGGAAGGAAGCACGAGGTATTTCCATCTCTCTCTGTAGCTCCTAATCTTATAGTGTTTTAGGAAGATCTCACCCTGTGGCCCGGAAGCAATTGAGACCGCGCGCACGGCGGATTCTTTTAGTGGAGGGTTATGGAACAGAAAGATCTCTGGATCATCTAAGAGCGCCGGGGATAACCACTCCGTGGCGCCTTTAGCGACAGACCATCGCCATCCCTGCACGCCCCTTTTTCGCGATGGATCGTCAGGCATCCTTTTGAGCCACCTCATTCAGCACCCTATAAAATCTCGGCGCACAGGCTTGGATGGAATACGACTCCCTCACAATCTCTCTGCCGCGCAGACCCATCTCTTGTCGCAATGAAGAGTCTTCAATTAAAATAGAAAGCTTTTCTATCCATTCCTCCTTAGTCACGGCCCAAAAACCGTTTATTTCATCCTGTACCACATCCCGATTGATCCCCACGGGCGTGCACACTACTGGTATTCCTACACCGAAATATTGCATGATCTTTAAGCCACACTTACCCCGTGACCACGGATCATCCGACAGGGGCATAACGCCGATGTCCAGGCTCTTTAGATCCGCTATCTCTTCTTTTTCGCTCCAAATCTTCTTGATAACGGAAATTTTCTCGCAATTAATGAAGGTGTCGCAGATAACCTTTAATTCGACGTGTTTATATCTCTCTCCTAATTCTTCAAAGACTCCCTTCATGTCGTCTAGATATGGCAGGGTTGAGCTGCTGCCGATCCAGCCTATCGTTACTTTCGTATGCTTCATTTTATAATTTTTAGGAGCATATTTTTTTATATCGATGGCTGTAGGAATAACGGTCACCTGATTCGTATATCTGCGGGTTTGATCCTTAAGGAAGGTATTACCGGCGATGACGTGATCTGCGGCCTTTACCATGCGGCCAAATTGCCTCTCACGCGTTTTCGAGTAAGGGAGAGCTGCGTTCGCACTACGATACATCACGGCATCATCAAAGTCATAGATTAATCTCTTGGCACGCTGTTGCAAAAGATACAAAAAAAGCGGATGAGGCCTCTTTCTCTGGATGAAGACAACATCATAGTCACCGATCTCTCGATATATTTTTCTGGAGCCTCCTATGTCACGTGGATAAACGACGACAGTCGTCTTAACCCCTTTCTGCTTCAAATAAGGAAGGTATTGAAGGACGCGGTAACGGCTCGAAGGCCGGTCATGACCCTGGATAAGAAAGAGAACATTCATATTCAGCTCTTTCTTTGCGCCACGACCAGAATGGACTTAGCAAAATCAACATTTAATATCCGATGTAAGGGATAAAAGAGGGTACGACGGAGAAGATATTTAAGTGCTGAGGCATGGAAGGTGCGGTAGATCGCCAGCACCTCAAACCCCTTGCTGAGTATAATACCGCCCAACTCTTCATAGCTATATGCCGTCTTGTGAGTAACCGTTTGCATAAATTCATGGGGATGATAGATATTGGGTGTACTGATAATCAGCGTGCCTCCATCAACAAGCAATTCCCTTAGCTTAGCCAACATTTCCATCCCTTGTTCCAGCCCCAAATGCTCTATGACTTCAAACAGTATGATGAGATCAAATTGCTCGTCTATTGCATCCAATGAATGGTAATCGTGGGGAACGTTACGATCTATATCCATGCTCTTGTAAAGGATATCAGGGTAAACATTCGTAACTCTTTTTAGCATTCTCCTATCGCTCGCTCCCACATCAAGGATACGCATGCCTGGTCGAACGAGCTTCTTTAATAGCCGCGAGGGCCTCTTGATCAGCTTCAGCTTCCATATCGTAGGATAATGTTTGTGGATCTGCTCTCTGCACCTAATAAGTTTAGTCCAATCTAACAACTTAGCCTCCTAATGTTTGAAAAAAATTTCAACATCTCCTGGTAGCAGCGCTCATGCGAATACTGTTCTGCCAATCTGCGAGCGGCGACGGAAGCCTGCTTCAATATGTCGGCCTGGGAAAAGTATATGATCTTCTCAGTCATTGTTTTTACATCCCTGGGATCATCGAGGGCAAAACCCTCTTTGCCTTCGTGGATGATCCATCCCGCCCCATTACGCCGCGTCGTGATAACCGGCAGCCCGCTGGCCAAGGCCTCCAAGACCACCAGGGAGCAGGGGTCGTAAAAGGTAGGATGAACCAAGATATCCGCGCTGGCATAATATCGCTCCAGATCCCGCACACCACCGGCAAAAAATACATCATCCGCACAATCAAGCCTCGTGGCCAGGCGATGATATGGCGCTTTCCTATCCCTCCCTACTATCAAAAGTTTTACATTATTCTTCTTCGCCCTTACTAAACTGAAAGCCTGAATAAGATATCGTAATCCTTTCAACCTGAAATTATGGGAGACAAAGAGGAGCACGAAATCATGAGGGGTGAGGCCATAACGCCCTCTGGTTTCTTCCCTATATTTCCTGTTGCGCGGGTGAAAGCGTTCTATATCCACCCCATTATAAATCGTAACCATGCGGTCTTCGGGTATACCATAGTAATCGCTAATATCTCTGTGCACCATCTCGGAGATCGCTATGACCTTTTTGGCCTTTGCATACGGCGCATCCTCGATGAAACCCTTGGCCCATTGCTTAGGACTCAAGGCCCTCCCCATGAATTTAAAGATCCACGGAAAGGGCTTCCGGTAACCCTCCAGTCCCCTCCAGAACCACTTCCAATGGACCCCCCCATGGGGCTGAAGGAGATCGGCATGGACGGTGTCGCCTATTCCCATGATAACGTCGAACCGTTCCTCCCGCATCATCCGCCGGCAGTTTATGGCAAAGGAAAGAACATGCAGGCTCTTCGGACGGGGAATAACAGGTACCTGGTGAAAAAAAAGCCCGCTATCCTTCTGAGGAAAGGCCGAAGAGTAAATGTGCACCTCGATGCCTTTGCCGGCGAGGAAATGCATGAGGTCATAGCAATACCTCTCTGCGCCACCTTTTTCAGGTAAAAATTCCCGTATGCCGAGGGCGATCTTCATGCGGGACGAGCTTCCTTGAGGATCTTCTGGTAAAAGTTCTCCACCTCCTCGGCCTGACGATCCAGACGGAACTCCCTGCGGGCCTTCTCTTGAGCGGCCTTACCCATTGCATGGCGCAAGTTTTCATCTCTCACCAGCGATAGAAGGGACCGGTAGATGGCCTCGGGTGTTTCTGGTACGACGAAACCGGTAAGCCCATCCTCTACAAGCTCGGGAAGCATCCCTTTTTGGGTCACCACGACCGGTTTCCCCATGGCCATGGCGTCTCGTAAGGCCCGGGCGGTCCCATCAGAGCCGGGGGTAAGCAGACAAAAGACATCCATACAGGCGAGGACGTCTGCATAGTCATCCTGGCGATATCCTGCCAGTATGACATGCGAGGCGATACCAAGACGTTCTATGGGCTCGATAACGCTCCTCTGCATCTGGCTGCTATGCCCCACTAATAAGAGCCTCACCTCGGGAACGTCCTTAAGCAAAAGTGATATGGCTTCTAAGAGGATATCGGTCCTTCTGTACCTCTGAAACCTGGCAACGATTCCCACAACAGGTGACCTTGGGGGTATCCTGAATGCAGACCGCATGTCTTTGTAGACTCTCCGGGCATCAAATCTCTCTAGATCAACAGCCGTCGGCACTTTAGCCACGCGAGAGCGAGGAAACCCCAAACCGTTCACCAACCTCTTTTTGCTCTCCTCAGAAAAGGTCATCACAGCATCAGTACAGCTCCTGAAAAAACATTTGCTGATGGGGTCTGTCTTCAGGGAATCCCTTTTGTGGTCCATCCTTATTGCCGGGGGGTGTCTCCTGGAAGCCCTTACCGCAAGCCCTCCCACAATATGGTCATGGGAATTGTGGAAATTAACAATATCGAACCGTTCCTGATCAATATAGCGCGCTATCCCTCTGATGTCGGCGATGATGTCTTTCAGGCGATATACATGATACAGTTTGGCAAGCGGTGCAAAATGGAACCTGTCAATTCCCTTGAATAGTTTTGACTGTATCCCCTTCTGTATACTCTCTTTGGTCTCTATCGGCGGGCGTCTATAGGCCAGTACTACCTCATGACCTCGCTCTTGCAGCGCCTGGCAGAGGTTTACCACCGGCTCAGCAGGTCCCGTCCATTTCCAATCGGAAAAGAGGTGGAGGATCTTCAACCTTTCTTCAACCCCCTTTGCCGCTCCCACAATTTAGCGTACTTGATAAAGACATAGTACATCGTAGAAACGGCTATGATAAATCCGGGAAGGCCGTCAAGAAATCCTCTCCTGAGAAAGTAATCTCTGAGGAAACGGAAGGGAGGGTGCAAAAGCATTTTTAGGAAACCGGATCTCTCATGTTCTTCATCAAGCACTTGCGCGGCCATCTCTGAATAGCGATCTATCGTCTGAATCTGGTCGGAGATGTCTTTATAATTGTAATGGAGGCATGCATGCGTGAGCCTTTTTACGGCGCCGGCAACCTCTATCCTCGGGTGCAAGGCCCTGCCTCCCCACTTCCCCTTGGTACGATCATAGAAACGAATCTTATAATCCGGGTACCATTCGCCGTGTCGAATCCATCGCCCCAGGTAATACGTCACACGGGGGGCACCATAGCCGGCCCACCGGCCGTCGTTATGCGCAAGCTCTCCTTGGATCTCTTCTGCCAGTTCTTCTGAAATCTCTTCGTCCGAATCGAGAAACATCACCCAATCATGACTGGCGAGGGTTACCGCGTAGTTATACTCATCACGATAATTGGTCCATTCCTTCTGATAGAAATGCTTCGTGTACCGGCGACATGTCTCGGGCGTGCGATCACTACTGTAGTGATCCACGACCACGATTTCATCGGCCCAGCGAACGCTTTTGAGACAACGCTCGATCGTACGCTCATTATTAAATGTAAGGACATAAACGGAAATCTTATGCATTATTTTTGTACGACGGAAGTCTTCTCGGCAAGCAGCACGCTTACCTTCTTATGGACTTCCTCTACTCCTATGAGATTCATGCACCGATGATCCTCAGGGCACACCCGTTTAAGACAGGGGCTACAGGAGACATCTTCACGAATAAGCACGTGTCCTTCTCCTAACGGAGCGGTTGCCCGGGGATCGGTGGGACCGAATATGGCCACCGTCCGCGTACCGACCGCCGCCGCTATGTGCATGGTCCCCGTGTCATTGGTGACCAACAGCCGGCAGTGCCGCAACAGAGCCGCCAGCTCTACAAGGGAGGTCTGGCCGGAGAGATTGAGGCATCCCTTGCCTATCATCTTCGCGATGGAATCATTCAATGCTTTTTCTTGAGGACGTGCCGCGCCAAAAATCAAAATGGAAGCCCCATGATCTTTGATCAATCTCCGTCCCAACTCCGCAAAGCGCTCCGTCGGCCAGCTCTTGGCCTCACCGTAGGTAGCACCGGGATTAAAACCAATCAGCTGTCTACTCGTCATGCCATGCCGTGAGAGGAATCCGGACGCCCATGTTCCCATGGTGCCGTTGAGCGTCAAGGAAGGGAGAGGGGGAAGAGAAACAGAGCCCAGGGCTTCAATAAGCCTGAGATAATAGCGCATACGGTGCCCCTGTAAAACTTCGTCGGTTCGTGCGACCCGCTCGGTAAGCAACCAATCTCTGCCCTCACTTTTATATCCGATACGGTGGGGAATCCCCCCTAAAAAGACCATCAAGGCAGCGCTCAAGGAGCGGGGGAAGATGATCGCGAGCTCTATCTCTCGTTGCTTAATAAGACGGGCTATGCTGAACTCACCACCGAGCCTTCGCACGCCCGCGGGCATGGTATAGGGTATTACCTCATCAATCGCTGGATTGGCCTTCCAAAGCTCGTCGAGGGGCGATCTGACCAAGACCGATATGCGTGCTTCCGGGAAAAGCTGGCGTAACGAGTAGACGGCAGGGAACGACATAATGGTGTCCCCCACCCAATTTGTCCCCTTCACCAAAATCCGTCGAATATCCTTATACTTACCCCTCTCACGTGTCATGACCGGCAAAAAATCCTTAACCAAACGTAGTTTATTAGTTAATCATAGGGAGGATAGCCTGTCAACTTTTTCTTTATAAAAAGCTTGACATTTCTATCATGATATTTTATATTTATTGTTTCGGTTGCCCAGAAGGGAGGGAAGGTGAAAAGGGTCTATAGCTATTGTATAATCTTTCTGTCTGTATCTTTTCTCTTCCCCATTACGCCCCGGATATGTAATTATGTCATATCCATCTTTCCCCAAGCTATCCCCCAGACTGCTGTTGCTCAAGGAGCCGTGCTCGCTGCTATCCCCACTGGACCCGAAGCAGAAAGGTCTGTCACCATTGAGCCGGAGATGGTTATTATAGGGGATGATCGTGGGGTCGGGGTGGTATATACCAAGCAATTTACCGTGAGGGCCATAGGAAGCAAAAATTGCCTCTCCCTGCAGGTTGCGGGGATAGTAGGGGCGCTGAACGACAATGAAAGCCAAGACTACCGCCAT
>MGQT01000006.1:2527-10573 GCA_001797935.1 Deltaproteobacteria bacterium RBG_16_54_18 | reverse complement strand
TGCCATGATCCACATGCCCTATCGTCCCTATGTTCACATGCGGCTTCTTTCGCTCAAACTTAGGCTTGGACATCAGAGGACCTCCTTCTTTTTGGATGTTAATGAAGATCCGCCACCCCTGCGTCGGGTAATAACCGCCTCCTTAACCGCGGTAGGCACCGGGCTATAGCGGGCAAACTGCATCGTATAATTCGCCCTCCCCTGGGTCAGGGAGCGCAGATCGGTTGCATAGCCGAACATCCCGGCCAGGGGGGCCTCTGCCTGAACGGTCTGGACCCCCTTGTGGGCCTCGACCCCAAGGATCTTACCACGGCGGGAGCTTAAATCACCGATGACCTCGCCGAGGAATTCTTCGGGGAGGACGACCTCAAGGGACATAATGGGTTCTAAGACAATGGGGGACGCCTTTGTGGCAAGTTCCTTGAAACCGATGGAAGCGGCAATCTTGAAGGCCATGTCGGAAGAATCAACTTCGTGATACGACCCGTCGAGAAGCGTGACCCGCACGTCGGTCATGGGATAACCGGCGAGGACCCCGCGCTGAATCGCCTCCTGTACACCCCGTTCGACGGAGGAAATATATTCGCGCGGTATGGCTCCGCCCACGATGCCGTTGACAAACTCAATGCCGCCGCCGGGCTCGCGGGGTTCCAGCTTCAGCACGACGTGCCCGTACTGGCCGCGGCCCCCGGTTTGCTTGATATATCTCCCCTCTCCTTCTGCAACGGCGGTAATGGTCTCCCGATAGCTTACTTCCGGCACACCGACACGGGCATCGACCTTAAATTCGCGCAGGAGCCGGTCCACGATGATCTCCAGGTGGAGTTCCCCCATGCCGGAGATCAGGGTCTGCCCTGTCTCTTCATCGACCCGTATGTGGAAGGAGGGATCTTCCAGGGCCAGTTTATGGAGCGCCTCACCCAGCTTATCAAGGGCGTCTTTGGTCTTGGTTTCTATGGAAACGGCGATGACCGGTTCGGGAGAAGTGATGGCTTCCAAGATGATGGGATGTGCCTTCTCGGCAAGGGTATCTCCGGTGGACGTGCCTTTGAGCCCGACGGCTGCCACGATATCGCCGGTGTATACCTCTTTGATCTCTTCTCGTTTATTGGCGTGCATCTTGAGGAGTCTGCCGATCCGCTCCTCTTTCCCCCGGGTAGCATTGTAGACGGTGCTGCCTGACTTCAGGGAGCCGGAATAAATCCGTAGATAGGTGAGGTTGCCGACAAAGGGGTCATTCATGAGCTTAAAGGCAAGGGCTGAGAAGGGTTCTTCATCGGCAGGGCGTCTGCGCTCCTCTGCACCATCGGGACTTGTCCCCGCAATAGCGGGTATATCCAACGGCGAGGGGAGATAATCGACAATTGCATCGAGGAGTGGTTGTACCCCGCGGTTCTTGAAGGCCGACCCGCATAGCACCGGCACCAGCCGGTTCCCGACGGTGGCCTTTCGAATGGCCTTCCTGATCTCCTGCGCAGTCAACGGGGTCCCTTCAATATATTTTTCCATCAGGGATTCGTCTTGCTCGGCAAGCATCTCGATAAGCCGTTCGCGGTATCTCTGGGCCTCTGCCGCATACTCTTCGGGTATATCGATGACGTGATAGGTAGCGCCCAAGGTGGTGGCGTCGTAGATGATACCACGCATCTCCACCAGGTCGATGGCCCCGGTAAACTCCTCTTCTTTCCCCAGAGGAAGCTGCACGGGGAGGGGTACCGTTCCCAACCGGTCACGCATCATCCGGATCGTGCGCTCATAATCCGCCCCGACCCGGTCCATCTTGTTGATGAAGGCGACGCGGGGGATGACAAATTTTTCCGCCTGCCGCCACACCGTCTCGGATTGCGGCTCGACCCCGGCAACGGCGCAAAAGACGGCGATGGCCCCGTCGAGGACGCGCAAGGAGCGCTCCACCTCCATGGTGAAATCGACATGCCCGGGCGTATCGATGATGTTGATCCGATGATCCCGCCAGTTGCAGGTAGTTGCCGCAGAGGTAATCGTGATCCCGCGCTCTTGCTCCTGTTCCATCCAGTCCATGACCGCCGAGCCGTCATGCACCTCTCCCATGCGATACGAGACACCCGTATAGTAGAGTATCCGCTCGGTCGTCGTGGTCTTGCCGGCATCGATGTGGGCCATGATGCCGATATTCCTGACCTGTTCCAATGGTACTGCGCGAGCCACCTGCCTCTATCCTCCTACCACCGATAGTGGGCAAAGGCCTTATTGGCCTCGGCCATCCGGTGGGTATCTTCCTTCTTTTTTATGGATGCCCCCTTGTTGTTGGCGGCATCCAGAAACTCCGCGGCCAACCGCTCCGCCATGGATTTTTCCGACCGTTCCTTGGCATACTGGATGAGCCAGCGGATGGCCAAGCTCGTCCGCCGATCGGTCCGCACCTCGACGGGGACCTGATAGGTCGCCCCGCCGACCCGTCTGGACTTGACCTCCACCACGGGCTTCACATTTTCCATGGCCTGCTTAAAGAGTTTGAGCGGCTCATCCTTGGCCTTTTCTTTCAGGATCTCCAGAGAGCCGTAAAAAATCTGCTCGGCCGTGTTCTTTTTTCCCCGTCTCATCAGGAGATTGATGAACTTGGCCACCAACAACTCACGGTACTTGAGATCCGGCACGATCTCCCGCTTTTTTACCTCTCGTCTGCGTGGCATTCCATCCTCATGCTATTTGGGTTTCTTCGTCCCATATCGGGAACGAGATTTACGCCGGTCTTCCACCCCGAGGGCGTCCAAGCTGCCTCTTATAATATGGTAGCGAACGCCGGGGAGGTCCTTCACCCTGCCGCCGCGCACCAGAACCACCGAGTGCTCCTGGAGGTTGTGCCCGATGCCGGGGATATAGGCGGTTACCTCCATCCCGTTCGTGAGACGCACCCTGGCTACCTTGCGCAATGCCGAGTTCGGTTTTTTCGGGGTAGTGGTATAGACCCTGACGCACACCCCCCGCTTCTGTGGACACTCCTTGAGGGCCGGTGAAGCAGTCTTCCTCTTCACCGCCTTTCTTCCTTTTCTCACCAATTGATTGATGGTCGGCATCTCTTATCCTCGGTTAAATTTCCTCATACCATTGCTGTCGTGCGCAAACGAAAAAACCCCTCTTCTTTCCCTCCCGTAGACCTTTAGGGGCGAAACCCCTCACGGGTTTCCAGAGGGAATTTCCAAGTTAAATTAGTAACTTAGAAAATTTATCCTCTAACTATACAAGAAGACCCTTGTACCAAGGGTCAGATATCTCTACCGATTGAAGCAACCTGCAGAAATCCGCCTAAAACCCCCTACGTTACCCCTTTGTTGCCAATTTCTATAACATAATACTTCCTCAGGCGCTTCTATATTTTATGACTATAATATCGTTATACAAAAAATACCAATTTATAGGTTTCATTTTGGAAAACTTGATATTAATAGCAATTTTATAATTTTTTGTCAAGACTTTCCGGGTGAATTTTTGGCTATTTTTTCTTTTTTCCCGGCTGATCCGTTGCTCGTTGCCAACACGCGCTCATAAAACAAGTGTAATTATAATAACTACAAAAAAAGGCTACAAGATTGCCATTTCCCCATCCGTCGTTTTTTTATTTCCGGCTACCATCGTGAGGGCAGGAATTTTTTTTCGATAGAGAGTGGAACTGGTAGGTTTTGCAACGCATCTCCATAAAATCAATGCCGAACAGTTCATATTCCAGATTTTCGCGTGACAATTAATTAATGAAAGATAACCAAAGATCAAGACCAGTACGGGTAAAAATTATACCACTGATCGGGATATTCCTTTATATAGCGTTCAAAGACCCGTGCCAGCTCCTGCATCCCATCTTTGATCACCTGTTCCCGTTCTTTCCGAACGGCGCTCGCAAAGGAGATAGGTCGCTCAATGATCCCCCAGTATTTCCCCTTCTTGAGCACGACAAAGACCGGCAGCACGGCCGCACCCGTTGCCATGGCCAGAATGGCCACCCCGCGGGGGAAGCGCGTCTTTCGTCCGAAGAAGGTCACCTCAATGGTATTGGTATTCTCCGGGCGGTCCCCCAGCATGGCGACGACCTTTTTTTCCTTTAATACTTTCACCACCGCGACGATGGCGGCAGGAGTAGGATCCACGGGATTGATATAGATATTCTTAATCCCTTTGCGTCCCCGCATCTGCTCGCGGAAGGCCTTGGTCTGCGAATCGATCTCATCCAAGGTGAGGACATAGAGTTCGGCCCCCCGGAAGGCAAGCAAGAGCCCCCCCAGCTCCCAATTGCCCAGGTGGGGAGTGATACAGATGACCCCCTTGCCCTGCTTGATGGCCTTGATCATGTGTCCCTGCCCGAGCTCCCGCGCCACCATCCTCCCCTTGTGCTCGGTACTCAGGCCGGGCATCACCATGTAGTCGAGAAGGTATTGGCCGTAGTTCTGAAAGGTCCGCCGGGCCAGCGCCGTAATCTCTCTCCTGCTTAACCGCCCGCCTCCGATCACCTGCAAATTGGCGAGGACCCCTGCCCTGGCCCTGGCCATCAACAAATAAAAGAGGTTTCCAATCGTGAGGGTGAAGAGCCGCTGCACCCGCCTCGGGATGAGGGTAGAAAAAAAAGAAAACCAAAAGAGAAAGAAAAACCTGTTGAGCCGTCCCCCTCCCCGCATCGTCACCTGCCCCCGAAGTAGTCTTTAATCAAGGAAATGGCGGTCCCCAATCCCAGCTTGTGCCGCTTGGCCAAGCGCCAGACATCCTGCATGGCCTTCTTGGAGCGCGTATAATAAAGTACATTGGCCTTTAAAAGCAGCCGCTCCCTCTGCAGAAAAGAGATGCCGCCGTGTCGATAGACCATGTGTTGGGAGTCGTAAAACGACCAGTGTCTGGTCCAGATCCGCTCTTTTAATTCCTCGTAGAGGACGGTACCGTGGTACGGGATCAGGATGGAAAACTGCGCCACATTGGTGTCCAAACGTCGGGCAAAGCGGATGGTCTCATGGATTGCCCTGACGTATTCCCCCGGGTTGCCCAGGATATAGCTGGCAAAAAGCTCAAATCCGTGTTTCTTGAGCAGTTGTACGGCCCTGACCATGATATCGAGATCCGTCTTTTTCCCCAGCGCCGAGAGGGTCTTGGGATCGGCGCTCTCCACCCCGATGTAGATGGTCTTTGCTCCCGCCCGGTGCATCACCGTCTCGGGAGAATACGACAAGGAATACGACTGGTCTTGCCTGCTCATAAAAAAAATTTTTAGAACCTCGCGACCTTTCATGCGGTGCACGAGGAGACGGACATCACGATGTGGCACCGATGGCCTCGCTGAATCTGCCGCACCGGTCGCCCCAACAAGCGATGACCTCGTCTTCCACGACCAGTTCGACTACCTCACAGGTGTTGTCGCATTGATCGCATTCGCTGCTGCGCGTAAAAGACGGGCTCTGCACGATTTCAAAACCTTTAAACCGCGTCCGGGCATTGCCGGCACGGCGGGCAAGGGTAGCCGCCCCGATGGCCCCCATGACCTCATACTGGGGAGGCACCACCACCGAGAGATTGAGCTCTTCTTCAAAGGCCTTGCGGATGCCGGGATTGGCCGCCACACCCCCCTGAAACGCCACCGGCGAAAGCAGGTCCTTCCCCCTCCCCACATCATTGAGGTAGTTCTTCACCAGGGCGTCGCACAGCCCAGCCACGATCTCTTCCATCTGAAAACCGGCCTGTTGTTTGTGGATCATATCGGTCTCGGCAAAAACCGTGCACCTGCCTGCGATCCTGGCCTTTCCCGACGCCTGCAAGGCGAGCTGCCCAAAGTCGGCCACCGAGATCCCCAGCCGTGCAGCCTGTTGATCGAGGAAGGAGCCGGTACCGGCAGCACAGACGGTGTTCATGGCGAAGTCCACCACGACCCCCTCCTGGAGGATGATGATCTTGGAGTCCTGCCCGCCGATCTCGATAACCGTGCGGGCCTCCGGCAAAAAGTCGATGACGGCCACGGCGTGGGCGGTAATCTCGTTCTTCACCACATCGGCCCCGAGTAAATGGGCCGCGAGGTGGCGAGCACTCCCCGTGCAGCCGACGGCGCGCACCTCACCGCTCTTGGTGAGCTGGTCTTTGATGCGGCCAAGCCCCTCCTTGATTGCCTCCAGGGGCCTGCCGTTGTTGCGCAGATAAACCTTGGCCAGAATCTGATTGTCTTCATCGACGGCCACCGCCTTGGTGGTGATGGAACCGACATCGACGCCCAGGTAGATGCCGTCGTGTTTCCGTATGCTCATATTTTTATCGCCTTTTTTCATGCGCGCTGCTTATCACTCAAAAAAATGTAACAACCGGCCTGCAAGCCATGACACGGTTTAATCCGATTGGTCCCCCGATAATTTTTTTACCTCCACCGTCAGCGTTACGCTACCCTTCCCCTGCTCCCCTTGCCATCCCTTGTCTCGCACCTCCCCGACAAGCCTCAGCTGAGTAAGAAAATCATAAACCTTGTCCCTATCAAGGACTATCGTAATAACGGCCTTGTCTTTACCAGGTGTCGTCGTGCTCGTCTGTCCCCCCATTTGGCGTGCGATCTCTTCCACGCGTGTGCGGGCAGCCGTAAGATCCCGGACCCGGACGACAAGAGGGCCCTCTTTTGCCTTGAGCGCCATCGTCCCCTGCGGTTGCTCCTCTTGTAATGACGAGCCAACGTCGCGTTTCAGTGTGTCGTAGTCGGCATAGCCTGTTGCCGGTGCGGCCTCTTTCCGCTCGACCTGCGCTGTCGGCGTTTGAGCGACTTTGACGGATCGTTCCTCATCCACCTGATATTTTTTTTCAAACCGTGATCGCTCCCGCCCTGTGACAGGGGCATGTCGTTTCTTACCAACGTCAGCGGGTTTTTCTTTTTGAGGCACCGCTGCCGCAGGAGGCGCGCTTTCTCTTGTTTCCGTCGGGATCTTGGCCAGCCTTATCTCCGGCTCCATAGATTTGAAGATATACACGGCGCCAACGACCATACAAATAAGGGCAATGGCCTCAAGGGGCACCTTGATATGGAGGGGGAGAAAAAAACGCTGCCATATCCCCTGTTTCTTCTCCGCCTTATCCCTCACCCTGGCCATGACCCGCTGCACGAACCATGCCGGCGGCTCGACCTCTTCGAGTCTTTGGACGTACCGAATAGTTTTCTTTAGATCGGCAAGGGCGCGCTTGCACCCCTTGCACTTTTTGAGATGCATCATAATCTGTTTGCGCTCTCCCGCGGTAATTACCCCATCTGCAAACGCCGACAATTTTTTCTGCACCTCGCGGCAATCCATTACAACTCTCCCATAACCTTCTTTAAACAGTCTTTCATACCCTCGCGCGCCCGAAAGAGTCGCGATTTAACCGTGCCCGCCGGCACCTTGAGCATGGCGCTTATCTCCTCATACGAGAAGCCCTGTATGTCCCGCAAGACCAGGACCTCCTTGAAATCGACGTCAAGCGTATTGATGCACCCCTGCACGTGGTGTCGGATATCCCTCGCTTCGAGCCGCTCCAGGGGGGTCGGTTCGGACGCCGGTGGATCAACTGCCATCTCGCCGTCCGGAGTCGCGATAGGATCGTCGAGCGAACGCCCTTCGCGAAAGTGCCGGGTCGTTAGCCGTTTCCGCCTATTTCTCGCAAGGTTAATACAGATAGCATAGAGCCAGGTCGAGAATTTTGCCTTGCGCTGAAAGCCGGCGATATTTTTATAGGCGGCGACAAAGGCATCCTGCGCGATCTCGCATGCCTCGTCATAGTTGCCGATAACCCGGTATGCGATGTTGAGCATCCGTTTTTGGTGCCTTCTCACCAAGTGCTCAAAGGCGTCGGCATCCCCTTCTTGACACAGGGTAACGAAGGCAAGGTCCTCATCTCCTCTCTGCTTTGTTCCTCTCATCTAATAAGACAATCCACCGAAAGAGTTTGTTCCTTAATACTCATTGCTCTACTTGCGCATGCTACTTGCGCATGCTACTTGCGTAGCACATATTTTAGATAAATCAAGGCCCCGAAATCATAGAGGCAATGCAATTGTACCGGTATGAGAAGGCTGTGCCCGAAATG
>MGQT01000006.1:2372-2497 GCA_001797935.1 Deltaproteobacteria bacterium RBG_16_54_18 | reverse complement strand
CGTGGCCAAGAGGGCGTATGCCGGGGTCACCCAGTGCAGGACGCCGAACAGGATGCTCGCCGCCACAATACCCCCTTTGGCCTGAATAACCCCGCGGAAGAGCAACTCCTCGGCAATCCCCGCTC
>MGQT01000006.1:536-2291 GCA_001797935.1 Deltaproteobacteria bacterium RBG_16_54_18 | reverse complement strand
AGCCGAGGAGGGGGATCGCCCTACCCGCTTCGGACAAGGCAAAGATAAAGAGTATGAACGGCACCGATGCCGCGACAGTCCCTATCGCCATATCGCGCAACGGCGCTTCGGTAAGGGGAAATAGTGCGATCCCCCAGACCCGCGCCAAGACTACGGCTACGATAAAGGCCCCTCCCTCGACGGCGAGGGCAAGGAGCAGCATCTTTATCCGGAGAGACATTGCGCGGACATATTGGATAATACCTCAAACGAAAAATTGCCGATAACCTACCGGCCGGCTACACCCCTCAGGTACCTCCATGGCCGATCGTGACCTTACCTCCCGCAACGATGACCGGCACCTGTCTCCCCCCCTTGGAGTATTTTATCATCTCCTCAAGCTTAGCGGGATCCTCATGGACATCGTAATACACGGCCTCGCTATAGGCTGACCTAGCCGCTGCGGTATAGGGTCACCCCCCCTTGCCGTAGATAATAACCTTTTCAGACATAACCACACCTCCTTTTTGCCGCACATCCTCATTTCTTATCCTTCTCTTCGGCATACTCTTTCTTGCCCCGAAGGAAAAGAAGATCATCTTTATCTTTAGGTCTTACCCCCTTCTTGGTCTCAATGAGGGTCGTAAGACCACAAAGGGGTATCCTTGTCTTATCTACGTCTATCCATTCCACATCCTCTAAGGCCTTTTCTATATCGACAGACCCTATCCTTGCCATGAGATCAATGGTTGTATCGATCTTGCGTGGTGCATATCTGAGTACAGTATACTTCAGTAAGTCCTCATCCTTTATTTCCCACACTTCCCCTTCTTTGAATATCTCGTAGAGAGCTTCTCTAATCTTCATAACATTGTTAGGTGATGGATCGACCAGAAGATCTATATCGTTGGTAGTCCTGAAATATCCATGAAGGATGACCGCACACCCCCCCACGAGCACATATCGGACCCCTTTTTTATTCAGAACTCTACAGACCTCGTGAAGAACCTCTTTTAGTTCTTTCATATGTTTGTCTTATAAGGTGTTTGAATTCCCAGTCATGAGCCTCATCAAAGCTACGAAAAAGAAAAATTCCTTTTGAGAAATGCGGAGGAGGAATGAACTTAAGGGCCTTGCGCCGGTAGCTTGCATCTGGAGAAAAGTGCCACTTTATCCCTTGCCCCCTTTTTTCAAGCTCTTCTAATTCCTCAAAAGTGCGAAATCGATAAACCGGCATCATACACCTCAATGATTACCAAAAAATAACACAGTATGTCTAATCTTTCAAGACCCTTTCCCCGGATCTCACCATATCTCCTCAACCATCTCTACCGCGTCTCGCACCAGCTGTGGGCAGAGGGTGGCAAATAGTCCTTTGTCATGTGCTGCCTTCCTTTCGTCCGGTATGCCGAGGTTATAACCGAGCAATTCCCGGCAGACCGTGGAACCGCGACGGGCCTTGAACCTCGTCACAAAATTCCTCGCCAGCTCATACGTCTGCTCGCGCGCCGCGTCATCCTCGGCCTTCACCTTGCCGTATTTAAGCCCGATGGCCATGAGAGCGCCGGTTACTACACCGCAGGTCTCACCCATGCGCGCCATACCGCCCCCAAAGGCACCTGCTACCCGAAGAGCCAACTCGCGGTCGAGCCCGAACTGATCTCCAAAACTGGAGAGCACGGCCTGGGATCACGAAAACCCTGCGCGAAAACAGGCAATTGCCTGTTCTACCCTGTTCATATTTGACCTCTCCTTCCGTCTTCTGGATACGTTACT
>MGQT01000006.1:0-489 GCA_001797935.1 Deltaproteobacteria bacterium RBG_16_54_18 | reverse complement strand
CCGCCGTCACTCGTGCAAGCACGGCTTATCCGGATTTTTTATCAGTTGGTGGGATAAGGTACCGCCGCCATGGTCATCGAGCATTACCTCAGCGTCATCAGTGAGGCCGATTACATCATCGACGTGGGGCATAAAGGTTGGGCATGCAGCGGACAGATCTGCGCCACGGGCACCCGGGGCAGATCATAAAATACCCGGGGGATCACCCGCAGCAAGGTTTTTTATTTAAAGGATTTCGTCACCAGGCAAACGGGCGGCATTGCTTGCGATCATGCTGTTGGCTGCCGTTGGCCGAGAACTCTGATGAGAAAGAAAAAAAATTGATCCCCAAGCACAGCGCTTGGGGATCAACCCTGGTTGCTTTCTTTATGCCCTGCGATAGCGGATCTATCGTCCCGGCACTTGAAACATTCCGCTTGGGGATCAACCCTGGTTGCTTTCTTTATGCCCTGCGATAGCGGATCTATCGTCCCGGCACTTGAAACATTC
>MGQT01000005.1 GCA_001797935.1 Deltaproteobacteria bacterium RBG_16_54_18 | reverse complement strand
TTAACTACGTTCCCAAGCGTTCTATCTGATGCGCGATGCTACCTTCTATTTCTATTTAGTCAATAGTCGAGGTCTGACTCCAGCTTTTTCTCTTACCATGCAGAGCAAGAAGTACCTTTTCTTCACCTTCGTCATACAGAGTTGCCCTTTATCCCTTCCCTCATTCAAAAAATTCCATAAAGAAAAATCCAATTTCCCCCACTTTCCTGCGAGCTCTGATACCGAATGAGCCCCTCAAAAATGGAGAGAGTAACATGATCATACGCCTCTTTCTCAATACGAAGGATGAAAGCGAATTGAGTAGATGATGCCTGCGGCGACGTCCGGCGACGGTACAGCCCCCATAAAAAATCCGACAGCGTCTCCCCCTCCGAAGAGCGGTTATAGCAATAGACCCGCACCAAGGGATAGAGGGTACGTTCCCACGCCTCATCATGCAGCGGCAGGAGGGAAAAGATGGAAAAGTTTATCTCTCCTTTATATCCCCGACGATAGTCAAAGAGGGGCCAGAAATTTGCGTCCAGGGCCTCGTTGCCCGTCTTGATCTGCTTGGTAATCCGATACTTATTTATAAGGATAAAACGGCGGACCGTCTCCTCTTCGTCCCCCATCAAGTCCCATTCGTACTTATAGAAGGGCCAGAGGCAATAGAAACGCTTCTTCTGCTCCTCGTCCCTCACCCGGAAGAGAGGAAATATCTGAGTTTCCTTCAGCCTATCTCCTCTCACCAACGTCACAAAGGGCCAGGGTATTTCCCATCTCTGCAAGCGGGGATTGTCGACCCGCTGATGTAAGAAGAAGGGGGTGAGGAAGAGATCAGCACGTGCCCCCGGTGAACGCACGGTGGCATAGAAGGGAAGATAAAATCGCTTCTTCACGGGTTTATCGGTGTCAAGGTCCTGATCCATGTAGGCGTAGAAGGGCCACAAGACAAAGCCGCGGTCGTATACGCCGGCCCTCACCTTGTGCCCCCAGAGAGGCCAGAGATACAAACCCTCGGCCTCACCTCCGAAGAGCGAGACAAAGGGCCACGGGGTGCGCCAGGTCATCTCCCCCTCGTCCTCGATGCGGGAGTAGAGGGGCCAGAAGTAAAATGTTATTTCGTCCCGACTAAAGCGCTCCTTGAGCTGCCCTGCGAGCGGGAAAAAGCCGCCATAACGCTCACCCGTTTCGGTCTTGCCCCAAAAGGCAGTCAAGAAAGAAGACGATCGTTCCTCGCGGTCAGGCGCGGACGACGTTACCTCATCCCTGAACAGGCTAAACGGAACGAGATAGGCCTTGGTATCCCCCTCTTTGCGCTGATACTTACCCAGGGGATATACCAGCTCCCATCGCTCAAGCTCTTGCGAAGGGGAGCGGGTATGATACAGAAATGGCCTGATCCCCCACTCGGTCCCCTGCTTATTTTCCCTCCACGTAAAAAGGGGGCCAACGACCTCCAACTCTTTCTCCCCCTCCGTGGTGTAAGAAGAAAAGAGGGGCCAGAACGCAAATGACCCCCCATACACAGGAGTGAAAAGGAGTGCAACGGTGATAAGAAAAAAGAATAATGCAAGGAGGCCCTTGGAAAGCAAAAAAATCCTGCCTATCAGAAGAAGAGGCCCGCTATGGCCCCAAGAATGGTAATAGGGGTCTGCTCCTGAACGCCTTCCGCGGCCTTTTGCATCTTCTTCAACGTCTTTTCGGCCTCATGGTACAATTGTTCATCGGAGACGAGCTTCCCCAACGTCCCTTCACCCTTGCTCACCTTGGTCGTGATAGCCTTCAACCCGGCACTTGCATCTCGCAGGTTGACGACCAACTCTTTGATTGCATTTTTCCCTTTTTCCCCACCGATCGCCTGCTGCAAAGAAGTGCCGAGGTCGGCCATACCGCGGGCAGCGGCGTCCAACGACGCAAGGAGTTGATCCATATCTGGCGCCGATTGCACCTTGCTGATATTAGATCCCGGAGGGAGCAAGGGGGCATCGGGGGAACCGGGCTTGACCTCGATATATTTATCGCCGAGGACGCCGTGGGTCTTAACCGCAGTCTCCGCATCCACGTGGAGTTGGGTCTCGCCGATCTTCATCCAGACCTTGGCCATTCCCTTTTCCAAGCCGATTTGTTCCACCTTGCCTACTGGTACGCCGGCAATCTCCACATTGGCATTGACGACAAGGCCGGAGACTGAGGGAAAGAGGGCGGTATAGATCACACCCTTCATCCTTTCGAGCCTGCTTACGCGGAAGGACATGTAGAACAAGAGAATAATCCCTACCAATACGAGAATTCCTACCTTTGCCTCAGTGCTGACCATGCCTCCTTTCATACTCATGCCTGCTCCTCCTTTCCTTCTCCCGGCGTCAGGAAGGCCTGAACCACAGGGTTTAAAGATTTCCTGAAGGCTCGCGGAGAACCTTCTTCAATAATCTTGCCCTCATGCAACATGGCTATTTTGTGACCGACATGAAACGCGGTATGAATGCTGTGGGTGATAACCACAAAGGTCCTCCCCAGATCCTGTTGCGTCTGAGTGATGAGCTCCTCTATGGCCTCGGCCATCGGAGGGTCGAGCCCGGCCGTGGGCTCATCGAAGAGCACGATCTCCGGATCAAGGGCAAGGGCGCGGGCAAGGCCTACCCGCCGTTTCATCCCCCCGCTGAGTTGGGCAGGCATTTTCCCTTCTTCACCGGGGAGCCCCACTTGCTCCAGTTTTTGTGCCACAATCCGCGCGATTTCCTTTTCTTTGAGATTCGTGTGCTCGTACAAGGGAAAGGCCACGTTCGCTCCCACCGTCATGGAATCAAAGAGCGCTGCATCCTGAAAGAGCATCCCGAAGCGTTTCCGCATCTCGTTGATCTCCGTATCCCCCAGCTTTGTGATGTCGACTCCATCGATCAAGATCCTGCCCCGATCAGGCCTCACCAATCCGATAATGTGTTTCAGGAGGACGCTCTTACCGACACCGCTGCGCCCCAGGATGACGGTGCTCTTCCGCGCCGGGATTTGAAGGTCAACGCCTGTCAAGACCTTCTGCTCACCAAATGATTTATGCAACCCCGTGATCTCAATCATCTAAAACATCGCCGCCGTCAAGAGATAATTCGCCATCAAGATGACAATTGCTGCAAGGACGACGCTCTCGGTAGTAGCTTTACCGACCCCCTCTGCCCCTCCGGTCGCGGTATATCCCTTGTAGCACCCGACGACGGAAAGGATCAGGCCGAAGACCGCCGACTTGATAATCCCATGGTAGATGTCATTCAACTCTACATACTTCTCCATATTGGCCACAAAGGCACCCGCGTTGATCTTCAGGATCGTCACCCCCATAAAATACCCCCCCACAATCCCGACAAAGTCGGCGATGGCGGTCAAGAT
Organism: Deltaproteobacteria bacterium RBG_16_54_18; assembly: GCA_001797935.1. Lineage (GTDB taxonomy): Bacteria > Desulfobacterota > B13-G15 > B13-G15 > RBG-16-54-18 > RBG-16-54-18. The sequence goes on along the minus strand of MGQT01000005.1, from coordinate 8,627 downwards.
GGGGACCACGATAATGCTGGCCAACACCCGCGGGACGATGAGGTACTTAATGGGGTTAATCGCCATGGCGAAGAGGGCATCAATCTGTTCGGTGATCCGCATGGATCCGATCTCCGCCGCCATGGCCGAACCTGCCCGGCCGGTAACCATGAAGCTCGTGAGCACCGGCCCCAACTCCCTGGTCATGCTCAGAGCCACCGTAACCCCCACCAGCGTCTCCGCGCCAAACTTTCTCGTGGCGTGGAAGCTCTGCAGTGCCAAGACCATGCCGGTAAAAATACCGGTCAGAACGACCACCAAGGCCGATTTTACCCCTACCCGCTCCATCTGTTGATAGAGCAGGTCTACTCTAAAGGGAGGATAAAAAGACCAGCGGATGATATCAATGAGGAGGAGCAGCATCCTCCCCATCTCATTCACATATCGGGCTACCGCTTCCCCTATTACATTAACGGTTTTTGAAATCTTATCCATAGGTTACCCTTTATAGATGCGCTGGACCCGCCTGCCCACGGAACAGAGGATCTCATAGGAAATGGTCCCAACCCACCCCCCGATCTCCTCGGCAGTAATCTCCTGACCCAATTGACTCCCCATCAACACCACCTCATCCCCCGCGGCAACCGCCGGAATCGCGGTCACATCCGCCATGGTCCAATCCATACAAACCCTCCCCACAACCGGCGCTCGTTTCCCCTTGATTAAGACCTCCCCGCGATTGGAGAGCAGGCGTGAGTATCCGTCGGCGTAACCCACGGGGATGGCGGCAAGGAGGCTCGTACTTTGCGTAACAAAGGTACGGCCGTAGCTGATCGGATTCCCCGCAGGGACTTTCTTGACGTCGGCGATGCGGCTCTTCCAGGACATTACCCGGCGCAGGGCAATCTTCGGCTTTAAGGAGGCAGCGGGATAGGAACCGTAGAGCATGATCCCTGGACGCACCAGGGTACCGTTGGCAGCGGAGAGATTAACCAGGGCGGCGCTATTCGCCACATGGTAGAAACGCGGGGTGATACCCACTTTTTTTATCTCCTCTATGGTACGGGAAAACCGTTTTAATTGTTCTTCGGCAAAAGAAGGATTCTCCTCATCGGCCGTGGACAGGTGCGAGGCGATCCCTTCTATCTGAAGGTTTTCAAATGCCTGCAGGCGTTGCACAAACGCAGGTGTATCCTCGGGCAAGAGGCCGATTCGCCCCATCCCGGTATCCACCTTGATATGGATCGGGATCGTGGTCCGCCTTTGCCGGGCCGCCGCGGCCAGGGCCTCGGCGATATCCAGCCGGTAGACCATGGGGGTAAGGTGATGGCTCAAGACCTCCTCCACCTCCTCAGGGTAGATACCGCTCAGGATAAGGATGGGTTTGTCCAGCCCTGCCTGTCTCAGTTCTATCCCTTCCGGGACCGATGCTACGCCGAGAAAATCCGTGCCGAGTTCCTCCAATTTCCGGGATACGGCGATCGCGCCATGGCCGTATGCGTCCGCCTTTACGACCGCCAAGAACTTAACCGAAGGAGGAATGAGTTGACGTAATTGTTGATAGTTAAAGGCCAGGGCCCCGAGATCTACCTCTGCCGTGGTCGCATGAAAGTTCAGGGACATACAGGATAACGATGCCTCCGCCGATTGCGCCCTCACCGTATTATTACTTAACATCTCTGGGTGGAGATTGTCAATCATTCCTTCACCTCCGTCCATCTTGTCTTTTGCCCCCTCCGATGCTATCTTTTTTTTGAGGCATACGGGGGTGGGCGTATCTGCGTATCTCTTCAAAAAGGGATGCCCTCATGTGTGGAAAAAGTTGAGCGGTTGTAAGCCGCTTAGAGAAAAACGACGGAGCCTCATGCGCATAGGTATTCCCAAGTCCCTGATGTATTATAAACTCTTTCCCCTGTGGCAAACCTTTTTGCAGGAATTGGGGATGGAGGTAATTACCTCCGGCGGGGCGATGCGGCACATCGTGAAACGGGGCGTCCCTTTTTACGAAGATAGCTGCCTCCCCTTAAAATTATTGATCCCCCATTCTCAAAGTTTGGTGGGCAAGGTCGACGCCCTTTTTCTCCCCCGTTTGATCAGCTTGGAACGCCACTACATCCTCTGCCCCAAGTTTCGGGGTGCCCCCGATGTGTTGCGGTTGGCCATAAAAGACAAGCTCGATATCTGGGACGGAATAGTGGATCTGCGTCAGGGTAACAAGGGGCTGGAAAACTTTGTGCGCTACATGGCAGACAAGACCGGCAGTAATCCGCGCCAGGTGCGACGTGCATACCGACGTGGTGAAGAGCGCTACCACACCTTTAACCGAGAACTGACCGCCAGAATTAACGGCCTCCACACGGAGGAGATCTTCGATCTGGAAACCCCCTCCCCCGTTGCCGGCACGGATAGACATCCTTTTACCGTGGCCTTTATCGGCAGATCATACAATCTCTTTGACTCATTCATTAACAAAGACCTCTTGGCCCTTGTCAAAGGGATGGGTATCAATGTCGTGACCTCTCTCGCCATACCGCCGCACGAACGTGAGCGAAGAATTTCCCGCCTGTCCAAAGAAATCTATTGGGAGACAGCACGCGAGATAGTGGGAAGTATCCTCTACCTCACCGAGCACACGATAGCCGACGGGCTTGTCTTTGTTACCTCATTTAAATGTGGTATTGATGCCCTGATGCAGGAGCTTCTCAAGAGAAAGATCAGGACAAACACCATTAAGCGTATCCCCTTTATGACCCTAACATTTGATGAACATACCACCGTGGAAGGTCTCAAGACCCGCCTGGAGGCCTTCCTTGACCTCATTGCCCAGAGGAAGATCCATGCAGGATAACAGGGAGGTGGTCATCACGGGAGTGGGCGTCATCTGCGCTACCGCAGGCACGGTAGAGGAATTTCTCACCTCCCTGCGCGAGGGGCGGCGGGGTATTAAAGAGGTGACGCTCTTCGATTGTACGGGATACCCCTCCCAGATGGCGGCCGAAATAGCTGATTACAAGCCGGAGAATTTTTTCTCCCAACGGGAGCTGCGGCGTATCTCGCGGGCCGATCAGTTTGTCCTGATCGCGGCACGGCAGGCCCTTGCCGATGCCGGGCTGAACCGAGACGGAGCGCACACCGGGGTATGCCTGGGGGCAGGGGCGGCAGGCATGTCCTCGGCCGAGGTCTACCACCGTCAACTCCTCGCGGGGAAGAGGCCGCGGCCATCGCTTATCGTCCCCTTCATCCCCAGCTACGCCACCGATCAACTGGCGGAACGATACCGCCTCCGGGGGCCCCGTTTCACGATCACAACCGCCTGTAGCTCCTCCGCTACCGCCATCGCCTATGGTGCCGAACTCATCCGCGACGGAACGGCTGACATCATGGTCTGCGGAGGCGGGGAGGCCTTGAGCGAACTGACCTTCGGCGGCTTTTGCTCCCTCCAGGTCATGGACCCCCTTCCCTGCCGTCCCTTTGACGCCCATCGTCAGGGGCTCTCCCTGGGAGAGGGTGCGGCCGTGCTCGTCTTGGAGGATAAAGAACGAGCCAGCAAAAGGGGGATACCAATCTATGGAGAGCTCCTGGGGTATGCGCTGGGAGGAGAGGCCTTTCACATCACGGCGCCTGAGGAAACAGGGAAAGAAGAGGCAAGGATCATGCGCGAGGCCCTCCGGGATGCCGGGATCGCCGCGCACGAGGTAGACTATCTCAACGCCCACGGCACCGGCACCATCCTCAACGACCGGGTAGAGACCCTGGCCATCAAGGAGGTGTGGGGGGCGGAGGTGTATCAGCTTCCCATCAGCTCCACCAAATCGATGATCGGACACTGTTTGGGGGCGGCCGGCGGGTTGGAGGCAATCACTTCGTTGTTGTCCATCGGTCACGGCTTTATCCCCCCGACTGCCGGTTTTGAGCAGGGGGATGCGGTCTGCGACCTCGATTATTCCCCACACCCCAGGACAGAAGAGGTTACCATCGTCCTTTCCAACTCCTTCGCCTTTGGCGGCAATTGTACGACGCTGATCTTCGGAAAGGGGGATCTCTGAACCTTATGGAAGCGGTGGCAATCACCGGCATGGGGGTCATCACCCCGGTGGGGATCGGGAAAGAAGCATTTTGGCAGGGGCTGATCGAGGGACGGGACGGCATTGAGGAGATCACTACTTTTGATACGCAACCCTTTCGCTCGAAAAAAGGGGCCCTGGTCAGGGGGTTTAACCCCAAGGAATTTATCTCCCCCCTACAGATTAGGAGGTTGGATCGGGCCAGCCAATTCGCCATCGCCGCCGCCATGATGGCCCTCGCGGATACGGGCCTCACCATCGGCGAAGATATCCCGGCGGAACGGGCGGGGATTATTCTGGGCTCCGGCTTTTGCGGCCTGGTCAATTCCGAGGCCTTTCATCGCGGGCAGGTGCTCCGGGGACCGGCTGATCTCAACCCCATCCTCTTCCCCAATACCGTGCCCAATGCCGCGGCCAGCAATGCCTCGATCGCGTTGGGGATAAAGGGACCCAACAGCACCGTCGTTCAATCCTTTTGCACGGCAGAGGCGGCGCTTATGTTTGCGTGCCAGCAGTTGCTCGCCCGGCGGGCCGATTGTATGATCACGGGCGGGGTGGACGAATTAAGTCCGATCCTCTACCGCGGATTCAACGAGCTCCGTCTGACGGCGTGGGATGCGGGTAACGGGGAACGCAGCGCGCCCTATGATCGCACGAGAAACGGATTTATCCCCGGCGAAGGGGCAGGTGTCATCGTCCTCGAGCGGGAGCAGGATGCCGTGAGGAGGGAGACACACATCTATGCGAAAATCCATAGTATTGCGGCTGCCGGCGGCGCGGATCCTGTCGGGGAAAACGTCGCGCGCGTGATAGCAACTGTCTTGCAAAAGGGGGAAAGGGTAACAATCGATTTGATTGACGGTGCCGGCAACTCCTCCCCTCGGCTCGATGCGGCAGAGGCCGAAGGGCTCAGGCTCGCCCTGGTAGCCAGATCTGCAGGCATCCCCATAACGTCACTCAAGTCGATGACGGGAGAAGGGATTGCCTCGGGGGGGATCAGGATCGCGGCAGACCTGCTCATTATGGAACGCGGCGTCATCCCCCCCACGATCAATTATGTTGATCCCGACCCCCGCTGCGATCTCAACGTGATTCGAGAGCGTCGTACCGTGCCGGTCAAGACCATACTGCACACGGGGATCTCATTGGATGGAACGTATATGGCCATCCTCCTGGAGAGGAACGATGGAGTTTCTTAAATCGCCGGAAAATGCCATAGTGATTTTCACCTTGTTGCATTTTACCGTCGGGAGGACCGCCTCGGTGGTCTTCGCCATCGTCTACCATCTCCCGCTCCTTCTCTACCTTCCCTTGGCGTTAGCCTACGACTTTGTCCAGATCCCCCTCTACGGCTTCATGCTGGAAAACGCCTCCCGCATCCCCTTCTTGCGATGGGTGGAGACGAGATTGAAACAGGTATCCCATGCCTTGCAACAGAGGAAACTCGTACGGCGGGTCACCTCGTGGGGGGACGTGGGGATCGTACTGCTGTGTGCCCTCCCCATCAGGGGGTTTGGGATCCTCTCGGCTACCGTCCTCTGCTATGTTCTGGGCAAAAGTCCGAGGAAGGGCACCCTCCTCCTGCTGATCGGTTCCATGCTCGGCATCGTATTGACCTTCGGTATAACGAAAGGCATCATCACACTATGGTAGACCCCCGTGAGCAGATGACGACGATGACGAATGCCCTCCCCCATCGCTACCCCTTTCTCATGATTGACCGCGTGCTGGTAGTGGAACCCGGTCGCCGCGCCGTGGCAATTAAGGCGATCAGCCTTGACGACTTCTTCCTTGGAGGTCACTTTCCCCAAAGTCCTTCTTTGCCTGAAGCCCTCATCGTGGAAGCCTTGGCACAGACCGGGGGGTTGGCTATGCTGAGCGCAAAAGAAGGAGGGATGGGGATGCTGGTGCGGGTGGAAGAAATGCAGTTTGCCAAGACCATCAGACCGGGGAGCCTCCTCACTCTTTCTGCCGAGGTGGAGTTCAGCTTCGGCGAGATGGCCAAGGTGCGGGTAAAGGCGGAGTCAGAGGGGGAAATGGTCGCCCAGGGCATACTGGTCTTGGCGCAGGGGAAGCGATGATCGCCGACAAAAGGATACCGGAGTGCAGCCCCCTCGAAGACGAATCCTTGACGGAATATTACAGCCGTATGGCCAAGCGGCACATGCGGTTTCCGATCAAAAGGGTCCTCTCCCGGATCAAGGCCCTCGGGGTAGAACAGGGATTCGCCCTGGACGTGGGCACCGGCCCCGGCATTTTCCCCCTGGGGATCGCCAGAGCCCTGCCGCAGATGGAATTCCTTGCCATCGACCTCTCCCCGGCCATGATCCAGACAGCCCAGGCCAACGCCAGAGAAACCGGGCTGGAAGATCGGGTACATTTCCAGATAGGCTCTGCCTACGCCCTTCCCCTACCGGATAAGAGTGTTGACTTGGTGCTCTGTATCCATACCATGCACCACCTCGAAGACCCCCTCGCCTTTATGAACGAAGCTGCCCGTGTCTTGAAACAGGGAGGTAAATATGTTATCGTGGATCTTCGCCGTGATGCCCCGAAACTTCAAGCCATCCTTTTTAACCTCTTGTGGCGCATCTTTATCAGGGAAGCGAGGGCACGGGATGGTCTGTGGAATTCGCTCAAGGCCGCTCTTACGCTGGAGGAGTGTAAAAGATTGTTGAGAAGCTCGGCCCTGTCGCGTTGGAGGCTTTACCCCCAGGCCATCGAGATGTGGATCGAGTCATGTTGAAATCGAGAAAGGAGGGTTGGTGATGAAAAATCATAAGCTTATGATAGCCACGATCACCGTGGTTGCTGTGTGGGCATTGGCCATGATACCAATGGTTGCCCTGGCAGCGTCAGAGGTCCCTCTGTTCAAAGATTATCAGGTGGCGGAGGTCAAACCCTTCGAGGTCCCAACAAATGTGGCGGCGCCGGACTCGGCAGGCAGGGCCATAGCCGATGAAACCTTGTATCAGATCAGACGATACAGCGCCAAATATAATCTCTTCGATATGGTGTTCATGGAAGGGACGCAAAGGGTGCCGGCGGGGAAAAAGGTTCTGCTGGTCAAGGGAACGGTCACGGCCTACTCACCCAAGGGGGCGGGTACCTGCGCCGTACACTGTCAGTTCGTTGATAAGGTGAGTGGTCAGGTTCTGTACGAAATCGACCCCAATGGAATGACATTTCGCGTGGCAGAATATATCGCCAAGATTATCTATCAAAATAAGGTAGGCAAATAAAAAAAGAAGGAGAAAGAACATGAAGAAAAGAGTTTTTGTGGGAGCAATCATAGCAGCGGCAATGATCTGCGCCATCAGCGCCCTGGCCGTGGGCAAGGAGGCCCTTTTCAAGGACTATAACGTCGTGGTGGTCCAAGCGTTTAAGGTCACCCCCAACACGCCGGCCCCTGATAATGCGGGGAAGGAGATTGCCGATGCCATCGTGTACCAGGTACGCCGGTATTCGCAGCAATATGGTCTCTTTGACATGGTAATCATGGAAGGTTCTGCCCCGGTACCGGCGGGGAAAAAGGTCCTCCTTATCAAAGGTGAGGTAAAAGAGTATACCAGGCCGACGGTAGGAAGAGAGATCCAGCGCGGGTTTACCCCCTGGGGGTCGCATGTCGGATCAGCCGCCTTTGCCGCCCATTACCAGTTCGTGGACAAACAGACCGGAAACGTTATCAATGAGCAGGACTTGAGAAGCGGCTCTACCGGCTCTAACAATACGGTAGAGTATGCCATGCAAAGAAACGCCGAGGCAGCAGCCAAGTTCATCTACAAAAATAAAAAGTAACACGCCAAAACGGGTAAAAAAAACGAGGGGGGCGTGAGCGCAAACGTCCCCCTCGTCTTGCATATGACGGGAAGCATTATATCGGCATTACTCACGTGACTCCCACCATGAGATATCAGAAGAAAATAGGGGCGGAATGGATTGTCTGCCCTCTGTGTGAGGCAAAGGCAGCACGGCAACGGCATAAGGAAGGGGCGTATGCCATGGTCCGCTGTCTCCGGTGCGGCTTTATCTATCAGAACCCCCGCCCGAATGATGCGGAACGGCTCACGAGTTACCAAACGTATCTCCCGCGAGGCAAAACCAAAATCGAGGCGTGGGGTAGAATGATGCAACCGGTCTTCCAAAAAGGGGCCGATCTTATAGAGCGCCACGTGCCCCGAGGAAGGCTTCTGGATGTGGGGACCGGATACGGTTTCTTCCTCGCCCTGATGCAGTCCAGGGGCTGGAAGGTCAAGGGTCTGGAGGCATCGCGGGCCGGGGCGTACTATGGGCAGACCAGATGGGGGCTTGATATCCTCTCGCAGCCGTGGGAAAAAGCGTCGTTCAAAAAAGGGGAGTTCGATGTGGTTACCGCCTTTTATGTCATCGAGCATCTCCCCCATCCTCTCGCCTTTCTCGCCGAGGTCAACCGGATACTCCGCCCCGGGGGAATGCTTGTCCTGCGCTACCCCCACACCACCCCAATAAAAGATATTCTCGCTCTCATGGGGATACAGAATCATCTCTACCACCTCCCCTTTCACCTCTGCGACTTTTCACCGCAATCGATGCGCAGGGCATTAG
>MGQT01000004.1 GCA_001797935.1 Deltaproteobacteria bacterium RBG_16_54_18 | reverse complement strand
GCTTGCTGGTTTGTATGGCTTTGCCGCGATCGTCCCTGAGGCGATCTCCCTTCCCGCCTCGCCTCTGGCAGCGATCAAAGCAGCCTTTACCTATGCCTCGCAACCGCTCCTGACGGAAGACATCTATCTTTTTAAAGAGAGCAATTACTATACCATCACGCTGCAACAGGAAGAGGGTGAGGGAGGCCGGCCGCTGGAGACCTTGGTCCTGGATCATCTCGTTCACTCCTACACCGATTTGAGCAACCCTCACTATCTCAAGTACGAATATATTCGGATGTACGAAGAGGTGATGCGATGGCAGGAACAAACGAGGAAATCCTGTAATTGCCTCTTTATCGGCGGCGGCGGGTATACCTTTCCTCGCTTTATCGATACGACGTACCGCAATGCCGTCATCGACGTGGCTGAGATCGATCCGGAGGTCATCTGGATCGGGCAGCACTATTTAGGGGTGGCGCCGGATTCGAGGATTAGATCGATCAATGAAGATGCGCGCTGGTTTATCATGCAGAGCAGGGAGGAAGGAAAATATGACTTTGTCTTCGGTGATGCCTTTAATGATCTCTCCGTCCCCTATCATCTGACGACAAAAGAATTCACCGCGCACGTGAAGCGCCTGATGAAACCAAACGGGTTACTCCTGACCAACGTGATCGACAGTCTCAAACAGGGGAAGTTCCTCCCTGCCTATGTGAGGACGCTGGAAGAGGTATTCGGCAAGGGGAACGTCCATCTGCTCCTTACGAGCCCCGATTACGAGTCCGCCGGCATCGGCACGTGCGTGGTCGTGGCAAGCCCGCAAAAGCTCGATATGAAGGGCTTCGCGCAGACCATCAAAAAAGAGAAGGGTAACGAGATGGTCTCCTTTGTTATGCCTGCTCAGGAGTTGCAAGCGTACCTCCGCGAGAGGTCACCCGTAATCCTCACCGATGATTATGTCCCCGTGGATAATCTCCTCGCCCCTATCTTTGAAGCACGCTTCGGCTATCGCCGACAGTAACGCCTCAGACGCCGTCATTGGTATGTCCTTGGGTTGACCGTCGTTCTGGTTAGTCCACGGTGCGAAACCGCCGATTCGCAAAGAAGAAAATAAACGTAAATATGCAGAGGAGCAGACCGGCGATCTGCAAGGAATCCGCAGTGCCGATGCGCTCGGCAATCGCCCCAAAAGGAACGGCGCTCAAGGGCATAATCCCGAAGGTCATCATGGCCATGCTGATGACGCGCCCGCGCATCTCGATGGAAGAATAATGTTGCATCAACGTCATATTGAGCGACATGAAGACGGCGCTCATCAATCCGAGAAGAAAGAGGCAAGGCAGGGCCGTTCCATAGGAAAAGCTTCGTGAAAAGACGATGAGCGATAACCCCCAGGCAAAGCCGTTGACCACGAGAAATATTCCCCGCCTCTTCAGTTGACGAAGAGAGGCAAGGATCAAGGTACCGGCAAGAGACCCGACCCCCATCGCCATCATTAAAAACCCCAGCCCGTCCGCTTGCGCATTCAAGGCCTCCCTAGCCCATGACGGCAAGAGGGCGATATAGGGGAATCCAAATAGGGAGGGCACGAAGCTCATGATAACGAGGCCCAGGAGGGTGGGATTCGACCGCGCATAGCCGAACCCATCGATGATGTCGGCGGCAATCCCTTTCTGGATCTTGCCACGCGTTTTCTTTCTCACGCTGATCAAGGAAGTAAAAAAAATGGAAATACCATAGACGCCGGCGACAAGGTAGAACACACCGGGCGTACCGAGATACACGATCAGCACCCCGGCCGATGACGGGCCGACGATCCGGGTCAGGTTCATGGCGGCACTGCTCAGTGAAACGGCATTCATCATCCCGTGTACGGGCACAATATCAGAGATAATCGATTGTCTGCTCGGCATGTTAAAGCCGGCCATCGTGCCGTCGATGCACCCCAGTACCATGAGGTGCCAGAAACGGACGACCCCCAAGACATCTAAGGTGGCCAAGAGAAGAGCCATGCCCGCATTGACGCTCTGGCTCAGCATGATCATGCGCCTCCGGGAAAAGCGGTCCGCCAGCGCCCCGCCCAATAAAGAGGCAAAGGTCAGCGGCAGGGCAAAAGACATCATCACGAGGGAGAGAGCAAAGGGGGAGTCTTTGGTAAGACGCAGGATAAGCCATCCCCTGGTGATTTGTTCCATGGATACCGCCGTAAATAACGAAAAGGTGCCGAGCCATAACCAACGGAAATCCGGGTAGCAAAACGAGCGTAGGGCCGGCCACCGCTCCCAGAGCAGACGCGGCCGCGATTGCTCGCCGGCAGGTTCAGACTCCCCTGCTGGTTGTGATAAGCGTTCTTGTTCCACAATGGTGTCTTTCGCGAGTAGACATTTGATTATCTTGAAAAAATATAAGTCTCGCCACCGCGTGCCGGCAACAGACCGGCGATTACAGGTATGACTGACGAATACTCGCGCAGGTACTATAGGCCTTGCCTTAGCCTTGGTCAAGGCAGTGTACGTGTCTGCCATTTTTTAATCACGCTCGGGAGCTAACCTCCTTGTCCTTTACTGAAATGAACCATATAATCGTGCTATAGTGAGAAATGTTGTTCAACGATGCTGAAATATGGCACTATCATCGGCAACGGGAGGACCTTTATGATCATTAAAATAAATCCGCAAAATCCACAACCCAGACTCATCCGCCGGGTCGCAGAGACCCTCAAAGAGGGGGGCGTAATTGCGTATCCCACCGACACCATCTATGGCCTGGGATGTGATCTCTACCAAAAGGACGCCATAGAACGAGTTCATCGAATCAGGAAACTTGGCAAGAATAAGCGCCTCAGCATCATCTGCGCGGACCTTACAGACATCAGCAAGTATGCCCATGTCCCCGATTACGCGTATCGCATCATGCGATCCCTTGTCCCCGGCCCTTATACCTTTATCTTGGAGGCAACCAAATTGGTTCCCAAGATTATGCTGACGAACCAAAAAACAATCGGCATTAGGGTGCCGCTTCACAACATCCCCCTCGCCCTAGTCAAAGAGCTCGGGCACCCCATTATCACGACCAGCGTCACCAAGGCTGATAAGAGCCTCTATAATGAACCGGAGGAGATCGATCAGATGTTCGGCAAGACGTTGAACGTGGTAATCGACGGGGGTATTATTGTGCCGGAGCATTCAAGCATCATCGATTTCACCGATGAGCAGCCGCACCTCTTGCGTCGCGGAAAGGGCGACGTGAGTTTCCTCGACCAAACCGTATAGGACAGGTGTTAAACCCATGGAAATTGCGCCGTCACGCGCCTCATCCGTCATCTTGGTGCGTGATACCCCCAATGGGGTAGAAACCTTTTTGATCAAGCGGCATGAAGCGAGTAGCTTCATGGGAGGTTTCTATGCCTTCCCGGGCGGAAATGTCGAGGCATCTGACTCATCAGATGAACTCCTCCGTTGTGTGGAAGGTCTTTCACCGGATGCGGCCCAAGATCGTCTGGGCAAGGGAGTAGCTCCCGAGATTGCCCTGGCCCATTGGGTAGCGGGGATCAGGGAGGTCTTTGAGGAGGTGGGTGTCCTCTTTGCCAGGGATGAAGGAGAAACGCTCATTTCTTTTGCGGATAAAAATAAGAGAAAACTATTTGAAGAATATAGAGAGCTTCTCAACAAGGGCGAAATGACCTTTGCTCGACTCCTCATCCAAGAGCATCTCACACTTACCGCTTCAAGCTTGATCCACTATGCTCATTGGATCACCCCTCTAGCACGCAGCATCAGGTATGATACACACTTTTTCCTCGCCCAGCTTCCGACAGGCCAGACCCCTTCTGTTGATCACAGGGAGACTATCGAAGGCATCTGGCAACGACCTGAGGAGGCCGTCAAAGAAAATACCGCCGGCGCCTGCCCCCTGACCCCCCCTGCCCTGTGCATCCTGCAGGGTTTGGCATCATTTTCCTCGGTACGGGAAATCCGGAAGTACTGCACGGGAAGAAGGCTGTCAGACCCCATCCTACCGATCCTTATACATGTTCAGGACACGGAGACGATCCTCTTGCCCGGCGATAAGCTCTATACCGAGTATGGCGGGGAAGCACTGGAGCATTGCAACAACCTCCCTCAGCCGCTACGTCTTGTCCTGAAAGACGGGAGATGGTTACCGGCGTGACTTTTCAAGAGGCGATACCCAAGAGATACCGGCGCACCCTGTCGAGTGCTACTTCCGAAGCCATCAATTTCACCTGGTGACGATCGCCGAAGAAGTCGTACTGTTTCACTTCGCGGAAACTCTCGGCAATCAAAGCGATAAAGACCCTTCCGACAGGTGTTTCCGTAGTTCCCCCACTCGGTCCGGCAATGCCGGTGGTGGCAATCCCAATGCTCGTCCCACTGCTTGCCCGTACCCCCCTGGCCATCTCCTCAGCGGTCTCTTTGCTCACCGGGCCATATTTTTCAAGCAGCGCGGATGACACACCCAGCAGTTCCTCCTTTGCCTGGTTGCCGTAGGCCACCACCCCGCGGAGGAAATAGCGTGAGCTCCCTGCGATTTCGGTGATGCGGTGGCTGATAAGGCCACCGGTGCATGACTCCGCCACGGCTATGGTCGCCATCCTCTCTCTGAGCAATCTCCCCACGACACCTTCCATGGAGTCTTCTCTCCGGCCAAAAAGATAGACGCCGAGGCTCGAGGCGATGGCATCTTCCGTTTGCCGCATCCTTGCTGCCACCTCCTGCGGATCAATGCCGCGCGCCGTCACCCTGAGGTGTATCTCGGGGAAAGAGGGGAGCGATGCCAGTTCCACCCCCGCCCCGATCGCTGTCTGAATGGTCTCTTTTATCTGTGCCTCGGTAGGCCCAAAGACCTTTAAAAGAGCCGACCTGACCACTTCTCGTTCTCCTTGAAGCCGCTCTCGTATAAAGGGGAGTAATGCCACCTCCGCGAGCCTCTTCACCTCACGGTGCACCCCCGGGAAGAAAAAGATCGTCTTCCCTCTCTCCTCTAATTTGAATCCACATAACCCAATGGGGTTTGGCAGGGGCTCAGCCCCTTCTGGCAGATG
>MGQT01000003.1:279-23220 GCA_001797935.1 Deltaproteobacteria bacterium RBG_16_54_18 | reverse complement strand
CGGTATCTACACCTTCGACAGCCAAGGAGAACATCCCGCTATCGGGCAGGATGCCGCCTATGCGCAGGGGCTCCTCGCCTTTTGGAAAGGAAGATATTTTGTGAGGGCCTTCTCCGATAAGGAGGGGGATAAGGAAGTGCTCCTTGCCCTCGGCCGGGCCATCGCCGAAAAGATCCCGCGGGAAGGGACACGGCCTGAAATCTTGGGACGGCTCCCCGCGCAGTGGGTGGCAAAGGATTCTTTGATCTACTTCCACGGACAGACCGCCCTGAACAACAGCTACTTTCTCTCCCACCAAAATTGCCTCTCCCTGGGGGACGGCGTTGAGGGGGTCATCTTTTACTATACGCCGGACATCAAGCCCCTGCGGGTCATTATGGTGCGTTACCCCGACCACCAAAAGGCTGCAGAGGCCTTTAAGACCCTCCGGCAATCGGGCGTTATCGCCGGGGTCGCGGCCAGAGAAGGGTTCATTGTGGGCAAGGTCAGGCGGGGGCACGCGGGTGCCCTGGTGACAGGGGACCTGTTATTCCTGGTGCTCGAGGGTGCGACAAGCGACCCCGTGATCAGGGCGCTACGCTCTATCCAGCAGCAAGGGAAGCAGAAGTGAGATGAAAGAGATGAGGCGCATAGTCATAGGGATCGCGCTCGGCGCGGCAGCCGGGGTGATCGGCGTCATCGCCTATGAACTGACAGAGCTACAAATCGCCGGGTGGTTGACTGCCGCCATCCTCCTCGGCGTCGCCTCGCAGCTTACCCCTCCGGCCACCGAGAGATGGTCCTGGTGGGGCGGCTTAGGGGGAGGCATCGTCCTGCTCTGCGGGGCCTTAAACATCGTCATACCATATCCCCGGTGGATCGCATGGCCCCTTTTAGGGGCGGTCTTCGGCTGCCTCGCGCCCCTCAGCGGAGTCAGGTGGCGTATCGAGGGGGGTGCCATCGGTCTCCTGGCTGGGTCTCTGGGCATGGGGGTGTTCCTCCTGGTCACCCAGATATTCCTGCCGTTGCTCAACCTGCCCCCGTTCTTTGACTATGAATTTGACGAGGTCGGCATGATCGTGGCAGGGGCCGCCATCGGGGGGGCGACGGCCTGGCTCAGGGGAAAAGGTGGTAAGAAGTCTCCAAAAAGCAAAAAAAGAGGAGTCAGCGCGCGTGGCAAAAAAAAACGATAACTGGCTATCCCGTCGCGATTTCATTAAATTGACCGCAGGGGGCACTGCCGCCGTGGCGGCCTTGGGCTCCGGGTGCTTTAAAGGAGCGCAAGGGCCGCGCGCCGGTATCCCCAATCCCTATATGCGGGGGGGGGAACCCCTCGTGGTCTCTGTCAAGGGGAAGGACCCGGAACGGATGCTCCGTGCCGCCCTCGAGGCACTCGGCGGCCTCACGCCCCTTGTCGGCACAGGGAACAGGGCGCTCATCAAACCCAACTTCATCTTCCGCCAACCATTCCCGATCACCACTGATCCGGAGATGATCTTTCTCGTGGCCCGTCTCCTGCGCGAGGCCGGGGCCGGGGGGGTGGAGGTCTTTGACGCCCCCGGTACCTATCTTTTAGGAACAGATCGGGAGACCTTCGACTTCAACGACATCGCCCGCAGGGGGCGCGAGCAGGGAATTGCCGTCACCGTGGGCGACGCCGGGCGACGCCGGGAATATGTGAAGACCAAAAAAAGCGGCTGGCATGCCTACCCGGAGATCATCGTGCACAAGAAGATCCATCAAGCGTCGGTGATCGTCAACATGCCCTGCCTGAAACGGCACCACACCTCCTACCTCACCTGTGCGCTGAAAAACCAGTTTGGTGCCATCTATGGAGCTCAGCGCTGGGATTCACACATCAGGGGAGAAGGTATTCAAAAGGGGTTGAAGGGCGCCGACGCGCGGACCAAGGCTGCCTTTCGCGACGAGTCTCACTTTATGACCGCCTTGGCAGAGTTTGCCGATGCGGTGCGTCCGGAGATCTCGATCGTCGACGCCAGGGCCATTCTCACCAAAGGCGGGCCGACGCGCGGCAAGGGCGAGGTCAAGGAGGGGGTCAATCGTTTCATTCTGAGCGGGGATATGGTGGCCTTGGACACCTACTGCTCTCGCCTCATGGAGCAGTACGACACTACCTACACGACTGAGATGATCCGCCCCTACCTGCGCGTGGCCGAGCGGCTGGGGCTGGGTACCATGGACCTGAACAAGGCGAAGATCATCGAGCTCACGGTATAAGGTATAAAGCTATTATCGCGTGAACTTGTCTATTACATACCACTCGTCATCCAAGTCCGAGGCCGTGTCCACCAGCAGATGTATCAAAGAAAGGCTGGGAAAGCGTGCCTTGAGCCCATCGAGGTCAACTGGTTCGAATTTTTCCTTATTATTAAAGTATGCCTGAGGGGTCAGGGCATTGGATTCATAGTTTTCCTTTGTCCTCTGTGAGATCTTGTGGAGAGAATACTCCTCCAGGCAGTGGGTCTGCTGGATAATAAAGGGCTTGTTGTTCTTTGCCGCCACCTCCGCCGCCCGCTGTCTGAGCTTTTGGCTGATAAAGGTAGCATCCATGATGACCCCGCTCCCCTGCGCCGCAAGCGCGTTTGCCCGCGCGAACATGGTGTCATAGACCAGCGTGCGTTTGTCCATGTTCGCGGCCACCTTTTCATCGAAGATGTCTTCCCCCTTGAGCACCTCGAGGCGGATGAGGTCCGAACGCAACATCGCATACCCCCTCAAGCGAACGATAACCTCCATCGTCTCCGTCTTGTTCGTGGCAGGCAACCCGCAGGCGATCAAGACAGCATTCTCCGGGAGTTCCTTTTTCACAAACTCTTTAAACGGCACTTTCATAATATAATTCCTTTATGCTTTTCCATTACCCGTATCCTCATGCTTTGCAGCGACGATGCCGCCCTGAAATTTTTTATCGAGCGCTTCGCATCCTGGCTCCGTGTCCTTCCGCGGTTCGCTATAATATAAATTGTTCCGCCACCTCATCGGGAATCGCCACCTCCCCCATCATGACGGGGTGCTGATGGCAATCCGACCCGCCGGTGACCATAAGCCCCATGGCTCGGGCAAAGGCCCGGTATGCCGTCGCGGTATCGCTGTCATGCCGCGAGTGCCAGCACTCAATCCCATCAATAAACTCCAGCATGCCGTCGCCAATGATCTGCAGTTGCTCCGGCACCGCAGGGGCTAGGGTCACGAGCGAGGTCCCGTTCGGATCGCCGGGGTGGGCAAGGATGAGCTTGCCGCCGGCGCCGCGAATGAGTTGCGCTGCCTCCGCGAGGTCCAACGGCATCTTCGGCACGTCACACTGGACGAGGTAGCGGTCAAAGGCCTCCTGCCGCGTCTTTACCAGTCCTTTGCGGATCAGATAGGCTGCTATATGGGGCCTGCCGATGGCCCCCTCGACGTCGGCCTGAATCGCATCAAGGTCAGCCGCCGTGAACGCCGGCAGCCCTTCTTTGACGAACTCCGCGTTGATATTCTCCACGATCTGCTCCGCCCGGTGCCTCCGGTAATCCCGCAAGGCCGCGAGTTTTGCGATCAGGGCGGCGTTTGCAATGTCGAACTGATACCCCAGACAATCGAGCGAGACCGGTTTCCCTTTCCCGTAATCCGGATGGACAAAGGTCACGTTCAATTCCACGCCGGAGAGATACGCGATCCCGTGCGAGCGGGCCAAGACAACGGCCTGCGCCTGCGCCTTGATGGAGTCGTGGTCGGTGATCGAGAGCAGGCGAATCTGTCTTTGCTCGCCTGCCTCGGCAAAGATTTCCTCCAGCCCCCAATGCCCGTCTGATCCCTCGCGTGAATGTATATGCAAGTCTATCTTCATCAATGTCCGCTTGCCATCACTACGGTCTGGGCATGAAACTCCTAGCTCTTGCCCTGGCAATAGGCAAGGGCGAGATCATAGTATACCTTGGCGCGCCGCACGATCTCTATCTTGGCCGCCTCATCGAGCGCCGGATCATCGAGCATGAAGGAGGTCACCTTGGCCCGCACATACGCCCGGTAGACCTTGTAGAATCGCAGGACCCCGGCCACAGTATCGTCACCTGCGGCCTCAGCATACGCCTCAGCAAAGACAGTGGCGAAATCGGGGTGGCCGCTAGAATCTAAATCCATGGCGAGAAACGCAGCGTCCGAGGCCACATCTCCGAAACGGAACCGCTCATTAAACTCGATGCAATCGAAGACGTAAATATGATCTCCCTCCACACAGATATGCTGCAGGTGCAGATCGCCGTGGCAGTCTTTGATATACCCCTGGGCCACCCGCTGCGCGAACAGCGCCTCCTCCTTTTCCATGAAAGAAAGACTCCAACCCTCGATCGCGGCAAACGTCTTAGCGGAAAGGGGTCCGCCGATATATTCCCTCGTCTGCGCAAAGTTTTCCCGCACATTCGTCGCAATGACCTCCATGGCGCCGAAGGCACGGGCCTTCTCATCGCTCGCGATGGCCGCGTATACCCGAGCAAGATATTTGCCGACGCGCTGCATGGTTGCAGTGGTAACCTCCCCTGCCTGCAGCAGCCGGTAGAGCATGTGCGCTTCGTTGATGCGCCGCATCTTTACCGCATACTCCACCACGGCGGTCTCGTCACGCAGGCGATAAGCATTCCCCACCATCGAGATGGGATCGACTGCCAGGTAGACATCGGGGGAGAATCGTTGATTGAGCCGCACCTCCTCCCGGCAAAAAAAGCCCCGTTGCTCTAGGGTGGTGAAATCCAAAAAGCCGAAGTCCACCGGTTTTTTGACCTTATAGACGAGCCCTCCTGCGAGAAAGATGTAAGAAATGTGCGTCTGCACGAGCTCGACTTCATTTGGGTGATGGGGATACCAGGAAGGATCCAGCATCGCCTGTATCAAGGGAGGAAATTCAGCCATTCTCAAACCTTTTCATAGGGGTTGGATCCTTCGAGATTTCTTAGACTTTCTCATATGGGCCTTTGAACATTTACACTTTTTCATATGGATCTTCGAATTTTTCTAAACTTTCTCGTAAGGATCGAACAGTTTTTTGTATTCGTCCAGGGCAAAGCGGTCGGTCATCCCGGCGATGTAATCGCAGACCATCCGGGGAATCGGCTCTTCGCCCTTGCGCTCCCGGTACCGTCTCGGCACGAGCGTCGGGGTCTCCACATAGGCCCGAAAGAGCTCGGCGATGAACCTTTCTGCCTTGATCCTCATGCGCTCTACCCGCCAGTGATGATACAAGCGCTCATAGAGAAATGCTGTCAATATGCCGCTCTCCTCACGGACGGCGGGGCTATAGCCGACCAAGACCTTCCCACGCCTGCGCACATCCTCTGTCGTCTTGACACCGGCTTCCTCTATAATACGCTGGGTCTGCACGACGACGTCCTGGATCAGCAGGCCGATGAGCGCGCTGATTGCCGTGTAGGTCTTCGCCTGAGAAGTGGCATGGGGGTACTTGTGCTCCGCCCGCCCAAAGACCTCTTTCCAGAGGGGGACTTCCATAAGCTCGTCCCGCTGAATAAGGTTTGACTCCAATCCGTCATCGATGTCGTGATTATTATAGGCGATCTCGTCCGCCACGTTGATGATCTGCGCCTCCACCGTGGGGGCAAGCGCCATTTCATAGTCGGCGAGGTCCTCACGAGGAGAGTCATGCGCAGTGGAGTGCTTGGCTAAACCCTCCCTGGTCTCAAAGGTCAGGTTCAGCCCAGGGAAGAGGGGGTAGCGTTCCTCCAGGCGCTCCACCACCCGCAGGCTCTGCAGGTTGTGTTCGAAGCCGCCGTACCCCGCCATGAGCGTGTTGAGGGCATCCTCACCGGCATGGCCGAAGGGGGTGTGCCCGAGGTCGTGCGCCAAAGCGATGGCCTCGGTCAGCTCCTCATTGAGCCTGAGCTTGCGGGCGATCCCCCGGGCGATCTGGGCCACCTCCAAGGTGTGCGTGAGGCGGGTCCGGTAGTAATCCCCCTCGTGGTTGACAAAGACCTGGGTCTTGTACTCCAGCCGTCGAAAGGCGGCGCAGTGAATTATCCGATCCCGATCCCGCTCGAAGGCAGGACGATCATCCTTGAACTCCTCCGGATACCTTCTCCCCTTGGTGTACGTACTGCGGGCGGCATACGGCGCGAGATCAGTGCGCTCATAGTCGACCATCTCCCTCACCTCGTGGGCATCTTATAAGCACCCTTCCCCCCTTGTCAAGGCTGACCAAATTTATAGTACCTTGAAAGCCGCGCTCCTTCGTCTCACTTGATTACCGCGGTCCCTTTTGCTACAATGCAGCAAACTTGTTTCTGGAGGATATCGTGACGAATCCCGTGAGCGGATTTCTGCCGGTGAACATCGAAGACGAGATGCGCAAATCCTACATGGATTATGCCATGAGCGTTATCATTGGGCGCGCCCTCCCGGACGTGCGGGATGGGCTCAAGCCCGTGCACCGGCGGATCCTGTACGCGATGTTCCGGGAAGGGCTCCTGCACAATAAAAAATATTCCAAGAGCGCCGGCGTCGTCGGTGAGGTGCTCAAGAAATATCATCCTCACGGTGATACGGCCGTGTACGATACCATGGTGCGCATGGCCCAGGGCTTCAACATGCGTTACCCGCTCGTGGACGGTCAGGGAAATTTTGGGTCCATCGACGGCGATTCCGCAGCGGCCTACCGATATACCGAGGCGCGCCTTACGAAGCTTGCCGAAAAGATGCTCGCCGATATCGATAAAGATACCGTCGACTTTGTCCCAAACTTCGACGAGACCACCCTTGAGCCGACGGTGCTCCCCACGCGTGTTCCCAACCTGCTGATCAACGGCTCCGCCGGCATCGCCGTAGGCATGGCCACGAATATTCCCCCCCATAATCTGGTCGAGGTGAGCGACGCCATTATTGCCCATATAGAGAATCCGGCGATAACCATCGAGGAGTTGATGGAGATCATCCCGGGGCCCGATTTCCCCACCGGCGCGCTTATTTGCGGGAACGAAGGGATCAGGGCAGCGTATCAAACCGGCAGGGGTGTCATCCAGCTGCGCGCCCGCGCCGTCGTGGAAAAGCAAAAAGCGGGACGGGATCGAATCATTGTCACGGAACTCCCCTATCAGGTCAACAAGGCGCGCCTCGTGGAAAAGATCGCGCAGCTGATGCAGGAGAAGCGCCTGGAAGGGATCGCCGAAGTACGGGACGAGTCTGATCGTGAAGGGATGCGGATGGTGCTCGAGTTGAGAAAAGATGAGGTGGCGGAGGTCATCCTTAACCAGCTCTATAAGCTCACCCAGCTGCAGGTCTCCTTTGGGATTATCCTCTTGGCCCTCGTGGATAACAGGCCTGTCGTTCTGAATGTCAAGGAGTTTATCGGGTACTTTATCGAACACCGCAAGGTGGTCGTTACTCGACGTTCCCGTTTCGAACTGCGCGAGGCAGAGGCCCGCGCCCACATCCTCCAGGGGCTGCAGAAGGCCTTGGAGCATATCGACGCCATCATCGCCCTGATCAAGCGATCAAAGACGCCTGCCGAAGCCAAGGCGGGGTTGGAGAAAGAGTTTTCCTTTTCCGATGCCCAGGCCCAGGCCATCCTTGATATGCGGCTGCAACGACTCACCGGCATGGAGCGTAAGCGGTTGAGCGAGGAATTCACCAAGCTGACCGAAGAGATCGCGCAGCTAAAACGAATTCTCGGCGATGAGCGGCTCCTCATGGAGGTGATCGCCGCGGATTTGCAGGCGCTGCGTGAAGAATTCGGTGACCCCCGCCATACCCAGATCGTTGAGGACGAAGGGGATGTCCGCATCGAAGACCTCATCCAGGATGAGGAGGTCGTCGTCACCATAACGCACACCGGCTACGTCAAGCGGACGCCGGCAGGTCTCTATCGCAGCCAACGCCGCGGGGGGAAGGGGCGGCTCGGGATTTCCGTCAAGGATGAAGACTTTGTAGAACACATCTTTGTCGCTACCACTCATCACTACATCCTGTTCTTTACCGATCGGGGGAAGGTTTATTGGCTTAAGGTACACCAAATCCCGCCGGCGGCCCCCTCGGCAAAGGGGAAGGCGCTGGTGAACCTGATCGACCTCTCGCCGGAGGAACGGATCACCGGTATCCTCCCCGTCAGGGATTTCACGCCGGGACAATCCGTTATCATGGCCACCAAGCAGGGGATGCTGAAGAAAATCTCTTTACAGGCCTTTAGCAATCCGCGCGCCGCCGGTATCCTCGCGCTGCGCCTCAGACAAGGGGATGCCCTGGTTGATGCCAAGCTCACGGAAGAAAAAAGGGAGATCTTTGTCGGGACGCGTTTGGGGAAGGCGACCAGGTTTAAGGCAGGGCAGCTCCGTGAGATGGGGCGGTCGGCAAGCGGGGTACGGGGCATCACCCTTGCTGCTCATGACCAGGTGGTCGACCTGGAGATCATCAAAGAAGGGTCTGCAATTCTGAGCATTACCGAGCGAGGATACGGCAAGCGGACGCCGTTGAAGGAGTACCGCGCGCAAAATCGGGGGGGCAAGGGGGTCATCAACACCCTGGTCACCGAAAAAAATGGGCCCGTGGTGGGTATCCTCCAAGTCGGAACGGAGCATGAGGTGATCTTGATCACGGACAAGGGGAGGGTCTTGCGGCTCGAAATTAAGGATATCCCGCTCCGGGGGAGGAACACGGTGGGGGTCCGGCTCTTCGGGCTGGAAGAGGGTGAAAAGTTGATGGGCCTCGCTCGTATGGCGGACGCGGACGAAAAAGAGAAAAATGACTTGACCTAGGGGTGCATTTCTGCTACACAGAAGGTAAGCACGTGCTGGCCCGGTGGCCCAAAATTCCAACGACAAAGGAATGTTGAAAGAGGAGTAAAAGAGCAGCTTTTTCACGAAATCTCCCTTTTTCCTATCAAAAAAAGATATCCACAAATTGTGGAATAAATGTTGAAATTCCATTATAAGGAACGCACCCCAGAGCACCATCCTCGTGCATGAACAGCGCTGTAACCATGGAAGATTTTTGGCCGCAAGTCTTAGAGACCATAAAAGGACAGATAAATATCAACAGCTTCGAGACGTGGATTAAACCTATCCGCTGCAAGTCGCTGGAAGAAAAAAAGGTTATTCTCGAGGTGCCCAACAACTTCTTCCGCGACTGGGTCGCCGAACACTATATGCCAACCATCAAGGGCGTCTTGTATGAGCTCACGGGAAAAGAGTACACCATCTCGCTGCAGGTAAAAAAGACCCCCCCCTCTCATAGCGTCGCGAAGCAGTCCGCCCTCGCTGCCAGCGAAGGGGATGACGAGTTGGCCAGCCGCATGTTTAACCCCCGCTACTCCTTTGAAAACTTTGTCATTGGAGCTGGCAATCAATTCGCCCACGCAGCATCCCAGGCGGCCGCCGACACCCCGGGCAGGAGATATAACCCCCTCTTTATCTACGGCGGGGTGGGATTGGGCAAGACCCATCTCCTTAATGCCGTCGGCCACAGAATAATAAAAAATCGGACGGTCTCAGATCCTACCAAGGTCTGTTATATTTCTTCCGAGGAATTTACTAACGAACTGGTAAACTCCATACGCTTCGAGCGTATGGATGGCTTTAGAAAAAAATTTAGAAATACCGAGGTACTTCTCATAGACGACATCCAGTTTATCTCCGGAAAGGAACGGACCCAGATAGAATTCTTCCATACTTTCAACAGCTTATATGAAAATAAAAAACAGATCGTCCTTACGAGCGATAAGCTGCCCCGCGAAATCCCCGACTTTGAGGAACGCCTAAAATCTCGCTTCGAATGGGGTCTTATCGCCGATATACAAGCCCCAGACGTAGAAACCAAGGTGGCCATCCTGAAAAAAAAATCAGATTTAGAGAACATCTATATCCCGAATGACGTTGCGTTCTTCTTGGCATCTAATATTAACTCGAACGTTCGGATTTTAGAAGGTTGTCTCATTCGCCTCGGTGCCTTTTCCTCTCTCACAAAACAAGAGATTAATTTGGAAATGGCAAAGGAGGTTTTGAAAAATTTTATCAGAGATAAAGAGGCAACCGTTACCATCGACAGCATCCAGAGACAGGTCTCTTCATATTTTGATCTTAAGCCGAAGGATTTGCGTTCGAAACGACGCTTAAAACAATTTGTAGTACCGCGCCAAATAGGCATGTATCTTTCCCGAAAACTTACCCCGTCTTCTCTTATAGAGATCGGCGGTAAATTCGGCGGCAAAGACCACTCAACGGTTATTCATGCCATTAATAAAATAGAAGAAAAAGTATCTTCCGATACCTATACAAAAAATGTTGTGGCTGACCTTATAAAAAAGATCTCCGAATAATTATAGACAGTAATACACGTCAGTCTCGAAAGTTATACTCAATGTTATATCCTTTTGTTTTAAGTAGTTAGTATACTTATTAACGTATTCACAGGCATTATTACTATTATAATAATACTGTTTTTAAGGAGATGCCATGAAATTCATAATAGAAAAGGGGGTTTTTCAACAGAGTCTGGGAAAGATTCAAGGAATTGCCGAGCGAAGGAGTACGATTCCTATTCTCTCCAATATTTTAATTACGGGAGAAAAAGAAAAAATTAATATCGTGGCGACCGACTTGGAAATTGGCGTTATGGAGATAACGGATGCGAAGAGCGTTGATAAAGGAACTTTCTGTGTGTCGGCACGTAAGCTCTACGATATTGTAAGAGAGCTTCCCGAAGAAAAAATAGAGATAGAACGAGCAGATAATTTTTGGATTTCGATAAAAGCGGGAAAAACCGTTTTTAACCTCCCCGGAGTAGACCCAAAAGAGTTTCCGGCGTTTCCGGCAATTGATGGCGGTTCTTCTTTTACCGTATCTGCGTCCTCCCTTTTGGAAATGATAGAAAAGACGGTTTTTGCCGCATCTTCAGAGGAATCGAGATTTAATCTCAATGGTATTTATATGGAGAAAGTGAGTAAAGATAAGCGGGACTACTTTCGCATGGTCGCCACCGACGGACATCGGCTTTCGCTCATTGACAAGGAACAGAACATAAGTTTTGATAAGGGCATTATCCTCTCGCGCCGCGGATTAACGGAGCTAAAAAAGGTGTTAGGGGATGGAGAAACGGAAGTTACGATTTCTCTTAAAGGCAACAATTGTATTTTTAAGACAGAAAAAACAATAGTTGTTGTCCGCCTTTTAGAAGGAGAATATCCTGACTACCAACAAGTAATACCGAAGGCAAATGATAAACACATCGTTATAAATAGAAAGGAATTTATCGGTGCGCTTCGACGCGCGCAGGTCATCGCCAGTGAGAAAGGGGAGGGCGTGCGCTTTTCTATACGCAAGGCCGCCATGGAAATAAAGACCGGCGGACCCGATGTGGGTAACGTTCAGGAAGAAATTAAGATAGAGTACCAAGGAGACCCGCTCGAAGTAAGCTTTAATGCCCGTTATCTCTTAGACGTCTTAACCAACATTGAACCGGAAAAGATCATTATGGAGTTAAAGGAAGAATTGAGTTCCGGGATTATACGACCCCAGGATGGAGAGGCTTTTCTCTATGTCATTATGCCTATGCGCCTCTAGTTCGCGACCGCCTCACCCCATTCCACAACGGTAAAACCAGTCAAAACCCATACTCATCGGGAGAGAACGTTGGAAGAACGGATTATTCATACCGAAGAATATGATGCCAGACATATCAAGGTGCTCGAAGGCCTTGAGGCGGTCCGCAAACGACCCGCCATGTATATTGGCAACACGGCAACCGAAGGCCTCCATCATCTCGTGGAAGAATTGGTGGATAACAGCATTGATGAGGCCCTCGCCGGTTTCTGCACAAAAATAGAGGTGGTCATTCATCTCGATAACACGGTGACGGTCAATGACAACGGCAGAGGAATTCCCGTTGATATGCATCAGCAAGAAAAAAGACCGGCGGTAGAAGTCGTCTTAACCAAGCTCCACTCCGGTGGAAAATTCGATAAAAAAAGTTACAAGGTATCGGGGGGACTCCATGGCGTCGGCCTTTCGGTCGTCAATGCCCTGTCCGAGTATCTCGAACTTGAGATAAAACGGGCGGGGACGGTTTATGCGCAGCGCTATGAGCGCGGTAAGCAGAAGTCCGCCCTTAAGACGATCGGCAAGACCAAAAAAACCGGTACCAAAATAACCTTTAAACCCGACCCCGTAATCTTCGGCGACCAGGAGTTCAGTTATGACCTCCTCTCCCAGCGCCTGCGCGAACACGCCTTTCTCAACAAGGGGATTACCATCACCATTGAGGATGAGCGGAATGAAAAGAACAACCAGTTCTTTTATAAGGGCGGAATCATCTCGTTCGTCGAGTATCTCAATCGTGCCAAGAACGGTGTCCACCCGAAGCCCATCTACTTTGAGGGGACGAAGAACGATACCTATATTGAGATCGCCCTCCAGTATAATGACACGTATAAGGAGACCATCTTCAGCTTTGCCAACAGCATCAACACTCACGAGGGGGGTGCGCACCTGGTAGGGTTTAAGACGGCCCTGACCAGGACCATCAATTCATATGCCGCCAACCACAACCTCTTAAAAGACCTCAAAGAAGGATTAAGCGGCGACGATGTGCGCGAGGGGCTGGTGGGCGTGATCAGCGTCCGGGTGCCGGACCCCCAATTTGAAGGGCAGACCAAGACCAAGCTGGGCAACAGCGAGGTAAAGGGGTACGTTGAGACGCTCGCCAACGAACATCTCAGCAGCTATTTTGAGGAACATCCCTCCGTGGCCCGGAAGATACTGGTCAAGGTTATCGAGGCCGCGCGCGCTCGGGTGGCGGCCCGTAAGGCGCGGGAGCTCGTCAGGAAAAAGGGGGGGATGGATGCAACCCTCCTGCCCGGCAAGCTGGCGGACTGTCAGGAGCGCGATCCGGTTAACAGCGAGTTGTACATCGTTGAGGGGGACTCGGCAGGCGGCTCGGCCAAGCAGGGGAGGGACCGGCGGTATCAGGCCATCCTCCCGCTCAAGGGGAAGATCCTCAACGTAGAAAAGGCCAGATATGACAAGATGTTGTCCAATGAGGAGATCAAGACGATCATAACCGCCCTCGGTGTCGGCATAAACAAAGAGGACGTAGACTTGGGCAAACTCAGGTATCACCGCATCATCATCATGACGGATGCCGATGTCGATGGCTCACACATCCGCACGCTCCTGCTGACCTTCTTTTACCGGCAGATGGTGGAGGTGATTGAACGCGGGTATCTCTATATCGCCCAGCCCCCGCTCTATCGGGTGCGCAAGGGGAAGGAGGATCAGTACCTCAAGGACGACGAAGAGATGAATCGCTTTCTCCTGCAGCGGGCCATGGAAGAGATGGAACTGGAGTTAAAGGGAGGGAAGAGTCGCATGAGCGGCAAGAAACTCCTTGATCTGCTGAACAAATTCTCCCGGTATGATTATTTTTTGCGGCGGCTCGAACGCCGGGGATACCCCCGCGAGGCGGTCAAGACGCTCCTGCAACAGGGATTTGCGAGCGCCGAGGATTTCGGGAAACAGACGCGTCTCAAGACCCTGCGCAAGGCCCTGGAAGAGGGGGGAATGAAGGGAGGAGAGATCACCGCCGATGAGGAGCATAACCTTTTTGAGTTTCCTCTCGAGGGGAGCATAAACGAGCGAACGATGTCGCGGCGGATCAGCAGGGACCTGGTCGAGACCGTCGAATATCGGGGCATCCTCGAGCTATATCCATCTATCGCCGGATTGGAAACCCCGCCCTTTGTCATCTATCACAAGGGGGGCCAACAGCGCGTGGCTTCCAAGGGAGAATTGTTGAGCTACATCACCGCCATCGGGAAAGAAGGGGTTTCCATTCAGCGCTATAAAGGGCTCGGGGAGATGAACCCCGAGCAACTCTGGGATACTACCATGAACCCGGACAGCCGCAGTCTGCTCCAGGTGCGGGTGGAAGACGCGGTGGTGGCGGACGAGGTCTTTACCATCCTCATGGGAGATCAGGTGGAGGAGCGCAGGCAATTCATCGAGCAGCATGCCCTCCACGTCGAGAATCTGGATATTTGATGCCGAGGGTCATAGGACTGACAGGCGGGATCGCCAGCGGCAAGAGCGCGGTCTCCCGGATCCTCAGGGAACGGGGGCTGCCGGTGATTGATGCGGACACTATCGCGCATGAGATACTGGCGACGAACGAGGAAGTCAAGCAGAAAGTGGTAACGGCCTTCGGTCCGGAGGTGCTCACCGCGGCCGGTGCTGTCGACCGGGCACGGCTCGGCACTATTATTTTCCGGGACGCGCAACGCCGGCGAGACCTGGAACGGATCCTACACCCGATGATAGCTGCCGCGTTGTGGCAGCGGGCGCAGGAGGGGGACGATGTCGTGGTCCTGGAGATCCCCTTGCTGATTGAGCAGGGGGAGCACGAGCGCGTGGATTTGGTGGTGGTCGTCTATGCCACCCGCGAAAGCCAGATCCAGCGCCTCATGGAGAGAGACGGGCTTACCCGAGAGGAGGCTATGCGGAGGATCAAGACGCAGCGTGCCTTGGAGGAAAAGGTGGCCTATGCCCACTACGTGATTAACAACAACGGCTCGCCGGAGGAAACAGAAGAACAGGTCTCGAGATTATATCAGGCAGTAAGGGGGAAATGAAACGTTATGAATACAGAGATTATTAATTTAGGAGATTTAAAGCAGAAAAAGATTGCGGATCTGGCGGCCCTGGCCAAGGCGTTCAGCGTGGAAGGGGCGGCAAACATGCGGCGGCAGGAGTTAATCTTCAGCATCCTGCAGGCCCAGGCGGAGAAAAACGGCGTCATCTACGGCGAAGGAGTCTTGGAGATCCTACCGGACGGATTCGGCTTTCTCCGCTCCCCGGATTACAATTACCTGCCGGGTCCCGATGACATCTATGTCTCGCCGTCGCAGATTCGGCGGTTCAACCTCCGCACCGGTGATACCATTGCCGGGCAGATTCGGCCGCCGAAGGAGGCAGAGCGCTACTTTGCGCTCCTCAAGGTGGAGACCTTCAATTTTGAGGACCCCGAGGCTGCCAAAGACAAGATCCTCTTCGACAACCTCACACCCTTCTACCCGCGCGAGAAGGCCCACCTGGAGCACAATCCCGACGACTACTCCACCCGGGTAATGGATCTCCTCACCCCTATCGGCAAGGGGCAGCGCGGGCTGATCGTCGCCCCCCCGAGGACCGGCAAAACCATGCTCCTGCAGTCTATCGCCCACAGTATCATGACCAATCATAAGGAAATGATCTTGATCGTGCTCCTCATTGACGAGCGTCCCGAGGAGGTGACCGACATGGAGCGCTCGGTCGATGGAGAGGTGATCAGCTCTACCTTCGACGAGCCCCCCCAGCGGCACGTGCAGGTGGCGGAGATGGTCATCGAAAAGGCCAAACGGCTCGTGGAGCACCAGCGGGATGTAATCATACTCCTCGACAGCATTACGAGGCTTGCCCGGGCCTACAACGCCGTGGTGCCCCCGAGCGGCAAGATCCTGTCGGGGGGTATTGACGCCAACGCCCTGCAACGCCCCAAGCGCTTCTTCGGCGCCGCAAGAAACATCGAGGAGGGGGGGAGCCTCACCATCATCGCCACCGCCTTGATTGATACGGGGAGCAGGATGGACGAGGTGATCTTCGAGGAGTTTAAGGGGACCGGCAATATGGAGTTGATGCTGGATCGCCGGCTCGTCGACCGCAGGATCTTTCCGGCCATCGATATCAACCGCTCGGGGACGAGGAAAGAAGAGCTCCTGCTGGGACCCAATGACCTGGAGCGTATCTGGCTCCTCCGCCGCGTGCTTACCCCCATGAACACGGTAGACAGCATGGAATTCCTTTTAGACAAGCTGAGAAAGACCTCCACCAACCGAGAATTTTTGGATACCATGAACCAGTGAACGGGGGTTGATCATCGGCAGAAAACATGCTAGGCTTACCTAAAACGTTTGAGGAGTAAACGGATGAAAAAAGGGATTCACCCCGAGGTACACAACATAACCATCACCTGTGCCTGTGGCGCAACCTTTCAGACCACGTCGACCCGCAAGGATTATTCGGTAGACATCTGTTCTCACTGCCACCCCTTCTTTACAGGCAAAGAGAAACTCTTGGATACAGCAGGCCGGATCGAGAAGTTCACCCGTAAATACAAAAACCTCCGGCAAGGGGAGCAGAAAAAAGGGGAGCAGAAAAAGGGTTAGGGCGCAGTTCTCGTCACCGGCCACGGCAGAGGACTTCTGCAGGTAGCCGGTGATATTTTTTTGCCATTTGCAAGCGGGAGGGACAGATGGTACCAGCGCAACGCCCGCCTCGTTTTTTTCCTCTCGAGGCGGTATCTACTTTTATATGGTTAAGCACCCAGCACCCCCTGGTCATGAGGAGATAAACAACCGTGGCCTTTTTACCGGAGGGACAAGGCGGTGAATAAGGAGATCGTGGTGAGGCTGCAAGAGGCCGAGCAGCGGCACGGGGCATTGGAGCGCCTCATGGCCGAGCCCCAGGTGGCGTCGAACCGCGGGGAATATCAGCGGTACGCCAAAGAGTATGCCGAGCTCGGCCGGGTGGTGGAGCGCTATCGGCGGTATAAGTCCCTTCTCCGGGGAATCGAGGGGAGTACCCCGTTGCTCAAGGAGACAGATGAGGAGCTCCGGCGGATGGCGCAAGAGGAGATAGATGCCCTCACCGCCCAGCAGGAGCAAATCGAGCACGAGCTGGTCCTCGCCCTGCTCCCCAAGGACCCCCACGACGACAAGAATGTGGTCCTGGAGATCAGGGCAGGCACCGGCGGCGAGGAGGCCGCCCTGTTTGCCGCGAACCTGTTCCGGATGTACGCTAAATATGCCGAGGAAAACCGGTGGCACGTGGAGATCCTCAGCCAGCATCCGACCGGCGTCGGCGGGTTCAAGGAGATTATCGCCTTGATCGAAGGGGAAGGGGCCTACCGCACCTTAAAATACGAGAGCGGCGTCCACCGCGTGCAGCGGGTCCCCGTCACCGAGTCGCAGGGAAGAATTCATACCTCGGCGGTGACCGTGGCGGTCCTGCCTGAGGCCGAAGAGGTTGATGTCCAGATAGACCCCAAAGACCTCAAGATAGATGTCTACCGTTCATCGGGGCCGGGGGGGCAACACGTCAATACCACCGACTCGGCAGTCAGGGTGACGCACCTGCCGACGGGGATCGTCACGACCTGTCAGGACGAGAAGTCGCAACACAAGAACAAGGCCAAGGCCTTAAAGGTCCTGCGGGCACGGCTCCTCGACATAGAACAGCAGCGGCAGCAGGAGGAGCTGGCCAAAAAAAGGCGCAGCCAGGTGGGCACGGGAGATCGCAGCGAGCGGATCAGGACCTATAACTTCCCGCAGGGGAGGGTGACCGACCATCGGATCGGGCTTACCCTCTATAGGCTGGAAGCGGTGCTCGAGGGCAACCTGCAGGATATCATCGACCCCCTCATTACCCACTATCAGACCGAGGCCCTGCAGCGCGGGGCGAGTCAATAATGGGTGAGGAGCAGTGGACGGTACTCAAGGTCATCCAGTGGACGGCCGCGCACTTTCAGAAAAAAGAGCTGGAGAACCCGCGCCTTGAGGCGGAGGTACTCCTGGCGCATCTCCTCGGGATCGATCGGATGGGGCTCTATCTCAACTACGATAGACCCTTGACGGATCACGAGCGGCAGATCTATCGGGAGATGATCCAACGACGCAAGGGGGGAGAACCCCTTGCCTATATCGTCGGGGCGAAGGAGTTTTGGTCCCTGCGGTTCCTGGTAAGCAGCGAGTGTCTCATTCCACGGCCGGAGACCGAGCACCTGGTCGAAGAGACCGTGCGTATCGCACAGGGGATGCCGTCACCCCCACGTGTGCTCGAGATAGGGTTTGGCTGTGGAGCCGTTGCCATCGCCCTGGCTAAGGAACTCCCCGGCGCCGAGATCGTGGCCACGGATATCTCCGTCGGCGCCCTTGCCCTTGCCCAAGCAAATGCTGCGGCGCATCAGGTGGGGGGGGGCATTCGCCTTGTCCTCGGCGATCTCTTCCCCGGAGGGGAGCCCCCAGGGGAAAGAGGATTTGGTATTATCTGCTCCAATCCGCCGTATATCCCTACGGCGGAGATATTGAAGTTGGCCCCGGAGGTGAGGGATTACGAGCCCCTGACGGCCCTGGATGGCGGGGAAGACGGGTTACGTTTTTTTCGGCAGATCGCCGACGGTGCGCCCGGTTTTTTGCTGAAGCACGGCTGGCTCATTATGGAAATGGGAAAAGGACAGGACGAAGCAGTGACCGAGATCTTGCAGCAACGGGGGTTTGCGCAGATTGGCCTTACCCCTGACTATGCCGGTATAACGCGGGTAATCAGGGCGCAATGGCCGGGCCCATGATACGGTCAGGCGCACAACGAGTGATACAGGGGGGAAGGGCATGAAGGGGATCGTCATCGAAGGGGGAGAGCGGCTGGTAGGAGAGGTCCGGGTCAGCGGCGCCAAGAACGCCGCCCTGCCGGCCCTGGCCGCGGCCCTGCTCGTTGAAGGTCCGTGCACCTTTACCAATTGCCCGCGCCTGCGCGACGTTGATACCTTTCAGGCCCTGCTCGAAAACCTCGGTGCACGGTTTCAGTGGCAAGGTCAGGGTGAGATCGAGGTGGACACCGCCGGCATCACCGGGGTTACTGCCCCCTACGACCTGGTGAAGACCATGCGGGCCTCTGTCCTGATACTGGGGCCGCTCCTCGCCAGGATGGGGGAGGCGATGGTCTCGCTCCCCGGCGGGTGCGCCATCGGCGCGCGGCCGGTCGACCTCCATCTCAAGGGGCTCCAGAAGCTCGGCGCCGAGATCGAGCTCGAGCACGGCTACATCAAGGCCCGGGCCAAGCGGCTCACCGGTGCCCCGCTCTACCTGGACATCCCGACGGTCACCGGCACGGAAAACCTCATGATGGCGGCAGTCACCGCCGAAGGGACCACGGTCATCGAGAATGCCGCCTGTGAACCCGAGGTGGAGGACTTGGCCGCCATCCTCACGACCATGGGGGCCAAGATCGTAGGGGCGGGGACGTCCGTGGTGACCATCGAGGGGGTCAAGAGACTGCGGCCGGCCCGGTATGCCGTCATGCCCGACCGGATTGAGGCGGGCACCCTCATGGTGGCGGCGGGGATGACACGGGGGAATATCATGCTCAAGGAGTGCCGGCTCGAACACCTGGAGGCCGTGGTGGCCAAGCTCAGGGATGTGGGGATAGAAATCACCCCCCTGAAAAACGGGGAGGTGCGCGTGGTGGGGGACGGCAGGGTGAGGAGCGCCGATATCAAGACCCTCCCCTATCCGGGGTTCCCCACCGACATGCAGGCCCAGTTTATGGCGCTCATGACCGTGGCCAACGGGTTGAGCGCCATCACGGAAAACATCTTCGAGAATCGCTTTATGCACGTGAGCGAACTCAAACGGATGGCGGCAGACATTCGTGTGCAGGGGGCTACGGCCATCGTCACCGGAGTGCCCCGCTTGAGCGGCGCGCAGGTGATGGCGACCGATTTGCGGGCGAGCGCCTCGCTGGTGCTGGCAGGCCTGGCTGCCGAGGGGACCACGGTCATCTCCCGCGCCTATCACCTGGAGCGGGGGTATGATGATCTGGTAGGCAAACTCGCGGCCCTCGGGGCCGACGTGAAGGAGGTTGATCTTGATGAGGACGCTGGAGAGCAACGACAAGGGGTTTGAGCAGGCCCTGACCACCCTTCTCGACCAGCGGCGCGAGGAACTGACGGGGGTAGAGGCGCAGGTTCGCGAGATCATCGCAGCGGTACGCAGCGGCGGGGATCAGGCCGTCATCCGCTATACCCGCGAGTTCGACGGCGTAGAGATCACGGCGAAGGCCATGGAGGTCCCCCGCACGCAGTGGGCGCGGGCAAGTGCGGGACTGGATAAAAAAACCCGCGCCGCCCTCGAGCGGGCCGCTGAGCGGATTGCCTCGTTTCACCGCCAGGAGCTCTCGTGCTCCTGGTTTGATAGCGAGCCGGGGGTTGTCAGAGGGCAACTGGTGCGCCCCCTGGCCCGGGCAGGGGTCTACGTGCCCGGCGGCAAGGCCGCCTATCCCTCTTCGCTGTTGATGAACGTCATCCCCGCCAAGGTGGCGGGGGTAAAGGAGGTGGTGGTCCTTACCCCGCCTGCCAAAGAGGGGCTCAACCCCGCCCTCATAGCGGCTGCCGAGCTGGCAGGAGCGGATCGCCTTGTGCTCGCCGGCGGCGCCCAGGCCATTGCCGCGCTCGCCTACGGTACGGAGACCGTACCGCAAGCGGATATCATCGTGGGGCCGGGGAACAGCTATGTGACGGCGGCGAAACGGCTCCTGTACGGGGTCGTCATGGTGGATATGGTGGCAGGGCCGAGCGAGATCCTGGTGCTCGCCGATGGGACGACGCCCGCGCGATTTCTCGCCGCCGATCTCCTCTCCCAGGCGGAGCACGATGAACAGGCGTGGCCTATCCTCATCACCACCTCGGCGGCGTTTGCCAGCGAGGTCGAAGAAGAGGTGACCGCACTCTCCCGCACGCTCCCCCGGCAGGAGATCATCACCCCCTGTCTGGAGCGTCATGGAATAGTCATCGTCGTCAAGGACGTGGCAGAGGGAATGGCAATTGCTAATCGGATTGCCCCCGAGCACCTGGAGCTCGCGATCGCGGACCCCCTGCAATGGCTGGGACGGGTCGAGAATGCCGGCAGCGTCTTCCTCGGCGCGTATACCCCGGAGGCAGTAGGGGATTACCTCGGGGGACCAAACCATGTGCTCCCTACAGGAGGCACGGCGCGCTTCTTCTCCCCCTTGGGGGTGGAGCACTTTATGAAGCGGATCAATATCCTCTCCTACTCCCCGGAGGCCTTGCGGGGAGTGCGGGAGGATGTCGCGCGCCTCGCGCGCCTGGAGGGCTTGGAGGCACATGCACGCGCCGTAGAGGTGAGGGGAAAGTGTCACGATGTGACATCCCCACAATCAAATCAGAAAAGGAAGGGGAGAGGATGACTGCGATGGCACGGAAGGCCTCGGTGAAGCGCGCGACTAAGGAGACCGTGATCTCCCTCGCCCTGACTCTCGACGGCACGGGGAAGGCGGAGATCTCCACGGGGATCCCGTTCTTCGACCACATGCTGACCCTCCTGGCCATGCACGGGTTCTTCGATCTGACGCTCAAGGCAGCAGGTGATCTGGAGGTAGACTTTCATCACACCGTGGAGGACGTGGGGATCGCCTTCGGTGAGGGGGTGAAAAAGGCCCTCGGAGACCGCACGGGTATCAGACGGTACGGTGCGGCCTTGGTGCCCATGGACGAGGCCCTGGCCCGGGTGGTGCTCGATATCTCCGGCCGCCCCTATCTCGGGTATCGGGTCAAGGCCCGGGGGAAGGTGAAGGACTTCAACTTGGAACTGGTGGAATCCTTTTTTAAGGCCGTCGCGGATAACGCCGGCATTACCCTGCACATTGAACTCCTGTACGGCACCAACCGCCACCACATCGTGGAGGCGATCTTCAAGGGATTCGGCAGGGCCCTGGATGAGGCCACGCGCCTGGACAAGAGGAGGGCAGGGGTCCCCTCTACCAAGGGCACATTATAATGTCAGCAAGCTCAAAAAGCTGACTCCTCCAACGCAAGAGCATTCAG
Source organism: Deltaproteobacteria bacterium RBG_16_54_18 (assembly GCA_001797935.1). Classification (GTDB taxonomy): domain Bacteria; phylum Desulfobacterota; class B13-G15; order B13-G15; family RBG-16-54-18; genus RBG-16-54-18. Next base: position 1,605 of record MGQT01000003.1, on the reverse strand, counting down.
GAAAGAGAGGTGCATATGAATTGTCACATGATGAAGAGTAGAAGGAAGTTCATCGTCGCTATCCTCGGCCTTGTCGTCTTTCTCATCCCTGCCCTTAGTCATGCCCAAGGGCAACGGTCGCCCTCTGCGCAGCAGGAGAGGATAGTGCCCCTCCAGCGGGTGGCGATCCTCCCTTTTCTCATTGTCAAGCCCGCGCGACCGGAGCAGCGGGTGGTCAAGGGGCTCTGGGAGAATTTTTTCTTTCGCACGGGAGACCTCACCGCGCGGTCGGGGCCTGTGGTGACGGCAAGCTTCCAGCGTCAGCTCAACGCCCTTAACCGATGCGAGTTGATCACCCAGGAGCAGGCGCAGTCTGCGGCGGAGGGGATGGATCCCCAGAAGATGCTGAAAGACCCGATTGGCATTGCGGCGCAAATCGGGCGTGAGCTTAACCTCTACGCCGTCGTCATCGGGGGTGTCTACCGCTTTGAACAGCGCAAGGGGAGCGCCCTCGGGGTCGAGAGCCCGGCCTCGGCGGCCTTTGACGCACACCTGGTCCGGGTCGCCGACAAGAAGGTACTCTGGAGCGGGAGGTTTGACGAAACACAGCACTCTCTGAGCGAAAACGTCCTCAAGGTCACCACCTTTCTCAAAGGGGGGGCCCAGTGGGTGACGGTAGAACGGTGGACGGAGCTCGGCGCGGAATCGGTCCTGCGCACCTTCCCGACGCTCAGCCGTTAGTTCCCCTTGCATGCTCGTCATCCCGGCCATAGACCTCAAGGGGGGGCACTGCGTGCGCCTGCGCCAGGGGCGGATGGAAGAGGCGACGGTCTACTCCGCCGACCCGGCGGCGACGGCCGCACGGTGGCAGGCCGCCGGCGCCACGTGGATACACGTGGTTGATCTCGACGGGGCCGTGACCGGCGCGCCGGTCAATGTCGAGGCAGTCAAGGCCATCCGTGCGGCAGTGGAGATCCCCCTGCAGTTGGGCGGCGGGATCAGGGACCTGGGGGCAGTCGAACACTGGCTCTCCCTCGGGATCAAGCGGGTTATTTTAGGCACCGCCGCGGCCCAGACCCCGGCGGTGATCTCCGAGGCCTGCCGCAGATACCCCGGCAGGATCGCCGTGGGTATCGACTCCCGCCAGGGAGTGGTGATGGTCAAGGGGTGGCTCGCCCAGACCGCCCGCACCGCCGTTGATCTCGCCCGGGAGATGGAAGGGTACGGGGTGGCCGTCATCATCCTCACCGACATCAGCAGAGACGGCGTGGGAGGGGGCATCAACCTGGTCCAGGCCGAGGAGGTGGCCGCGGCCATTACCACCCCCCTGATCGTCTCCGGCGGCGT
>MGQT01000003.1:0-270 GCA_001797935.1 Deltaproteobacteria bacterium RBG_16_54_18 | reverse complement strand
CGCCGATATCCAGGCAGTGAAGACGCTGGCCACTTCCGGGGTGATCGGGGTCATCACGGGCAGGGCCCTGTACGAGGGGACCCTGGATCTGGCAGCGGCCATCCAGGCCGCCCAAGGGGACTAACCTCATGCTTGCCAAACGGATCATACCGTGCCTTGATGTTAAGGACGGCCGGGTGGTTAAGGGGACCAACTTCGTAAACCTGCGCGATGCAGGCGACCCGGTAGAAAACGCCAAGGCCTACGACCAGCAGGGTGCCGACGAGCTGA
>MGQT01000002.1:7006-22906 GCA_001797935.1 Deltaproteobacteria bacterium RBG_16_54_18 | reverse complement strand
AGGTTGTATTTGAGTATCATTGCGCCGATGAGAGAACATACCTTCACGTCCAGGAGATCCTCTTTCTTTATTCCGAGGGGTTTTCCCCAGTGACGGTAGTTTATTTGGAAAAGACCGATGTCGACGTCCTTTGCGTTGATATCTTTATCGTTGAGAGCTGCTATCGCTTGTTTTTTCGAGGTAAAGTAGTATGCCTTCCCCTCCACGTTAATGGCATATGGTAGCATCTTACTCTCAGCCCAGGCCACGGCGGCCAGCAGATCCGTTGTTACCCCTACTTGGGAGGACGCATATTCAAGTACGTCCTTGACCGTCGTCATGCGCGCCAGTATCGTCTCGTCAAGACGGGGGCTCTTCAGCGTTTCGTCATTTTCCATGTCGCTCGAATTATCGCGATCCGTTGATCTTCGTACGCGGTCGGTACCTGCGGCCGAAGCCTGCGAATTTTTTTTCTGGGTCAGCATGGAGTCCATTTGCACCAACAGTCCTGCATATCTCGTTGCTACCTGCACCTCCCCTGATATCCTGTGTACGGGCGGGAGCAATGATGCGGCGCTTGAGAGCGAAGCACTTCCTTTTTGTGCCTTATCATTACTATCGGTAATGGGCATGGAATCAGGAGAAATCCTCTCGATAGGCATTTTGAGTGAATCGGAGAGCGGCTTGGCTTTAGGTGGTTTATAAAATACGTACCCCGTGACAAAAAAAATAAGGCTGGGGACCATAAAAATAATGATCGCCAATAAAACTCTTTTTTTCATGGCATGAAACGACATTTCTTACTGCTCTCCCCGACGCCTTGATGCACCACGACGTTCTTATTACGTAACATCAGTCCATACCATTGAGGCTGCCACTTGATTATTTAGCAAAAAATATGCCATGGCTTGCCTTATAACTATTTGGATTTTCAAGCTTTTTTAATGAGGGACAACTTTCGGACAGCTTAAGTGACAATTTTTGTCAATAGTATGGACATATTTCCGCTTTTTTGTCGATGTAGCCTCCACGTTTACCGAGAGAAGGGAGTGTGTTTATGCGCTCGCCATATTGCTCAAGCCTTCAAGAAGTGAGGTTTTTGGATGCGTTCGCGGGAAGGCAGTATTTGGGGGATCTGAGCAGGTCGGCGACAACACTCGGTGCATGGAAGGTGCAGTCGCTTGCCTCTCAAGATTCGTTACACCCTTAAGGACAATACATCATAGGCCCTCACGCCTTTTTTGTTCCCTTTTGACGCCGCTTGCCGCGTGACAACAGGATGAGGCTGCGGGCATAGAGTAGGGGAAGGAAAAAATATCCCAAAATTACAGGCAGCTTATCGACGTGGAGGGCGTAGATCAGCGTGATCACGCTTCCCCAGAGGCTGAAATGCCAGAAGACGTCCGGCACGACCAATTCCTTTTTCTTTTCTGAATAGAGCCACTGGACAACAAACCTGAGGCTGAATAAAAAATTCCCTATGAGGCCGAAGGCGGTCCAGAAAGGTGATGCATAATAGAGCCACGGGACTACCGAGCCGAGCAGGGGTTGCAGAAATACACCGGCGTCATTCATGTACGTACCTCCTCCTGTTTGTTCCGTCTTTACCTATCACAGTTGTTCCGCGCACGCAACCGGCGAATACGAAGCGGGCCACCCTCGTTGAGCGGAAATCTTAACCCTTATTACCTCTGCCTGCCGAGGACCTGCGGGAGAAACGAGAGATCCGCGAGGACACCGGAGTCCCTTTGTTCTCCCCTGCGGTCGAGATGCAAGGCAGTTATCCCGAGGCTGCGGGGAATTTGATAATCGAATTCACGATGATCGCCGACGTGGATTAAATGCGGGGGGTCTATCTGCAAGTGCTCACATATCATCCGGTAAAACGCCGGGCTCTTTTTGACCAGCCTGAAGTCTGAGGTAGCGGAAAAGACGTGCGCGAAATAGCTCGCCAGCGCACCTTCTCTCATTTCGACCTCGATGAACGCTTGGGCGGCGTTGGACAGGATAATGAGCGTAAAGTGTTCACGCAGCATGCCGAGCACCTCGTGGACCTCGGGATAGACGCGCACTTCCGACGCGTATTGTTTTAACAGATCCCCTCCCGTGCCGGGGAGGTCAAAAAATCTAAACCAATAAGCGAGATCGTACCATTCCAAGGCTCCATCTCCCACCTTGCGATATTCTTCCAGTACGTGCGCTCGGGCCTGTGCCGGATCCAGGCCTGTCTTAAGGGCATAGAGCGCGGGGATACCGTGGTGCCAGACCAATTCGGTAAAAGCAAGTTCGACCAGCGTGCCATCCAGGTCAAAGGAGAGATATGGTTTCTGTTTTCCCATTACCGTTTTTGTGTTTCACTGCGTCTCAACCACGCAGACGGATACGCGGATCTGCCCACCCGTAGACGAGGTCGGTTATCAGGTTCACTACCACGTAACTGAGGCTGATCAAGAGGACGCACCCCTGTACCACGGGGTAATCTCGTGCCTCAATGGCATTGATCAAGAGGGTGCCGATCCCCGGCCAGGCGAAGACATTTTCCGTGATGATGGCACCTGACAGAAGCACCCCGATTTGCAGTCCCATCACCGTGATGATGGGGATGAGGGCGTTTCGCAGGGCGTGCTTGAGAATTACCTTCCACTCGGGGAGCCCCTTGGCCCGGGCCACGGTGAGATAATCCTCTCCCAATCGTTCCAGGAGGCTCGCACGGGTCATGCGGGAGAGGAGGGCGGCCAAGCCGATGCCCAGCGTGACCGCGGGCAACACGAGACTTGCCACCCCTGTTCTTCCCGAGACGGGGAACCACCCCAGCTTAAGAGAAAAAAGAATAATGAGCAGCGGCCCTAACCAAAAATTAGGCATCGAGACTCCCACCAAGGAGAAGAGGACGGAGAGATTGTCCACGGTTGTTCCCTCTCGCAGGGCGGCGATAATCCCGAGGGGGATGGCGATCAGTCCCGCAACCACAAAGGCCACCAGCGCCAGTTCCATCGTAGCGGGGATACGCTCGGCGATCACGTGTGCCACCGGACGGCGATAGAAATAGGATTCACCCAGATCCCCTTGCGCGATCTTTATCAGAAAATTGCCATATTGCACGTGCAGCGGGAGGTTTAACCCCAATTCCTCTCGCAACCGTTCCTTGTCTGCCTGCTGAGCAGTCTCACCGAGCATTACCTCGACGGGGTCGCCCGGTATCATATGGAGGAAGAAAAATACAAGCGTGATGGCGCCCAGCACGGTGGGAATAAGTACCGCCAACCTTCGTAAGAAAAAACTCCTCATTTTCTGTGCCCGATCAAACGGGCCAACCGTTCTTGGAAGGCCACTCGCTTGAGCCACACGGGAAGTTTGCCGTAGACTCGTTGTTCCGCCGGATGAAATTTTATGATCTTATAGATCGCATAGCCGCTGGGGACTTCGAGCACCGGGGTAAAGTTTCCTTCCTTGAGGGCAGAAATGATAGCCGTATGGTTCCAGCCATCTTGCAAGAAGACCTTATCCGTGGTCGCCCCACCCCACTGCGCATATTGTTTGGCGACGCGGACGAAGTCATCACCTTTCCTCAGTCGCGCATAAGCCTCCTGCAGAGTGAGATAGACCTCCTGGCGGGTTTGGGGGGCGTCCTGCGGATGGGCGGCGCGCGAAATCACCTGTACTTCGACGCTGCGGGGGAGGAGTACCGTTTGCTCAGACGACGGCACGGCGCGAGCATAGAGTTCTTGCGTGATGCGCTCAAAGGTTGCCGCCTCCTGGCGGAGGCGCTCCCGCAGGGTGTCCTCGGTCATGCCCAAGCGATTAAGGAGGTTTTGATAGTCCTCAAGGGAAAAGAACTGCCTTTTTAATGATCGCAAGAGTAGTTCCGCGCCATCCGTTGTGGTCTGAAGGGGAGCAGGGTCGCCCTCTCGCAGGCGGGGAGGAGTGACACGGTCGCGATGCAGAAGGCACGAGACCTGTTTGAGATACTCCTCATCGCATTCCTTCATGCCCTGGTAGGAGAAATAGGTGAAACCGTCCATCCCTATCCCCTTGAGCCCCTCTACCTCCTCCGCGATCTCATAGGGGGCCTTGATCCAGGCCCCGAGGCCGGCGTACACGAGGCGTCCTTGCGCCCTTTTTTTGGCCTCGGCCATCTCGGCCATCACCCGGTGCGGATCGCCGTGGTAGGTCATAGGGACCAGGAGGTCCAGATACCCTTGTTCCATCCACGTATGCCAATCCTGACCTTTGAGATAGTAAGCCACCTGCGGGTCGGGGAAGACCGCCGCCGAGATGATGACCCCCCGCCGGATGGATTTTACCTCCCGGCGGATATCCTTGACCAGGGCGGTGATATAGCCGCTCTTCTGCTCCGCCCACAAGGAATAGTAATAGTACTGCCAGCGCAAATGGAGCGGGAGTTTCCCCTCGATAAATTTTTCCGGGGTGGGGTTTCTTACCCAGACGGAGAGGAGGCGGGGGTCTACCCCCCAGCGCTGGATAAATGTCTCCACCGGTATTTGATTGTATCCCCAGCGTGAGCCGGGATAACGGATGAAATCGAGGTGAATGCCGTCGACATCGTATTCCTGGACGATCTCCCGGCACACCCGCAGGATATAATCTCGTACCAGGGGATTGGCCGGGTCAAGGTAAAGGCCTTCGCTCGACTCGCGGACCCGCTCATTCTGCGTGTACTGGCTGAGCGTCCTCCCCTCGTCGTCCCAGATCAGCCATTCCGGGTGGCTATTGACCACGTGCTGGGGGGAGAGGGGGTAGGGGGGAGGGTAGGGCCACGCATAGAGGGCATTGAGCCACGCGTGGATCTGCAATCCGGCGTCGTGACCCCGCTGCAGCACATAGTCGAGAGGATCGAAGCTATCCGGCTGCTCGGCCAGGGACTCGGCGCGCGGCACGAATGGGGAACGATAATAGGCATCACTGCGTCCGTTGACCTGCACGAAGAGGAGATTGAACTTTTCCTGTCGAGCATCATCCACGACCTGATCGAGGGCAGGGGGGGAGTTGAGCTGAAACCTCACTACCCACATTCCCCTTCCTTCGCGCAGCGCCGCCTTTTGCATGATGCAGCCGCCCGTCACGATAAAGAGAAGCAGGAGTGCGCTAAGGCAGCACGACCGCCGGAACATCAGAGGCCTCCCTTGCAATGTGTTGCAATGATGTATATTCTCCCCCGGTATAGATGCGAAATTTGCGAAACCCTTCTCTGATAACCACCAGATTGTCGCGGTACCAGAGGCTCGTATAGACGGCATCGGCTGCCAGGATCTTTTGTATGCGACTGTATAGTTCCCGGCGCCGTGTCTGATCGATGGTGCGCCGCGACAGCTCCAAGAGCCGATCCAACGCGACGTTAAGGTATCTGCCCCGGTTGGCGCCGTCGGGGGGGACGCTGCTCGAGTGAAAGAGATAATAGAATATATCCGGGTCCACGACTCCTACCCACCGGAGGGAATAGACCTGAAAATTCCCCTTCGTGATGTCGCCGAAAAAGGTACCCCACTCAAAGCTGCGTACCTCCAGGCCGATTCCCACCGCCTGTAGGTACCCCTTGATGATCTGGGCGATTTCCAGCGCCTCCATGTCGGTGGATGTCTTATACGAAAGGGAAAACCGCACGCGGAGGCCATCGCCATCGGGATCGGGGAAACCTGCGGCGTTTAACAACTCCTTGGCCCGCTCGGGCTCATACGCGTATTTTTGAATATCTCCCTCATAGGCCCAATTGAAGGGAGAGAGTATCATCCCGTCGGCCTTTACCGCCAACCCCTTCAGGGTGTGGGAGATGATGGCCTCCCGATCAATGGCATACGAGATGGCCTGACGTACCTCCTTGTGCCTCAGGATGGGATCGGTCAGATTATACCCTAAATACTGATAGGTGATCCCCGGCGCCTGCAGGATCCGTATACCGGGAATCCGGTGCATGAATTTCACCGCATAAGCGGGCACACAGTTCTGCAACAGGTCCACCTCTCCTTTTTTCATCTCCAACAGGCGCGTGGTGGTATTAACCAGGACCCGAAACTGGATCCAATCGAGCCCGGGTCTCCCGCCGTGATACCGGGGGTTCGCCGCCAGCACTAACTCTTCGCCCGGTCGCCACCGTTCGAGGCGAAAAGGCCCTGACCCGACAGGGGGGGTCTTGAGCCCTGCCGGACTTCCCTGCGGGCAAATCCCCACGGTGAGGGCATAAGGAAAGGAGACGTATATTGTCTTTAAAACGAATCGGACGGTATAACGATCAACGACCTCGATGCGGCTTACCGCCGCATACGACCCACGCCGGGGCGAGCCATGGTGGGGATCCATAATGAAGGTGTAGGTGGCGCGTACATCGTCGGCCGTGACCTCTCTGCCATCGTGGAAGTATACACCCTGGCGCAGTCTGAAGAGATAGGTCGTGGCATCAGGTTGAGACCACGATTGGGCAAGGTCGGGTGTTAAGCGCCCCTTTTCGTCCATCTGCAACAGAGCATTGTAGAGGAGAGGGGCGATCTGCATGGCCCTGGCCTCCACTGCCAACCGGGGATCGAGGGTGGCGATGCTTCCCTCGATGCCGACGCGTATCCCTATGCCAGGGAGGTTTTCCCGCGCACCACATGCCAGTACGAAAAGGAGTGGTAGAAGGAGAATGACCCTACGCATGGGAGTCGTGGCGGGAGGGGTTTTGACCGAGATACCTATGAAAAGGTTCAGGGATAGATTTAATCTTCCCCGCGGCGTCAAGGCAGAGGTGCGTGGTCTCGCCTTCTACCAGCGTTTCCGTTGGTCCTTTCCGCACGACCCGATACCCGAAGGTGATCAAGCGTCGCGCAAGTTTGTGCAGGAAGGTATGCACCGTGACGACATCATCATAGCGAGCGGGTTTGTGATATGTGCAATGTGCCTCAGCCACCACCAGGCGATAGCCTAATTCCTCGAGCTCGAGGTAGCGAAAACCCAGACGGCGGCAATATTCCGCCCTGCCCATCTCAAACCAGACAAAATAATTGGCATAGTAGACGACGCCCATGCGATCGGTTTCCGCGTAGCGTACCCGCAGATCAAGCTCAACGCCCGCGTCCGCCGTGAGATCCCGTTTGCTCACAGACTTCCTCATCCTAGAGGGCTCGGTAGTGCTCGGGCCGCAACAAGGCGGGGTCCTTCTTGGCTAACACCTGATCGATGAGTTCAAGGGTTGCCGCTTTTTCCTTGGGGAGCCGTGCCTTAATAGGGAGGTAATTGGAGGCATGGTTGGAGAAGAAGAGCCCGTGCATCGTCGTGTGTTCGATCATGATCCTCAATTCCTCTATCAATTCAAAGGGCGTCGGGAGCTGGAACGTACCGCGCTCAATCTCCTCGGCGAGCGGCGTGCCGGGGACGATGATCAAGGAGAGGGCCCCCACATAATTCGGGTCCATCTCCGTCAAAATCTTGCCGGTACCGATGGCATGATCCTTGCTGCGTTCCCGCCCCCCGATGCCCAACAGGACCGTCACCGAAAGCTTGATCCCCGCCTCCTTGACTTTTTTCCCGGCCTGCACCAGCTTCTCAACCGTCGTCCCTTTGCATATCCTGTCCAATACGACCTGATCCCCCGATTCTACGCCGAGATAGATGATTCCGAGCCCTGTCTGCTTGAGCTCCTGGAGTTCTTCCGGCTTCTTCTTGAGGATCCCTTTGGCATTGGCATATATTCCTACCCTGCGTAAACGGGGGAGCTTCTCGCGGAGGTATTCCATCACCTCCATTAACCGCGGCTGCGGAATAATGAGGGAGTCGCCGTCGGCCAGGAAGACCCGTTCGATGGCCCAATCGGACTGGGCCGCCTCGTCGATGTCCTCTTTGATCTCAGGAAAGGTCTTAATACGAAATCGCTTTTCTTTATAGGAAGGGCAAAAGGTGCACCGGTTGTGCGAACATCCGACCGAGATCTGGAGGATTAAACTTCCTGCCTCGCTAGGTGGACGAAATATGGCGCCTTCGTATTTCATTTCCTCTCCTATCCCACAAAAAAATTAATTTTTCTTTTTTTCTTTTGCAACCCCTTTATCCTCGAAGATAAAAAGGATCTCATTATCCTTGATCAAGCCGAGATCGTTCCTCGCTACCGACTCAAGATAGCGGGGGTCTTCGCGCAAACGTTTGATCTCTTCTTGGAGTTTCTTATTCTCCGTTTGGATGCGGCTGACGTCGGTGAGGATTTGATCGCGCTCCCGCCGTAATTGGATGATTTTGATCACCCCCTTCTCTCCGAAGAGGGAGAAAAACCAGATGAGCAGAATAATCCCTGCCAAGAGGAGAACCCCCCAGTTCTTTTTCTTTTCCGCAACACGGTTCATGGCAACACCGATTTCACCGGTATAATCCCCCACGTCTCTTCCTGAAGGACATTATGGGGGAGAGGGGAAAAGTGATATTTTTTGATCTGCGCAATAGCCGCCAGCGTTATACGGCCTTCGTCTGCAACAAGGGGGATAACCTTGGCTACGGTGCCGTCCGGGAGGACCCAAAACTTAATAAGCCGCTCAGCTTCCTGCGCGGCCTTCACGGCGAGGGGGGGAGGACGATAACTGATTTGACGGCCAGCTGCCGGCCCCTTGATGCCCAAGGCGGCGGCTGCAATAGGTTTTTGCGCCGCCTCTTCCTTCGCCGCCTGCTTCAACGCTGCAATGATCCGCTGGGCCTCCATGTCTTCAGGGATAAGAATCTCCCCTCCTTTGGCGTCGCTCGTCTTCGGCCCCGGGATGTCGGTAAAATCCATGAGCCGATCTTCATTGCGCGCCGCGTTTTCCAGCTCACGATACAAAGGTGAGCGCTCCAAAAGCCGCATCTTTTCTTGCTCGTTGAGTTTGCCCGGGGGGAAAATTCCTCCTCCGGGCAAGGGAGGTTTGTGTTCATCGCTCAGCGCCCTCTCCGAAAGTATCTTGGATACCAGCTCGTCCCTGATTTTTTGTATTGCTGAATCTTCCCGGAGAGTAGGTCCCGCGAATTCTTTCTGAGGCGCGGCATGCACGTAACGGTCAACGGCGGCGAACACACCATCCAAAAGGGATGTATCCAATGCCGGCTTCGAGGGGTCAGGCACGACCCATAATGCGACCAGGCGGAATAATAAGGAGGCGAGGGTGACAAGGATGATTTTCTGTACCATCATCCGGGGACTGTCTTTTTTCACGCTCCTCCTTCGGCGGCCAAGAAATTATCGCACTCCGCAAACAACTCCCTCCGATACATATCGCAGGGGAAATTTCGTCGCGAATTCTTCGCTGCTGTCGCAACGGGCAGGTGCAAAGACAAACGGAAAAGCCCCCTGTGTGCAGTATGGGGGTCACGCACCTCTAGTGCAAAAGATAGCAAAATTGCCGAGCGGTGTCAAATCATGTCACCGTAAGACCCGCTGTTCTCGCGCGGGGACGTACCACCGGATGAAGTTGTAGGTGATACCGGCCGGCGCAGGCTGTATCCCCCGGAACCGGGCATGAATAACGGGGAGGGAATATGGCACCACGAGGAAGGTGTAGGGCTGCTCTTCAGCCAAGATCTCCTGAAAACGGAAATAGTACCGTTTACGCTCTTCTTGGTTAAAGGTCCTACGGGCCTTTTCCAAGACTTGGTCTACTTCCTTATTTTTATAGGAGATGAAATTGAGCTCTTTCGGGGCGGTCTTGCTGGAGTGCCAGATGTCATACTGATCAGGTTCCGGCCCCGTTGACCACCCGAGGATGACGGCCTCAAATCTTTTTTTATCGATATATTCGTTGATAAACGAGGCCCACTCCATGACCCGCAGTTTTACCTTGATCCCGATCTGCCCGAGTTGCCGCTGGATGATCTCTGCCGACTTGAGACGCTCCTGATTCCCCCAATTGAGCAAGATGGTGAATGCAAAGGGCTTGCCTTCTTTATCGAGGACGCCGTCGCCGTCCGTGTCCTGCCAGCCGGCCTCGCGCAGCAATTTTTTCGCCTGTTCCGGATCGTAGGCGTAGCGTTTCGTGCGGGGGTTGTAGTACCAGGTGCCGGGCTTATAGGGACCTGTGCAGATCTCCCCCAAGCCCAAAAAAACTACTTTGATAATCTCCTCTTTGTCGATGGCATAGCTGATAGCCTGTCGCACCCGTTTGTCTTGAAACAAGGGGGACAGCAAATTGTAGCCCATATACGTGTAAGTGAAGGAGAGATACCGGTATTTTTGAAACTGTTGCGCAAAGGCCGGGTCATTGGTCTGACGGCGATATTGCATCGGGGTGAGCCCCATCCAGTCTATTCCTCCGGCCTTGAGCTCCAGAAACATGGTCGCCGGGTCAGGGATGATCCGGGAGATGTAGCCGTCGATATACGGCCTTCCTTCAAAGTAATCTGGATTCGATGCGAGGACTATCTTTTCACCCGTCACCCATTCCTTAAACCGGTACGGTCCTGTCCCGATGGGCTGGCGGGTGAGCAGGCTCTTCGTTATGTCCCGTCCCGCCAAGAGGTGTTTGGGCAATACCACCAAACTCCCCCAACTTGCCAGCGCCGGGGCAAAGGGACGGCGGTAGGTGACACGGAAGGTGTACCTATCTACGGCCTCGGCCCGTTTCACCTCGAGGTAATCGCCGCGATAAGCAGTCGGGGTCTTATCATCCGTGATCGTGCGAAAGCCGAAGAGGCAGTCCTCCGCCGTAAAAGGACGACCGTCATGCCACCTGACCCCCTGCCGCAGATGAAAGGTGATAGTCATGCCATCACGGGAAACCTCCCAGCGTTTCGCCAGGTCCCCGACCAAGTTGAGGTCCTTATCGTATTTAACCAAGCCGTTATAGATGAGGCCGCCGATGTCATGCGAGGCGCTGTCCGAGGAGAGCATGGGGATGAGGTTACTCGCGTCCCCGATCGAGCCTACGATAATGGTGTCGCCGTAACTCGGGCGTTCATCCGCCCGGGCCGCGGTGCCGGAAACGCACAGGAGGCAGATCATTGCTGCCAGGGTCCTATATTGACTTTTGCTCCGTGTGATGTTATACGGCAAGGATGTCTGTACACGGACGAGGCGAACGATGCGTCGCATCCACCTGCTAGAAGTTCTCTCTATCACGTTTCTCGGTATCCTCATCGTTTTAGTCAGCCTCTTTCACGCGCGTTTCCCCTACAACTGGCAGTTGCTGCTCGGATTGTTCTCACTCATGCTGCTGGCATGGTTCGTTTCCGAGGCCAGGTCGCGATGGAGGGAGCGTACGGCAATCTGTCTTGTATGCGATTTTTCCCCGGTCTTCTTCGTCATCACGATCTACGAAATTTTGGGAGGCATTATCCCCTATTTGCGCCCGGATGTTGACAGCCTCCTGATCACGATCGACCATACAGTCCTTGGAGTTTACCCCACGGTCTGGCTGGAACGATTCTTTACCCCTTGGCTCGCGGACCTACTCGCCTTGGCCTATTCCTCGTACTATTTCATACCGTTAATTTTGCTCGTCACGCTCTACTACCGGGGTACAGAAGAGGAATTCAGCCGAACCAGTTGTATCTTCGTGCTGGGGTATTACCTCTCCTATGTGGGATATATCCTGATGCCTGCCATCGGTCCCCGGTTTACCCTTGCCTCTCTGCAGCAGGTGCCGCTGCACGGAGGCACCATCTTAAATACCGTGGTCAATACCCTTAATACCCTCGAGGGAAACCCGCGAGACTGTTTCCCCAGCGGACACACCCAGATAGTCTTGATCGCCTTGTGGCTAGCCTTCCTCTATAAACGCCCCCTGTTCTGGATATATCTTCCTGTTAGTATACTCCTGATTTTTTCCACGGTGTATCTCAGGTATCATTACGTGATTGACGTCGCTGCGGGATTTGCCTTTGCGGGGATAAGCGTACTGCTCGGTACGTGGGTCTGGGAGTGGCAGGCTAGAGGGGTGACCGATAGATCCGATAGGTCTTATATCTCTTCCCGCCCAAGGCCTCTATCCCCTTCTGCATCAGGTGATTGTCCTCCAAGATCCACGATAATTCCCCCTGATAATAACCTTTGATCTTGCCCCGTCGGAAGAGTTCCAGATAGAGGAGGGACTCCATCCCGCGCTTGCGATATTCTTCCTTGACCCCCAGGAGCATTACCCTGACACCTTTGATCTTGCGGGCGTAGTAGAGGAACTTGAGGATGCCCAGGGGGCCAATCCTGCCGTTGAGTTGCTTGAAGACGACGTTATAATCGGGCAGCGCCAGGGCAAAGCCGACGGGCTCCCCCTTGATCTCGGCAAAGAGGGCGAGATCGGGGACAAGCAAGGGCTTCATCTTTTTCGCCATGAGGGCCATTTCCGCATCGGTCATGGGGACAAAGCCCCAGTTATCTTTCCAGGCCCCGTCATACACTTCTTTGACCTTTATTATTTCCTCCCCGAGTTTCCCGGGATTGAGGGAACGGACGGTGAGGCCGGGGAGCCGCTCGGTGATACGCTTGCTGATCCGCGCCACTCGTTCGGGGACCCCTGCCTCGTCTGTCATGAAATCGGCATAGAGGTCCTTGGCCTTTTGCAGACCGCACCCTTCCAAGAGTCCCTGATAATACGGTGGGTTGTAGGGCATCATGAAACAAGGGGGTGAATCAAAACCCTCGATCAGGAGGCCGCATTCATCGTTGATGGAGGGGCTCAGCGGACCCAGCACCTTGTGCAGCCCCTTCTCCCGCAAAAAGTCCTTGACCCGCTCCAACAAGGCGCGGGTTACCTTTTTATCATTGACGGACTCGAAAAAGCCGAAGAACCCCGCATTGTCCTGTTGAAACGTGATGTAGTTCTGGTCGATGACGGCGGCGATGCGCCCGCGCACAACGCCATCCTGTACCGCCACAAAGGGGCGGATCTGGGCGTGTTGCAAAAAGGGGTTGTGCGGTGAAAAGTGAAAGGCATGTTCCTTGATGATGGGGGGAACCCAGTAGGGATTTCCGCGGTATATCTCCCAGGGGAAGCGCAGGAAGACCTGTAAATCCTTTTTGGTCTTGACCTCACGTATCTGGATGTTTCCGTCCGGCATCTTAGATGATACCGAGCTGGCGGCCTGCCTTCCCAAAGGCGTCCAAAATTCTGTCGAGTTGCTCTTCGGTATGCGTGGCCATATAACTGGTGCGTAGCAACTCCCTCCCCGGCGGCACGGCAGGTGAGACGACGGGATTCACAAAAACGCCGTACTCTTGCAGCAAGCCGCACATCTGGAAGGTCTTCATCTGATCGCCAATGATGATGGGGATAATGGGGGTTTCACTCGTGCCGGTATCGAACCCAAGCTCTTGAAAACCCTTGAGCATCTTGTGCGTGTTGTGCCAGAGCCGTTCCCGAAGCCCTGGTTCTTCTTGGATGATGTCGAGGGCGGTACTTGCCGCTGCCACTAAGGCGGGTGCAAGGCTGGCACTGAAAATGAGGGAGCGAGCAAGGTGTTTGATATAGTCCGCTACCTTCTGGGAGGCGACGATAAATCCTCCGATGGCGGCCAAGGACTTGCTGTAGGTCCCCATAATCACGTCCACGTCATCCTCGCAGTGGAAGTGCTCGCCAGTGCCCCTGCCTCCTGCCCCTAATACGCCGACGGCGTGAGCGTCATCTACCATGATCCGCGCCCCATATTTCTTGGCAAGCGCGATAACCTCGGGCAGGGGAGTAATATCACCTTCCATACTGAAGACCCCGTCCACGACGATGAGCTTACCTACTTTGTCGTTTGCCGTGCTCAGCACGCGCTCGAGGTCTCTCATGTCGTTGTGCCGAAACTTCCTTACCTTGCCGAAGGAGAGGCGGCAGCCGTCGATGATGCTGGCGTGATCAAATTTATCCAGGATGACCTCGTCGTTTCTCCCCACGAGGGCAGCGATCGTGCCGAGATTGGTTTGGTAGCCGGTAGCAAATACCACGGCGGCCTCCTTGTGAAAGAAGCCTGCCAGTTTTGCCTCCAGTTCTTCATGGATGTCCAGATTACCGTTGAGAAAGCGTGAGCCGGCGCAGCCGCTGCCGTACTTCTCGATGGCCTTGATGGCCGCCTCTTTTACCCGGGGATGACTTGTTAACCCCAAATAGTTGTTGGAGCCGGCCATGATGAGCCTGCGGCCCCCGACCGTCACTTCGGTATCCTGGGCGGACTCAATCCGGCGGAATATGAAGTAGTAACCGGCGGCCTTGACCTCTTCTGCTTCTTTGAACTCGAAACACTTAGTAAATATATCCATGCGCTCTACACCCCCTCACAACCAGCCTTTGTCGGTATACCATCTGAGGGTAACCTTTACCCCTGCCTCCAGACGAAAGCGGGGACGGAATCCGAGTTGCTTTTTCGCTTTGGTTATATCACAGATCCACTGCCGCTGACTGGCCTCGGCGCATTTGCCCCGATGGAACGCGGCCGGTCTTTTTCTGATCAACCCCCACCCGTCTGAAGCGGCAGCGTAGAACCACGCGGCCCACAGGGGGATGCGGATCTTTCGTAGTTTGATGTGTAGCACGGAAGATACCACATCGGAGAAAAAATCTAAAGAGTACTTTTCTCCATCCGATATGAAAAAGATTTCTCCCGAGGGGTGATCACGTTGGATGGATAACATGAGTGCCTGTACGAGGTCTTCCACGTAGCAGAAGCTCAGAAACGTCGGGTCTTTTCCTATTAAAGGAATGTACCCGCGCGAGATGACCTTGAAGTATTCAAACATATAAGCATCCCGCGGGCCGTAGACGGCGCTCGGTCGCACGATCGTCACCGGGAACTGGTCCCGGCAATTCAAGACCGCCTCTTCCCCATGCAGCTTACTCTTGCCGTACGGGGAGACGGGACACGGAGGGTCCCCCTCATGCTGTGCCCTTTCTACGGGAGAAGGTCCTGCAGCGGCCTGGCTGGAGAGATAGACAAATCGTTTAAGACCTTTGACCTTCCGCGCCGCCGCGATAAGTCGTTCCGTCCCCTCTTTGTTCGTGTGGTAGAAGTCCCGTTGACGGAGGGCCTTCGTTGCACCGCCCAAATGAAAGATATAGGAAAATCCCGTGAGTGCAGGAAGTTGGTCTTTTCCCAGCAGATCTCCATAGACATACTCCACCTGTTTACCGCGCAACCAGCGCAGATCGCTGCTCTCGCGCACGAGGGCAGCTACCTCATATCCCTTCCACAGGAGTTCATCCACCAGATGACTGCCGATGAACCCGGTGGCACCGGTTACCAGAACACGCTCCTTCACTTCTCATCCCCCGGATCAAAATTCAGGCCCTTATACCACACCCCCTGGGAAAAGACAACCCAAAGGTATACGCGGCCGCTTGCGGCGCTGTTTGACTTTGGCAGACCAGTATACTAGAGTTTTTTCATTGCATCATGCAACTGCGTTTAAAATGTGTGCCAATAGGCTATTGCCGAGAAAGACAGGTGCACAAAGGAGTCACGCCCTATGGTAAAAAGCGATTTTGACTTACGGCGAATTGCGAATCTTTTTTTTGAGGTTGGTATGCTGCGGCATACGCCCCGTACCGGGTACCGTTTTCTCGGCACCGGAGAGGAGTCGGTTGCCGAACATCTCTTTAGCGCCGCCTTTATCGGCTATTGTCTGGCCCACCTGGACGGCGAGGCGGATGCCTTTACCGTAGTTAAGATGTGCCTGTTTCACGACCTCCCCGAGGCGCGCACCGGCGATCAGAACTACGTCTATAAAAAATATGTCCAGGTTGACGAGGAACGGGCAACTGCGGATCTGGCCGCAGGGCTACCCTTTGCCGACGAGATCAAAGGGCTGATTGCTGAATTCAATGACCACGAGACGCGTGCGGCCTGCTTGGCCCACGATGCCGATCAACTGGCGCTCTTATTGCAGCTCAAAGAGCATAAGGATTTGGGCAACCGTTATGCCGATGTATGGCTCCGCAATAACGCCAAGCGGCTCCAGACCGAGGCCGCCAAGAAACTGGCTGAGGCCATCTTGGAGACGGACCT
>MGQT01000002.1:4576-6993 GCA_001797935.1 Deltaproteobacteria bacterium RBG_16_54_18 | reverse complement strand
CGCCAAGAAACTGGCTGAGGCCATCTTGGAGACGGACCTGTCTGCCTGGTGGTTTAAAGAGGGGGATGCGAGCTAGTTAGATAATTTATGAGCAAGGTGTCTTTCCCCCATGGGGATGCGCGCTAGTTAGATAATTTATGAGTAAGGTGGCGCACGGGTGGATAAAGGGCAACTAATTAAGGAGCCGCTCCCCCTGATAGCTGACCAGGGGGATGCGAGCTAATTAGATAATTTATGAATAAGGTGTTGCCCCCACTGGCAAGCCAGTGGGATGCGATCTAATTGGATGATTTATGAATAAGGTGTCTTCCCCTCATGGGGATGCGATCTAATTGGATGATTTATGAATAAGGTGTCTTCCCCTCATGGGGATGCGATCTAATTGGATGATTTATGAATAAGGTGTCGCAAAAGTTTTTTGCCGTCGGCGACATTCACGGCAATCTGTCGCGTCTTGAGCAATTGATGAAGGAGATCAAGCCCGCCTTCAATCCCGACTCCGATACCCTTGTCTTTTTGGGGGACTACATAGACCGCGGTCCCGATTCCAAGGGGGTCGTCGATTTTATTCTGCGCTTACGCCGGGAATTCCCGCGGGTGGTCTGTCTCAAGGGGAATCACGAGGCGATGTTGCTCGATTGGGTCATCAACGGCGAAAACTACGACCTCTACCTCTACAACGGCGGCGGCGCCACCATCAAGAGTTATTCGCAAGACGGCGAGTTCAAGCTGCCGCCTGAGCACCTCGCGTTCTTCACCTCGCTGCTCCTGTACTATGAGACCGAGGACTACATCTTCGTCCATGCCGGGATGAAGGCGGGGATTCCCCTGGCGGAACAGGATCCGCACGACCTCATCTGGATCAGGGAAGAGTTTATCCTCTCTCCGCAGGACTTCGGCAAGACCGTGGTCTTTGGACACACGCCCCTCCAGCGCGTGTATCTCACCCCCAACAAGATCGGCATCGACACCGGCGCCGTCTACGGGGGAAAACTTACCTGCCTCGAACTTCCCACCCGCCGGCTCTACAGCGTTTAACTGTCGCTTTTCCCGCTTGCTCCCCGACCTTGTAGATTTTTAATGAGGGGATGCCGCAGAGCGGCAGGGATCTGGCCAAGGGGCCACCTCAGGCCGCAATCCCTATCTATATGTTGAGGAGCGGGAGCGACATGATGTCCTTTAAATCTTAAAAGGAGCATCATTTTTATCGCCTGCGGTAAGACCTCGTCTTCCTCGAGTTTTTTGTCCGGCGCATTGGTGGTGCAGTGTAGATATCGATAATGGCCAGGCAGATGGTGATGACCAAAGGGCCGGCGATAAAGCCGACCAGGCCGAAGACCGCGAGTCCCCCCAGGGTGCTGAAAAAGATCAACAGGGGATGCACCTGCGTCCTGCCGCTGATGATGATGGGGCGCAGGAAGTTGTCCAGGAGGCTCACGAGTGTCGCGCCCCAGATGGCGAGGATCAGGGCCTTGAGATAGGCCCCCTGGATGAGGAGGAGCACGGTAGCAGGGACCCAGACCATAAAGGGGCCCACGATGTGCATAAAGGAGAGCAGGGCCATGATAGTCCCCCAGAATAGGGGAGCGGGGAGCCCGACGATGAAGAACCCCAGGGCGCCAAAACCGCCCTGTAACAGGGCCACGACGATGCCGCCGTAGATGGTGGCCTGAATCATCTCGACGATCTTTTTCAGGACGTGCTCCCGCTCCTTGGCGGAAAGGGGGATCAGGGCCTTGATCTTTGCCGCGACCTCCCTCCCGTCTTTAAAGAAAAAGAAGAGGGTAACGGCGATCAGAGAGAATTTGAGGATGGCGGTGGAGACGCCCTTGATGAATTTCGGGGCCTGGCCGGCCACATACGCGTTCAATTTGCGCAAATTATCGAGCAGGACGGTGTCGAGATCTGTCTGGGAGAGATCGAAATATTGGTCGAGGACATCCCCGATACCTTTCAAGAACTTGACCTGCCGGAGCTGCTCGAACAGCGTTACATGCTTTCCTGCGGCGATGAATTGCTCACAGTACTGGTATATATGCAGTAGTTCCCTGGCAAAGAGGTTTAAGAGGAAACCCGACGGGATGACGATGGCAATGATGACGACCAAGGTCGTCGTCAGGGAGGCCCACCCACGCCTACCCCCGTAGAGTCTGTCGACGAAGGAAAAGAGGGGGTAAAAGATGATGGTCAGGATGACCGCCCACGCGAGGATCGAGAGAAAAGGGGCAAGGATGCGGTAAAAGAAATAAAAGGCCAGGATGACCAGCGCCATGAACAACAGATTAAACAAGGATTCTTTTTTCATAATCGCAGTTCCTCTATTATAATTATTACGAAATGGTGCATCCCGCGTCAACGGGGTTGGTCAGCAAATTAAATAAAGATTATTTTTTCACCGAAGGCGTTCATTTTTCATG
>MGQT01000002.1:0-4560 GCA_001797935.1 Deltaproteobacteria bacterium RBG_16_54_18 | reverse complement strand
CAAATTAAATAAAGATTATTTTTTCACCGAAGGCGTTCATTTTTCATGGATATTATCGCTATCCGAGCGATCCTATGCTGACCCCCCGTACCTCCCTGCGGAACTGCCGGCTCTGCTCTATCCACCGGGGGAGCGTCTCGGGTGTAATCTCCCCGATCTCGGTATCCGATCCCAGGCGCGGCGCGTCTTTCCCTGCCGGAGCGAGTCCGGCCATCACCCCTGCCTTTCCGCCTGCCGCAAAGCGCTCGGCCACGCGGGTGATGATACCGGTATCCTTGCCGACACAGGCCACTTGGGCCCCCTGGATGGCATAGACATTACCGTTAAAGGAGACGGCCAAGCCTCCCCCTTGTTTGACCATCTCCAGGGCCGCGAGGTCGGTAATGCTGTCCCCCACGTACATGACATCAGAGAAATCGCTCTTGGTCTTCTTGCGTATATCCCGTACCGCAGCGGCCTTTGCCGCGCCGCCGATGGGGTCGACCTCCTCGATAACCCGGTTGACCTGCATCTGTGCGATCTCCTTCCAAAAGAGGCGATCGAGCCGCTCAACGGCCTTCCTTTCTGATGCAGACAAGTCCGTGAGCCCTGTCGCACCCTCTCCCCACGCGATCAGGGGCATGTGGGCAATCTCGCCGGCCACCTCGCGCAGAGCGCGCGCTTCCTCCTCGGGGAGGGGGTATTGATCGAGCGTCAGCGCGGTACAGTATGTCGCCTCCAAGGGAAAGCCGATGACCTCGCAGAGCGCTTGGATATAGGGGGCGTAGCTCGTGCTGATGATATAGGCGGGCATCTTTTCCCTGATAAGGCGCAGGGTATCACGCGCCCCGGGGATGAGGAGGATGTTTTCCTTGGAGAATTTTTCGATCCCCTCGTCCGTCGCCCCAAAGGCCTTGAGAAAGGGGAGGATGAGGCGCAGGGTGTCCCCTGCCTTATACCCCGGCCGTTTTTCCACGTAGGCCAGATAGTCGTCATAGGCGCTCAGCACGGAGAAAAAACGCTCACCCTCCGGGACAAAATGGGCTGCCAGCTCCAGGGCATTGTCGTTCTTGGAGATCGGCCCTTCGCAGTCCGTGATAAAAATTCTCACCTCGTGTCTACGCTCCTTGTTGCATTACCTCGATTGTAATACGACGATCTCATCGTGTACGCGTCGTCACCGACGTATCGCTTCTCGGCCGGGTAATGGCCATAAATGCCTCGTTGTTGCCGTTAAAGACGTCAAGATCCACCAGTCCTTTAATCCCTTTAACGCGCCCCCGATTCGCATACTGCCAAAAGGTCCAATAGAGTCTGTCCGAGACGTGCGGCTTCGCGTATATATCTCGTATCCACACGTGATACGCAGGGAATGATCCTTTTATGTGAGCATCATACGAATCATACGTCACGTAGAAAATAGGGGATTGGCCATAGCGCTTTTCGATGGCCCTGATAAAGACGGTGATCTCTTTTACCACTGCCTCTTTTTTCGGCCGGGCCTTGCAATTCCCTGAAAACTCAAAGTCGATGGCAGGAGGAAGGGTATTCGGCTCTACCGGTACCGTCGCAATGAAATTAGCCGCCTGTTCGCTCCCCGGACTGCAAAAGGTGAAGAAGTGATATGCCCCCTTTACTACGCCGATCCGCGACGCCGCCTGCCAATTGTCGGGAAACTCCCGGTCCTTGTGGTCACTCCCCTCCGTTGCCTTCATATAGACAAAATCTATTTCCTCGCTTTTTACCTGATCCCAGTCAATCGCGCCCTGGTGATGCGAGACGTCGATCCCGCGCACGGGGTAGCGCCACGGCGGCGGATAGTTAAAACGCCAATAACCGGAGAAATAACCCCAGATCAGGAAAAAGCAGCCAAGCGCAAGCACCGGCACCGAAATGATAATGACTTTTTTCGTGAGCCCTTGCATCATGTCTCCAGGTAGCGTTCGATTTCTTCGGTAAGGGAGAGCGCTTGCATGGCGTTTCCCGCGCCATCTACTACCTTGCCGTCCTTGATACGCGTCCTCCCCTCGGCCACGGCCTTCAAGGTGAGAAGGATGAGAGGGATCTCCCGGCGCACCCCTTCCTGACGGATCAGTTGAAAGAGGGGACCGTGCTCCTCGGGCCCTTCCCCCCACAGGGGGGCAAAGGCACCCCCCTGGATGGGAAAGGAGAAATAGGTGATGGCGGGTCCACGATCCAACTCAGGGATGACGAGATGCATCATCGCGCCGGTGGTCTCCGCCCGCTCCCGGATCAGTTTTTCAATCACCTCCTGCCACGTCCCGGTAGGTCCTCCGGGCAGGGCCGGGTGGAGGTTGATCATGGTTAATTGACGGCATATCTCCGCGCTTAAGATCAGCATGTAGCCGGCGAGGACCAAGAGGTCGTACAATTGCGAGGCAATACGCCCCTTGACTTCCCGGTGAAAAGCAACACGCCATTGATCCCGGTCTTGCTTTTTGAGATCGGGCAGGAAGCGGCGCGAGGCAAAGGTGATGGTCGGTATTCCCAATCGCGCCGCGAGGTCCAGGAAGAGATCAGCCTCCGCGGTCTCGCCCCGTTCGCAATCACAGAAGACGAAGGTGATCTCCGCGGGGATAAACCCCGTTTGCATTTGTTCCCAGGCCGCCTGCAATAATTGTCTCGCTGCCTCATCCCTGCCGCTGGAGAGCCAGCCGAAGCGAAAGGGCATCGTCAACCTCCTCGTAATTCCTTGATATCCGCGGCATCGGGATAGCGCTTTCTTCCATATCCCCCGAGGCTCTTGATTGCCACCGTGTGGGCAAAGGCCAGGCAGCCATGCAGCGGTCTTTCCAGGAGGATGGCGGCCAAAAAGCCGGCATTGTAGACGTCTCCTGCACCGGTGTTGTCCAGTACCGCTGTCTCCCCTTCAGGACGGAACACCATCTCACCCACCTGAGAAAAGAGATATGCTCCGTCTCTCCCCCGCTTGCAGACCACGATCTTGGGCCCTTGGGAGGCGAGCACCTTGCATCCCGCCTGATAGTCAGCACTGTCCGTCAGGGTGCATATCTCCTGGGCCGTTGCGAAGAGGATAGATGATCTTTTAATCAGGGGGAGGATTGCCAGCATCCCCCGTTGGGCATAGAGTTCCCCGGGGTCAAGGCTCACCTGTACGTGCGCCGGGAGCTTTTCCATAAGTTGTTGCTGGGCGGCAAATGGGTCGTCCCCCACAAAGGCGCTCAGGTGCAGAAAGCGGCTTTCCGCGAGCAGGGGGATGTCCAGATCCGTGAAGCGCACATCGTCATTGGCATGGGGCTGTACTACCAGGGCCCGGTCCCGCTGGCGGTCTAACACCACCAGACAGATGCCGCTCGCCCCCCCCCTTTTTACGCCGGACAGGTCCACGCCTGCCATCTCGCTGAGGATAAAGGTGCCTTCCTCGTCAGCGCCTACCCGACCCACAAACCCCGTTTGAAAGCCCATCCTGGCCAGGGCGGTCACGGTATTGGCCGCAGATCCCCCGCCGCTGCGGAATTTTAAGTGCGCCTTGCGCTCCAGGTCCTGCAATAATCGCTGGAACTCCTCTGGCGGGAGCGAGGTCTCCCTGCCTGCCTCCAGAGACCATCTCCCCTTGCGCAGGTCAGCTAAATCTGCGACCTCGTACATGAAGTCCAGGTTTAAGGCGCCGATTCCGATCACGTCCTTCATCATCATGGGAAACGATACCACGGGCACTTGATAAGCTCAAGAGCGGTTCCTTGTGTAGTTTTCATCACTTGCAGGCTCGATCACGGCAATTTCCACGATATGCAGTTTCAGTCGGGAAAGAAAACAATACGAACGAGACGAGTCCTCATAAAAAGAACTCTGCCTTCAAGACGCTTGCCGCGGCATCGCGATACGTGGTATAGATACCTATTAAGACGTTGGACTCTTGCCGAACATAAACGAACTTTTACATAGTTCCAGGGGTGTCTTCATTATTGACAAAGGAGACCCGGTCATGTCACGGCGAATTCACCTTTCCCTCGCGCTGCTTATCGTTGGCATCTTTGTCATTGCTTGCGGCTCGACCCACGCGCTGAGCGTACGGATGACGCAGGCAAATAACGGTTCGCAAATAACACTCCATCCCGGTGATACCTTGGACGTAGCCCTCGTCGGAAATCCTACGACGGGTTATACTTGGGAGGTGCGGCCCGGTGCAGAGGCAGTTCTTACACAAAAGAGTGCGCCGGAGTTTAAGGCGGACAGCACGCGTATCGGTGCCGGCGGTATGATGACCTTTCGATTCGAGTGCGTTGCCGCCGGTGCAGTGACCTTGTTGCTGATATACCATCGTAGTTTTGAATCAGGGGTTGCGCCCCTGAAGACGTTCGCTATCAAGGTCAACGCCGTAAAGAAATAATTAATGGGCTTGAATTTGGCCATGAACAACAAATAATACTTAACGAAGGAGGATTCTCATGAACCTGAAACGATTTATATGGGCGAGCATAGCCGTATTTGTGGCCTTCGAGATCAGCAGCGCGATCATTCATAGCGGTATCTTGGCAAAAACGTATCAGGCCCTGGGGCCCATCTGGAGGCCCGACATGATGTCCCTGATGTGGATTT
>MGQT01000001.1:0-22838 GCA_001797935.1 Deltaproteobacteria bacterium RBG_16_54_18 | reverse complement strand
GCGGTTCCCGATATGACGGAGACGCTGATCTCCCTCATGGCACGGAGGGTAGTGCTTGGTCCCAGTGTCTATTATCCTACGCCGGGGACTTCTCTGTTTGAGCTTTGCCGAAAAGGACGTATGCTGCCTCCTGCCATTGCACAGTGGCGCGCCAGCGCCTTCCCCATCGAAACCACGGACTTTGAGCGTCTCGATATTGTAACCCTCTTGCGTCTCAGCAGGGTGATTAATTTTATCAAGGGAAAATTGGACAAAGATGAGTTGCCGGAAGGGATAACGTGGAAAGAACTCAGAGGCACGTTGAATGAACAGGGAATGGCTGGAGATAAGGGGACATGTTATGCGACATACACCGGGGATAAGGCTCCAACCTGGCGCGACCTCCTCGTATTATTCATAAAAGAGCGATCATTTTTTAGCCTGTGCAAGGATAAATCGGGCACCCTATCGTTGAACAAGCTGGCAAGTTCGAGGACGGTCTTAGATTACTTCTTTACACATGCCTGGGACAGACCCATCTGCAAAAGCCGTGTGGTATAAGGTTTGACACTACCTCCTCCCCTCTCCTGGTCACCAACGAACAGAGGGGAGGAGGTACTCTCTATTGAATATTTCGAAGATTCGCTACTTTGTCGGAGCCGGTTTGGGAGCCGGCTTAGGCGCGGGCTTCGGCGCAGGCTTGGGTGCAGGGGTGGTTGTGGGCTCTTCTTTTTTTGCCGGCGTTTCTTTTGTCGCCGGTGCCGGGGCCTCGGTCTTTGCCGGCGTTTCTTTTACCGCAGGCGCCGGGGCAGGTGGAGCTTCAACGCGTTTTAAGACATCTTTGTTCTGAAGCACGATCTCGATGCGACGGTTTTTCTGTTTATTCGCCGGCGTATCGTTCGGGGCGATGGGATCGTATTCGCTAAAAGCGGCTGCCATCAGCATGGTAGGCGGGACACCTCCCGCATCCTGTAAGAAGCGTACTACCGTGGTGGCCCTGGCCGCGGAGAGTTCCCAATTGGTGGGATAGCTGCGGCGTAATGCAGGGGCGATCTTAACATTGTCGGTATGTCCTTCCACCCGAACCATCTTATCCGACAGTCCCTTAATGACCGCCGCAACTTTTTTCAGCACCTCCTTGCCGCCCGGTTTGAGGGTCGCCTTGCCGGAGTCAAAGAAGATTTTCTCCGCTACCTGTACCGTGAGTTTATTTTCATATTGCTGAATGGCGACCTGTCCCTCACTTATTTCTTTTTTGAGTTGGTTCATGAATTGATCATACGTGGCTTTGCTCTGTTGTTGAACGGCGAGGAGGTCTGTTTTTTGTTTTTCCGCGTCCGTGGCCTGTTTTTGACAGGCGCTGTACTTTTCCTGGAGCAACTTATAGTTTTCTTCAAGCTTATTGTATTTGTCCGCGGGGACAAGGCACCCCGCCAGCGCAACGCTCAACACGCCAATCACGACCCATAGAATGATCTTCTTCATATCATTGCTCCTTTCCCTATTCGAAATACTCTAAAATACCATACCATATTTTGTGTTGGCTATCAATATATCTACCGTTACTCATCGGTGTTCCTCCTTGAATACCCGTATATTCTGATGCCTGGATATGCGTCCGGTTCAAAAAAGGGGACAGAAGTCATGGCGGCTTTTTTAATAAAGTTCCTTTAGTGCATTTTTTTCTTCTTTTCCTCATCCGTGACATTTTACTGCTTTCTGATATTCCTTCCACAAATTATCTTTGTTCATACCGTGGTCGATGAATGCCCAAGGGAAGACCTCATCTTCTTTTTTTTCTCTATATACCCAAAAATCAGGATTAATATAGGAGTTCCTCAAAGCTGCTGCCCAGTCACCGTTAGTCTCCTGCACACGCAGGAGGATTTCCGCGACCCTCCGATCGCCCATGGAAAGCAGGGTCTGCACATACCCCCATTTGGGGAGATCATGCAGCACGCGGCAGCGGGGAATCTTTGCCGCGCCTTTTTTGAGAGCGGCGATCTTTTTTTTGAGGTCTTTGACGTCGGCAAAAGGATGCCACTGAAACGGCGTCCATGCCTTGGGTACAAAGGGGGCAATACTCAGTGTGATGTCGCCTATCCTCCTTCCTCCCTTTGCCATATGATGTCTGATCCTCTTGGCCAGGGTGATGATTCCTTCTATATCCTCTCCGGTCTCGGTGGGGAGCCCAATGATGAAATAGAGTTTAAGGTTCCTGATGCCATGGCGCGCAAGGCGCTCGACGGCGTCAAAGATTTCTTCGTCCGTGAGCCCTTTTGCGACGACGGCGCGCAGCCGCTCGGTGCCTGCCTCAGGGGCCATGGTCACGGTGCGCTGGCGGCTCGCGGCCAGGAGTTCGGCGCGCTCCTCGGTGATGGCATCGGCCCTCAGGGAGGATACGGATACCGTGCCCCCCTTGTTGATGATATGTCGACAAAGGTCGTTAAATCCCGGATAGTCACCCAGTGCTGATCCGACGAGGCCGATCCTTTTCCCCTGCGCGAGCCCGAGATCGGACTCCTGCAAGAGGTTATCCATCCGTCTATTACGAAACGGCGAGTAAATGGTCCTGACGGCACAGAAACGGCATTTCCGCGGGCACCCCCGGCTAAGCTCCATCAGAAACATCTCCTTAAACTCCGTGCCTTGGGTTAGGATGGCCGAGCCTGATGTCACGAGGTCTTTGAGCCATTGCCGCTTTACTTGCTGCGGGGCCGCGCTGTTTTTGAGGGGTTGGAATTCCCTCAGTCGTCCTTCCTCATTATACGAGGCCTCATACAGCGATGGGCAATAGACCCCCGCGAGACGGCATGCCTCAATTAAAAGGGCTGTTTTATTATTCCCTGCCTCCTGGAAGACGCGCAAAAAATCGATTACCGCCTCTTCCCCCTCGCCGATAAAAAAAAGATCGACAAAAGAGGCCAGGGGCTCGGGATTGAGGGACACGGCGGCTCCCCCGGCCACGATCAAAGGATCTCTGGAGTTTCTCTCCAGAGACTTTAGGGGTATCCGGGCGCGTTGGAGGATGGTCAAGAGGTTGGGATAATCGTTCTCAAAGGGGATGGAAAAGGCGACGATCTGAAAGTGAGCAAGCGGTCTGCCGGATTCCAATGAGACAAGATGTTGGTTGTTCATTGTATGCTCCCTCCGATTGAGAGCATGAGGAAGGAACGCCCGTTCGCAGACCACCTCCGGCAGGGAGTTGAGGATGCGGTACAATACCTGGAACCCCAGATTGGACATCCCCACATAATAGGTATTGGGGAAGACCAGACAGATGGGAATCTTCCCCCCCCATTCCTTGATGATAGTCCCCTGCTCCTGGGCAAGAAGGTCCCTGCGGCTGATGGCGATTCGTTGCGTCACCGCTTCATTGTACCTCGGCAGGAGGACATGTACAATTTACACGGCCTAATCCGCCTGCCGCCGCATAAAGGTCGGTATGTCGTATCTCTCCTCACTATCGGAGAGGGATGACGCGGCCTTACGAAAACGAAATTCCGTGAAGTCATCGATGCTCTTGCCCCGTCTGAGAAAGGTGGGGATTTCCATGTCTTCCGACGCCTCATCGGGCATCACCCGCAGGCGGCGGATACGCTCCTGTTTTTCCTCTTCCAGACCGAGGCCGGTGGCGATCACCGTTACTCTCATTTCGTTTTTCATGTGCTTATCGATGACCGCCCCGAAGATGATGTTCGCCTCTTCATAGGCTTCTTTATGGATGAGCGAGGAGGCCTCATTGATCTCATGCAGGGTCAGGTCCGGTCCCCCGGTGATGTTAAGCAGAATCCCCTTGGCGCCCTGGATAGAGATATCTTCCAACAACGGGCTTGAAATTGCCCGCTGCGCCGCCTCTACCGCACGGTTGTCGCCCGACGCGACACCCATCCCCATCATGGCCATGCCCATCTCCGACATGACGGTCTTGACGTCGGCAAAGTCGAGGTTGATCAGGCCGGGGACCAAGATGAGGTCGGATATTCCCTTGGCCGCCTGGTAGAGGATTTCGTCCGCTTTTCTAAAGGCCTCGAGCAGGGGCATGTCCTTGCCGCTGACGTTCAGCAGCCGCTGATTGGGGATGGTAATCAAGGTGTCCGCATATTTATTCAGCTCATTCCATCCTTGCTCCGCGTGGGCTTGCCGCTTACGACCCTCGAAATTAAAGGGCTTGGTGACGATGGCGACACTCAGGGCGCCTACTTCCTTGGCAATACTCGCGACGACGGGGGCGCCGCCGGTACCGGTTCCCCCTCCTAATCCTGCGGTGATAAAGACCATGTCCGCCCCGTCGAGGGCCTCTCTAATTTGGTCCGCACTCTCCAACGTCGCCTTTCTGCCGATCTCGGGGTCGGCCCCCGCCCCCCTGCCGCCGGTGATCCGCTCTCCCAGCTGGATCTTCAGGGGGCTCTGGGCGATCTTGAGAACCTGGGCGTCGGTGTTGGCGGCGATGAAATCGACCCCTTGCAGCCTCAAGTCGATCATTGTGTTCAACGCATTACATCCGCCACCTCCCACGCCGATTACTTTTATCCGTGCCCCTAAGTCGTGATTTTCATCGAGTTCAAACATCTCTTAATCCTCCTTTCCCATCCCTTTGCGAATGGGTATACTGCTCGTTTGTTCAACCGGTCTAAAAAAATTCTTTAAACCAACCTTTCATCCTCTTAGTGACCTTATCAAAGATATTGTTTTCTCCCGGGGCAAAGCCGACACTCGTTTGGCCTTTCGTCCCGTACAAGACAAGCCCCACGGCAGTCGTGTACATGGGGTTTCTCACGATGTCGGTCAACCCCCCGATCTCCCGGGGATATCCCGTGCGCACCGGCAGACTGAAGATCTGCTCGGCCAGGTCAGGCATGCCTTCCAACAGGGCAGATCCGCCGGTAAGGACGATTCCTGAGGCGATCAGGCTTTCGTAACCGGAGTTAATGATCTCCCGATGTGTCAAGGAAAGGATCTCCTCCATGCGCGATTCGATGATCTCCGCCAGGGTATAGCGGGAGATGATCTTCCCCCCCCGCTCTCCCACGGCGGGGACCTCCACGCGGGCATCTTTCGGCACGAGGGCGGTCAGGGCACACCCGTGTTTCTTTTTGATCTTTTCCGCCTCTTCGATCGGGGTCCTCAGGCCGATGGCGATGTCATTGGTTACGTGATCACCGGCCAGAGAGATAACGGAGGTATGTTTAATACTCCCCTGATGAAAGATGGCGATGTCGGTGGTGCCGCCGCCGATGTCGACGAGTGCTACACCCAATTCTTTTTCTTCCGCGGTAAGGGCGGCTTCACTGGAGGCGAGTTGTTGTAAGATGATATCATGGACCTCGAGTCCGGCCCGGTTCGCACATTTGATGATGTTCTGCGCCGAGGTCACGGCCCCGGTCACGATGTGGACCTTGACCTCAAGTCTGACGCCGCTCATCCCCTGCGGGTCTTTAATGCCGCTCTGCCCGTCGACGATAAACTCCTGGGGGAGGATGTGGATGACCTCCCGGTCCATGGGGATGGCAATGGCGCTGGCGGCGTCGACGACCCTCCGCACGTCTGCTTCGGATACCTCATGGCTCTTTACCCCGACGATCCCGTGGCTGTTGAACCCCTTGATATGTCCGCCGGCAATGCCGGTATAGACCGAGGTAATCTCGCATCCCGCCATCAACTCCGCTTCTTCCACGGCCCGCTTGATCGACTGTACCGTGCTCTCGATATTCACGACGACGCCTTTTCTGAGGCCGTGCGAGGGATGCGTGCCGATGCCGATGATATCCAGACTCTTGGCGGTGGGGACGCCGACAATGGCGCAGATCTTGGTCGTCCCGATGTCCAATCCGACGATGAATTCTTCCTTTTTGCTCATCTTATCACCCCCTTCTTGCAAGCCCCACGACTATCCGGTCGGGGCTCTCATACAGGATATATTGCACCGGAAGGGGTTTCTCAGCCATCCTCTTCCAGACCTCTTCTAATCGCCGTATTTTAAGCTCCATATCGTCTCCCCTGTGCATATGGATCATCGTTCCTCCCTTCATCATAAATATGGTTATGTCGCCGATCTCGTGAAAATGTATTTCAGATACTCCGTCGCGAGAGAGGTAGGGGTGATTATTTGTCTCTCTGACGAGCCATAAGGCCTCCGCGATAAGGTCTTTGTGCTCCCCCCGCTGCCACTGCTGACCTTCCCACCCGGTCACGATCGGATAGTCGAGCGGTTCCCCAAGAGAGGGTTCTTTAAAGGGGGTGCCATCTTCATCGAGGTAGTAAAGCTTATCCAAACGGATGAGTGCCAATGGATTTCTTTCGATGATATGCAGGGCGAGTTTATCGGGCAATACCCTGCGCACCATGCACGATCTGACCCACGGGAGGACCTCGACCCGCTGCGAAATCTGTTTGAGATCGAGGTCGAAGAGCGGTGTCTCCCGCGAGACGGAGGCGGCGGCGATGATCTGTTGCGGGGTCGTGCGCTGGCATCCGTGCACCTCTATCGTATCCAGCTGCAGCTGGGAGGCGAGCAGCAGCCGCGTCCCCTGCTCAAGACCCCAGATCAAGGCGATGATGGCTATCACCATGACGAGCACCATGAACAATTTTTTCTTTTTTTTCATGCTTCTCCTCCCTCGATCCTTATGGAGGCATCCTCTAAGATGATTTCTACCAGGCGGTTGAAGGAGATCCCTACGTGCGCCGCTGCCTTGGGCACGAGACTGGTCTCCGTCATCCCGGGCACGGTATTTACCTCGATGACGAAGATCTCGCCTTGCTCGTTGAGGAAGATATCAGCTCTCGCACAACCGCTGCAGCCGAGCGCATGATAGGCCCTGAGACCAATGCGTTGCACCTCGGCATGTTGCTGGTCCTTAATCCTCGCCGGGCAGATATATTCCGTCTGCCCCGGCGTATACTTTGCCTGATAATCATAGAATCCTTTTTTCGGGACGATCTCGATGACGGGGAGGGGCTCTCCCTTGAGGATTGCGACCGTGAGTTCCTTGCCGTGGATGAAACGCTCGACAAGGACCTCCTGATCATAATTTCTCGCTCGTTGTACGGCCGACGCCAACCCCGCGCGGTCCATGACGATATCGATACCGATGGTTGAACCCTCGGAGGCCGGTTTCACCACCCAGGGCGGCGGAAAGGGCGGTTCATCAACCTTACCGCCTTGAAGGGAGATGAATTCCGGCGTGGGGATGCCGTGATAGCGGAAAATCTCTTTCGCCTTGATCTTGTTCATGGCAAGGGCACTCGCCAGTACGCCGGAGCCCGTGTAGGGGATCCGCAACAATTCAAGGAGCCCCTGGAGCGTTCCGTCTTCACCCCCCCGACCGTGGAGGGCGATGAAGGCTACGTCCATCGGTTCTGCGACGAGGCGTGCGACGATATCCGCGGATACCTCAATGCCCTTTGCCTGATAACCTTCCTCCTGCAGGGCCTTGAGTATGGTGCGGCCGGTCTTCAAGGATATCTCCCGCTCCCGCGATGTGCCCCCCATGATCACGCCGATGCGTTTATGCAGCCAATTCTGCTTCGCCAATGATCACGACCTCCAGCTCGAGCATGGTACCCGTTGTTTGGTAAACCCGTTTTTGTATCATATCTATCAGCCCGAGGATATCCCTGGCCTGCGCCTTGCCCATGTTGACGATAAAGTTCGCGTGCAGGGGGGAGATCATGGCATCTCCCCGGCGCATGCCTTTTAATCCCGCTGCTTCGATCAATTGTCCTGCCGGTATGCCCGCTGGGTTTTTGAAGATCGAGCCCGCGCTGGGCTGTGCGAGCGGTTGTGTTTCCTTTTTTTTTCGCAGGAAGTGCCGCATTCGTTTCGTGATCTCCTTTTTTTCTCCCTGAGGGAGAGAAAATTCTCCCCGGAGGATAACCGCGTCGGTTGGAAGATTCATCCCTCGATAGCTGAATTCGACTTCCCGGCGCTTCATTTCTCCGATCTCTCCCTGTGCATCCATAACGGTCAGAGATGAGATGAGGTTTCCCAGCTCTACTCCCCAGCTGCCGGCGTTCATCCGCAGTGCTCCCCCTACCGTCCCCGGGATGCCGGTCAAGGCCTCCAGACCGCTCAAAGCGTTCGCCTCGCAAAGACGCAGCAGACGGGAGAGTCCGATGCCGGCTTCGGCCACGATGGTTTGCCCCTTCACGTTTATCGCGTCTAGGCCGCGTGAAAGATTTATCAGGGGCTCGCGCACGCCCTTGTCCGAGGCCACGAGATTGGTGCCGTTGCCGAGGATGAGGCAGTGTATCCCGTGCTCTTGGCACACGGCCGTCACCAGTTGCAAGTCTTCTACCCCCAGGGGATAGAAGATGATGTCGGCAGGTCCGCCAATCCGGAGCGAGGTGATCTCGCTCATGGGGACCGCGTGGCGAATATCCCCGCGAAAGCCTTCTTTCCGGATCCTTTTTTCGAGACCGTTGTTGATCATGCGGCCTGCCCCCGTAAGGCCTCCGCGATGGCCTCCGCTATCTCCCATATATTCCCCGCGCCCAGGGTGATGACGATGTCACCGGGCGCAACCACGGTCATGACTTCACCCACCAATCGTTCTTTTTCAGGCACGTAACGGACCTCCGTGCCCCCTCTCTTCTCGATCTCCTCAAAAAGGGCCTTGGCCGTTACCCCGGGGATCGGATCTTCTCCCGCCGGGTAGATGTCGGTGATGAAGAGCACGTCTGCCTGCGCAAAGGCAGAGAGGAATGCACCGAAGAGATCCCGGGTCCTGGTGTAGCGGTGCGGCTGGAACAGGGCGACGATCCTTTTCTTCCCGAGCCCTTTGGCTGCCGCCAGCGTGACCTGTATCTCGACGGGGTGGTGGGCATAGTCATCGATAACCGTCACGCCGGCATGTTCACCCTTGAGCTGGAATCTCCGGTGTACCCCGGTAAAGCCCTCGAGGGCCTCTTGGATCAGGCGAAACTCTATGTCCAGCTTGAGCCCGCACGCGACGGCAGCGAGGGCATTGGCGACGTTATGGATCCCCGGTATCCGTAGTCTGACTTCCCCGAGCAAGCGGTCATGCCAAAAAACGTTAAAAGAGATCCCCCATTCGACAGGGGTCATGGCCTCACCCCGCAGGCTTGCGTCTGGGTCGAAGCCGTACGTAATATACCGCTTGGTCATCTGGGGTAACAGGTCACGGATGTTCTCGTGGTCGAGGCACAAGATGGAGATCCCGTAAAACGGTACCTTATTCATAAACTCGGCAAAGGCCTTCTTTATCTGTCCAATATCCTTATAATAGTCCAGGTGTTCGGGGTCTATGTTGGTGACGATGGCGATGGTCGGCGATAAGGTGAGGAAGCTGCCGTCGCTCTCATCGGCCTCGGCTACCAGAAATTCCCCGGTTCCCAGCCGGGCATTGCTTCCCAGACTGTTGAGCCGGCCGCCCACGACCATGGTGGGATCGAGCCCGGCATGGGCGAGGACGGTGGCAATCAAGGAGGTCGTCGTCGTCTTGCCGTGGGTGCCGGCGATGGCGATGCCGTATTTCATCCGCATCAACTCTGCCAGCATCTCGGCGCGCGGGATAACCGGGATCATCTGCGCCCGGGCCTCCTGAATTTCCGCGTTGTCTGCCCTGATGGCGGAGGAGATCACCACCACATCCGCTCCCTGGATGTTCTCTTGCCGGTGGGCATAGGTTATCCGGCACCCCAACTGGCTGAGGCGCCTCGTGATCTCCGTCTCCTTTGCATCCGACCCCGTCACGCGATAGCCGAGATTCAATAACAGCTCGGCGATGCCGCTCATGCCGATCCCCCCGATGCCGACGAAGTGTATCTGTTCGTTTCTTTTCCTATACACGTCTCTTCCTTATCCCATGCCCAACAGACGGTAGCATTCATCGACGATACGAGCAGCGGCATCCGGTGTGCCCAGTGCTGCTGCTTTTTGTTCCAACTCCTGCAAGACTCTTTGATCATGATAGAGCGCAAGGATCTCCTGCGCCAGCCTTTTTCCCGAGAGCTCTTCCTGGGGGAGCATCTTTCCCGCGCCGCGCTGCACTATGAATTCCGCATTTCTTCTCTGGTGGTCGTCGGCGGCGTAGGGATAGGGTATCAAGATGGAGGCCCTGCCCCAGGCGCAGAGCTCCGTTATCGTAGCAGCGCCGGCCCGGCAGATCGCCAGATGAGCCTCGTGATAACAGCGGGCCATGTCATCGATAAAAGGATATACCGAGGCCTGGAAGCCATACTCCTTATATCCTTGTTTTACCCATGCTGCATCCTCTGCACCGGTCTGGTGGATGACATGCAGCTCTTTTTTTATCTCGTGGAGGAGGGGGAGGGCCTCTCTCATTCCCTTGTTGATGGCGGTTGCCCCTTGGCTGCCGCCGAGGATGAAGAGCGTGAACCCCTTGCCTTTGCGCTCCTTCCCCCTTCCCTGAAGGACCTCTTGGCGCAGGGGATTACCCGTTACCCGCACCTTCTCGGCAGGGGAAAATTGCGCACCCGTTGCCCACGAGAGAAAAACACGCTGGGCAAAGCGCGCGGCCATCCTATTGGTAAAGCCCGGTTGAACATTTTGTTCCTGGATCACCCGTCTGATCCTCAAGAAATAGGCGGCAAGCACCACCGCCCCGGCGGAGTATCCCCCCAAGCCGATGACGAGGCGCGGGGAGACCCGTCGCAAGAGCACGATGGATCGCCCTATCCCCTGCACCAGGGTCGCGATGGCCGCGATCTTTCTCCATCCGGACTTCCCCTTCAAGGGGGCGGCGGGGATGGTCATCAGCTTAAACCCCCAGCGGGAGAGGATACGGCGTTCTAATTCTTTGCCGGTGCCGATAAATATGACCTCCCACCCCTCTTTTCTGCGGGTGAATTCCTCGGCCACGGCAATGCCGGGGAAGAGGTGCCCACCGGTCCCTCCGCCGGCGATGACGACCTTACCCGTCATCCTTTTCTCCCCGTGCCGAGATGTTCAGCAAAATTCCCACGCCTACCAGATTTACCACCAAGGAGGTTCCTCCGTAACTGATAAAGGGGAGGGTAAGCCCCTTGGTCGGGAGCAACCCCAGTACCACACCCATGTTGATGATGACCTGCAGGGCGATCATGCAGGTGATCCCGATTGCCAGATAGGCACCGAAGGTATCCGGTGTCTTGAGAGAGATCCGCATCCCCCGCCAGACCAAGAGGGCAAAGAGGATGATCAGCACCGCGATGCCGATAAAACCCGCTTCCTCGCCCAAGATGGCGAGGATAAAATCGGTATGGGCAGCGGGGAGGAAAAAGAGCTTCTGCTTGCCGTCGCCGAGCCCGACGCCCCAGGGTCCTCCCGCGCCCAATGCCACGAAGGATTGAATGATCTGAAAACCCATCCCCTGCATATCCTCCCACGGGTGCAGGTAGGCCGTCAACCTTCGATAGGCGTAGGGAAAGCGGATGACGAAGAGGTACAACCCCGGCGCCGCCATCAGGGGGAGCGCCAAGAGATAGGAAACCCTTACCCCACCGATAAAGAGGAGGATCACGGTCAAGAGGCCCATGAAAACGGCCGTGCCCATGTCGGGCTCCAGGATAACGAGGATGATCATAATGCCGGCGATGATCATGATGGGGAGAAAGCCGTGGGCGAATTCCTTAATCCGCTCACCTTTTTTCGTGAGGGCATAGGCGATAAAGAACACGAGGGCCAACTTCGCCAGCTCAGACGGCTGAAAGGCGAACAAGGGGGTCATCAGCCATCTCCTCGCCACCCCCACCTGAAGGCTCAGACCGAGCCCCGGTATCAAGACCACGAGCAGCAGGAGGATGCTTGCCGCGAGGATGGGATAGGCCCACCTCATCCAGCGGCGATAATCGATGCGCATGGCCGCGACCATGCCGATCAAACCGATCAGCGAGAAGAGGAGCTGCTTTTTTAAAAACTTGAAGCTGTCGTTGTACGTCATCTTGGCTACCACGGCGCTCGAACTGTAGACCATGATCCACCCGATGACCAGGAGCGCCAGGACGATATAAATGAGAAGCTGATCGTATTTCTTTTTCATCCCGTGCCTCCCGAGACCCGGCGGACTATCTCCTTAAAGGTCCTGCCGCGGTCCTCGTAGTCATGGAACATGTCAAAGCTTGAGCAGGCGGGCGACAGGAGGATTGCCTCACCCCCCTGGGCGATGTTCCAGGCCAGGCGTACGCCTTCTTCCATCCCGGCGACAAGATATACGGGGAGGAGGTCTTGAAAGGCCGCGCGCATCTTTTCTTTGGCCTCGCCCATCAGGATCAGGGCCTTTACCCGTTCTTTCATGACCCCCCGCAGTGGGGCATAACTTCCTCCCTTGTCTCTCCCCCCTGCCAGGAGGATAATCGGGCTATCGAGACTTTGCAGCGCTGTCAAGGCCGAGGCCACGTTCGTCGCCTTTGAGTCGTTGTAGACGCTGACCCCGTGCCACTCACCCACGAGCTCGAGCCGGTGTTCGAGGCCGGCAAAGGTATCCAGGGCGTCCTGGATGACGGCCGACGGCATGCCGCAGATCCTCGCGGCACCCACGGCCGCCATGATATTTTCGACGTTATGCATCCCTTTGATCTTTACCCGTGCCAAGGAAAACCGCTCTTTTTTACTCCCTTGCCCCTTCCCCTTATACACGACGGTGCCAGGCGCCTCAAACCATACCCCCAGGTCTCCCCCTTGTTGCTCCCTGCTAAAGAGGAGGAGTTGCGCCTTGATCGGCGGGATAAGGGACCTGACAATCATATCATCGTGGTTGAGCACTGCCCAATCCTGTACGCCTTGATTCTGGAAGATCCGTGCCTTGGCCGCGGCATACGCGGCGAGGGTAGGGTGGCGGCTGAGGTGGTCTTCACCCACATTGAGCAAGAGGGAGATAAAAGGCCTGAACGTCGCAATGGCCTCCAATTGAAAGCTGCTGATTTCGGCCACGATGTAGTCGGCGTCATCGTCGCGCAGGAGATACGTTGTCAGCGGGGTCCCGATATTGCCGCCGACAAAGACCTTTTTTCCCCACGATAAGAGGAGGTGACCGATCAGCGCCGTGGTCGTGCTCTTGCCGTTGGTCCCTGTGATCGCAATGAGGGGCGGGGTCAGAAACCACGAGGCAAGCTCGACCTCGCTCACGATGGGGATGCCCTTGGCCTGAGCCTGGGCCAAGGGAAGGGCGGCGGGGTCCACGCCCGGGCTTAGGACGATTAACGCTGCGCTGTCGAATGTTTGGGCGGAGTGTTGCCCCATCTCCAACGCCACATTCAAGGAACGGAGCCTGCGGGGATAATCGCCGAGGAGATCTTCGGTCTTGATCTCGCTCACGATGACCGTTGCACCCTGTTGCGAAAGGAACTCCGCAGCTGCCATGCCCGTGGCAGCCATTCCCGCGACGACGGCCCGTTTGTCCCGCAATTCCTTATCTATTAGGTTTCTCTTCATCGCCTCTTCATCGTACCTTATCGTAATTTTAAGGTGCTGATGGCCAGCAAGGACAAGATGATCGTGACGATCCAGAAACGCACGATGATCTTCGGCTCGACCCACCCCTTTAACTCGAAATGATGGTGGATGGGGGCCATCTTAAACACCCGTTTCTTTTTCGTTTGGTAGACCGCTACCTGGATGATTACCGAAAGGGCCTCGATGACAAAGATCCCCCCCACGATGGCCAAGAGGACTTCATGTTTGGCGATGACGGCAACCGTTGCCAAGGCACCCCCCAGGGAGAGAGAGCCGATGTCCCCCATGAAGATCTGCGCCGGGTAGGTGTTAAACCAGAGAAATCCCAATCCCGCTCCGACGATCGTGCCGCAGAAGATGCTCAACTCCCCACAGCCGCTGGTATACGGTATCTGGAGGTAGTGGGCGAACTGGGAGTTTCCCGCCAGATAGGTGACGAGGGCCAAGGTTCCGGCGCTAATCATCACCGGGCCTATTGCCAAGCCGTCGAGCCCGTCGGTGAGATTGACGGCGTTCGAGGTCCCCACAAGGATGAAGACGATAAGGAGGATATAGAACAATCCCAAATCAGGGCGGATATTTTTTACGAAGGGGAGGGTGAGGTGTGTATTAAAGTCCAAAAAGATAAACAGCACCGCCGCCCCGGCCAGGGCGATAATCGTCTGGTAAAAGAGTTTGGTCTTGCCGGCGATCCCCTTGCCCTTTTTGACTTTGCGATAATCGTCCACAAAACCGAGGAAGGAATAGGCAAGGGTAACAAAAAGGACCAACCATACATAGGGGTTAGTCAAGATGCTCCACAGCATGGTCGATCCGACTACGGCGATAATGATGAGGCTCCCCCCCATAGTCGGCGTCCCTTCCTTGGCCCGGTGCCGCTCCGGGACCTCCTCCCGCACCCGCTGCCCGAGCTGGAGCTCCTTGAGCTTCCTGATGAGCCAGGGGCCCAGGATGAACGTGATGAGCAGGGCGGTCAGGGTGGCGGAGATGCTCCTGAAAGAGATATACTTCAGGACATTAAAGGCGCTATAGGTGGTATGGAGCGGATACAACAGATGATAAATCATCGAGCACTCCTCAATTCATTGATAATTTCTTTCATCGTGCCGCCCCCACGTTTCTGATGATTTCTTTTATAGTGCATTCCTCAATTCCTTAATTATTTCTTCCATCTTCATGATACGCGAGCCCTTGAGCAGGACCCAATCGCCTTTCTTGGCAAGCTGCGCCAAACGAAGGGCGACGTCGCGGTGATCCTTGCCGAGGTAGATTTCCTGCGGGTCCATCCCCGCCTCCTTGGCCCCTTGGACCACGCGGGGGGCGAATTGGCCGAGGAGAAAAAGGGCATCGATGCCGTGCTCCTGTACTGCGCGGCCGAGTTCGCGATGGGCCTGCTCGGCGTATGGGCCCAGTTCCCACATGTCGCCGAGCACGGCGATCTTTTTCCCCCCCTTGGCCTCCGCGAGGGCGAGGAGGGCTGCTTCCATTGATTTGGGATTGGCATTGTAGGCATCGTTGATGATAGTGATCCCCTGCCCCAGGGTGATTATCTCCATCCTCATGGGCGGCGGTTGGAAGGCCTCGAGCCCCCTTTTTATTTCCTCCATCCCGATCCCCTGCGCAAAGGCGGCTGCCGCGGCTGCCAGGGCATTATAGATCTGGTGACGACCCATAAGCTGCAAGGCGATGGGCGTTTGACCAGCCGGTCCTTGTAACGCAAAGGATACGTTGCCGCCCCCTGCACGAGAGATATCATGTGCCATCCAGTCGGCGGGGTTGTCCACCCCGAAGGATGTCCGTTCACCAGGGAACCGTTTGCCGAGTTCGGTTACCAGCGGGTCGTCGGCGTTAAAGATAAGCCGCCCCTGTGTATCCATCTCTTCTACGAGCTCGCCCTTGGCCTCCATGACCCCTTCGATGGACCCGACCCCTTCTAAATGGACGGGCCCGACATTGGTCAAGATGCCGGTATTGGGTTCGGCGATCTCGGTGAGACGTTGTATCTCCCCTTTGCGGTTCATACCCATCTCTAGGATCGCCACATCGTGCCGGGAGTTTATCTGTAGCAGCGAGAGCGGCAGTCCGATGAGGTTGTTGAAATTGCCCTCGTTCTTCATGACACGGTATCTTGTCTCCAGGATGCCGGCGGCCATCTCTTTTGTCGTCGTCTTCCCCGTGCTCCCCACGATGGCGATCAGCGGGATAGAATGCCGCTTGCGCCACCAGTTGGCAAGGTCCCCCAATGCCGTCAGGCTGTCCGGTACCTTTATCAGGGGAACCGCCGTGCCGGCAGGGGCAGCGATCTCGTGTTCCACGATTGCTCCCCCGCCCCCCCGCTCTATCGCCGCGTCGCAGAAGCGATGCCCATCAAAGTTTATCCCTCGCAGCGCGAAGAAGAGTTCTCCCTGTTTGATGGAACGCGAGTCGGTGGAGACGCCGGCAAAGATAGCGGCACGATCACCGTGGATCACGGTGCCCCCCGTGGCCTCGATGACTGCTGCGACTGACAACTGTTGTTCCTCCGCAATCATTGTTTCTTGTCTCGCGCCTCTAATGCGCTACGCGCTTCCTGGCGATCGTCAAAGGGAAATCGCTGCTCACCGATGATTTGGTAGTCTTCGTGTCCCTTGCCGGTGATGAGGACGCAGTCCTCGTCTCCGGCCAAGGCAATGGCCTTTTTGATGGCCTCCTTCCTGTCGGGGATGACCAGGTAGTCACGCGGCGGGGAGACCTCCTTGGCCCCTCTTTCGATCTCTGCGATGATCTGCAAGGGGTCCTCGGTACGGGGATTGTCGGACGTGATGATGGCCAGGTCCGACCACAGGACCCCGATCCTCCCCATCGGGGCCCTCTTGCTCCGGTCCCTGTCGCCGCCGCAGCCGAAGACCACCAGTACCCTCTTTCGGGTGAGCCTTTTTATCTCCTGGAGGCTTTTTTCCAGCGCCTCAGGTTTATGGGCATAGTCGACGAGGACCCACGGCCTTCCACCCCCCACTTGTTCCATCCTCCCGGGGACCAGGGAAAGGTCCTTGATGCCGTGGCGGATGGCCTCGGCGGGGATATCGAGGGCGATCCCCACGGCCGTTGCCGCCATGATGTTGGAGAGGTTGTACTCGCCGATCAGGGGGGTTTCTATGGCAAGCGTACCCGATGGGGTGGCAAGGATAGCCCGTGTCCCTTTCAGGGAGAGATTGCTCTGCCGTACCCGTACATCCCCCTGGTCCAGTCCATATGTCAGTATCCGGCGGGAAGCGAGCTCGCCCGGCAGGTCTTTTACCAGTGGGTCATCAATATTGAAGATGGCCCAGGGGGCCTTTTCCGATTCCGGCAGGATCTCGCAAAAAAGGCGTTTTTTGGCGGCAAAATAGGTATCCATGTCCTCATGATAATCGAGGTGCTCCGGGCTGATATTGGTGAAGACCGCCGCGTCAAAATGGCAGCCCCGTACCCGTTCTTGATCCAGGGCATGGGATGAGACTTCCATGACCGCGTTTGCTATGCCCTCGGTAACCATCTCGCGCAATAACTGCTGCAGGTCGTAGGACTGAGGAGTCGTCGTTGGGGCAGGGCGTTCCCTGCCGTTGAGCCGGTAATTGATGGTCCCGATCACGCCGACGGTCTTCCCCGCGGCTTTCATGATTGATTCGATCAGATACGATGTGGTAGTTTTACCGCTGGTCCCGGTGATCCCCACGAGCGTCATTTCGCGCGAGGGGTGGGCGAAGAAGGCGGCGGAGATCAGGGCCAAGGCCTTGCGCGAGTCTTGCACCACCACCAGGGGTATGTCGGGCACGGCGACGGGCAGCTCTTCTACGACAACGGCCCGGGCGCCGCGGGTAATACTCTCGTGAATAAAGTGGTGCCCGTCGCGCTTCTCCCCTTTGATGGCAACAAAGAGGTCACCCTCTTTTACCAGGTGGCTGTGGTACGTGATATCTCGTATATCCAGATCCATGGTGCCTCTTACTTCCCTTGCCTCCAGCGAACGGATCAGCACGGCTAACCGCATATTGGTTTTTACCGGCCCGCGGCCAATGTTATGAAAACCTCGCTCCCGTCTTTGAGAGAGCTGCCGGGGTTCGGCTGCTGGCTTATCACGATACCGCTGCCGGCGACGCGTACGCGCACCCTTTCTCCTTCCAATAGTGCCAAGGCCTTCCTCATACTGAGGCCGCGCAGATCAGGCATGCCTTGCGGCGAAGGGCCTTTGGTTTGACTTCTCTTATCTTTTGTCAGGGGGGGAAGTTTTACCAGGGTGGTTTTTTTGCCGACGTCGTCGCTCTTCGGGGGGATGCCGATATACTGTATGAGTTCCTCCGCGATCCTCTTGAAGACGGGCGAGGCGGTCGTCCCCCCGTACGGATTAGTTTTCGGTTCATCGACGACCACGATAATGGCCACTTGGGGATCATCGGCGGGCAGATAGCCCATAAAAGAGGCGACGATCTTGTCCTTCGAGTATGTGCCGGTGTCGGGAATGACTTTTTGGGCCGTGCCGGTCTTGCCGGCAACGTCATAACCGACGATTTGGGCGCGGCGGCCCGTTCCGCTCTTGACGAC
Source organism: Deltaproteobacteria bacterium RBG_16_54_18 (assembly GCA_001797935.1). Taxonomy (GTDB): domain Bacteria; phylum Desulfobacterota; class B13-G15; order B13-G15; family RBG-16-54-18; genus RBG-16-54-18. The sequence goes on along the minus strand of MGQT01000001.1, from coordinate 4,882 downwards.
TTCCTTCAACACGGAGGAGACCCGGCGGCATACCTCTTTCGTTAAGACCTGTCTCCTCACCACCGGGGAGAATTCCGCTACTACCTTCCCTCGGTCATCCGTTATCCGCTCCACCAGATACGGCTTCATTAAATTACCGCCGTTGGCGATACAGCTCAGGGCGGTAACCAATTGCAGGGCGGTGGTTGATACCCCCTGTCCAAAGGAGATGATGGCCAGATCGAGGGGGGACCAGGATGCGGGTATACGCAAGCTTCCTACATCTTCTCCTAAGAGATCGACGCCTGTCTTTTGGGTAAGGCCAAAGGCATCTAAAGAGCTGTAAAATCTCCCTGCTCCCAATTTCTTCCCTACTTTGGAAGAGCCGATATTGCTGGAGACCCGGACAATGTCACCGACGGTCAGCCAACCGTGGGGGCTCATATCGTGAATTGTGTGCCCCTGTATCGTCTCGGCCCCGTTTTCGCAGAAGATAGTATCATTCTCTTTTGTAATGTCTTCTTTCAAGGCGGCTGCCAGGAGAAATACCTTCATGAGGGAACCGGGCTCGAACGGATCGGTGATCGTGCGGTTGCGCCACCGGTCCGGGGTGTATCCGTCAAAGAGATTGGGATTAAAGGAGGGTTGAACCGCCGTGGCCAGTATCTTGCCGGTGGCCGGTTCCATGACCACCACCATGCCCCCGGCGGCCTTCTGGTAGATAATTTCCTTTTTGAGCTCTCGTTCCGCTATGTATTGCATGCGGAGATCGAGGGTGAGATGGAGGTTATAGGGGACGTCGATTTCTTTATCTCCGTCGGGTATATGGATCCATCTGCCGAGGGCGTCCCTTTCCAAAACGACGTAGTTTTGAGCGGTCTTGAGGTATTTGTCATAGGCCCGTTCCAGACCTTCAAGCCCCTGAGAATCCATGCCGACAAAGCCTATGACATGAGACCCCAGCTCGAAGTTAGGGTAGAACCTTCTGCTTTCGGGGATAAAATTCACGCCGGCGAGCTGCAAGGCCTCAATCCGTCCCTGTTGCTGGGGCGATATTTTTCTCTGCAGCCAGACGAACGGCTTGGGGCTTGACAGGAGGCGCGCGATTTCATCGGCGTCTTTGCCGAGGATGGGAGCGAGTTTGGCGGCAACGACGCCCTTATTTTCTATCTTGCCTGTTTGGGCATAGAGAGAATTGACTTTGATGCTCACCGCGAGCTCCCTCCCCGTAGCGTCATAGATGGTCCCCCGATGGGGTGCCAAGTTGATTCTCCGATCGTAGTATTGAGATTGGGCGACGGCGAGGGATTTTCCGCGTTCTCGGATCTGCATGTGGTAGGCGCGCAGGGCAATAAAGCCGAAACACAGGATAAAGGATACAAAGACCGCAATGACTCGGATTTTAAAATATGATGCCGTGCGTTCGCTCATCGTATGATTACCAGCTGATCCTTGCGGGGAGCGCTCATCCTCAATTCCTCGCGGGCCCTTTTCTCTACGCGCTGAGCTGATCGGAGGGTCGCGATTTCTATGGTTCGTTCATTGCGGGCGACCACCGCCGTTTCCTTCGCTTTCAGCGCGGCGGATATTTCATATCCATACTGCACCACCTTAACCCGCGTCCATACGTAAAAAAGGATGCTCACCACGAGGAGGAAGAGGAATCCCGGGACAAGGAGCGAATTGCGCGTGCGCGTTGTCTTTGTTTTCTCTTTCTTAAAAATCCGCTGCCGCTGCGATATGCTGCTTTTGCCGAGCGTATGGACAGGGGTAGCGAAATCATTCATCATCTATCTCCCGAGGGCTCTGCCCGGTTTTACGTTCTCGCCAATCACTGCGGCGAGCTCTGCGTCGCCAGTCTCCCGTTTTTCCCGCCCCTGTTTAAGCGGAAATAGTCTCTGAGGGGAGTAACCAATTCAAAGATCGCAATCCCTTCGATCGAATCGACTGCTCGCGTTTGGGCCGCGTGATTTTCCCGATAATCGTTTGCGGGAGACGAGGAGGCGAGGGGGGTCTGCGATAGCGCCTCGGCGGCATTCCGATGGGCATTTTTCGGAGAACATCCTTTCTGATAATACGACCACATGGTCTTGAGAAAGTAGACGTCCTTACCGCTGTAATCCCTTATCTCCTTTTTCCCCACGTTGATTCTGTTCGGGGAGACATAACCCTGACGCTCCCAGTTGTGCAGGTGATCCATCGTGATTCCCGGAATGGCACTCATTAATTCAACTGCTCTCATGGCGAACCCTCCTGTGCACTCTCTGCCCGCTCTGCCACCCGCATTTTTGCGCTCCGCGCCCGAGGGTTATCCCTCAATTCATCGGAGCCGGGAGTGAGGGGGCGCTTGGTAATGATTTTTAAGACCTGTTCCCTACCTCCGCAGGCGCACTGTGGAAAGGTAGGGGGGCAGACACACGTCTTCTCCAGCCGCTTAAAATTCTCTTTGACGATTCTGTCTTCTAATGAATGAAAGGATATAACGCCGATCCTCCCTCCTTGTTTGAGCAGAAAAGGAGCGACGGCGAGGGCTTCTTCTATCTCCTGCAGCTCCTCATTCACGGCGATCCTCAGGGCCTGAAAGGTCTTGGTCGCCGGATGGACGCGCGTGGTATGATAACGCTGCGGGATGGCGCGCGCGACTATCTCCGCCAGGACGCCGGTCGTCTTGATCTCGCCGTGCTGCCTTTCTCTGCCGATGGCCGCGGCAATGCGGCCCGCCCACCGCTCTTCCCCGTAGCGTCGTATTATCTTTTCTATTTCCTTGAGGGGGCGGTGGTTCACGATATCAAAGGCCGTTATCGTTTTTCTGGTATCCATTCTCATATCTAAGGGGCCGTCGAGCAGGAGGCTAAATCCCCGTTTCGCTTCCTGGAAGTGAACGGTGGATACTCCCAAATCGAAGAGAAGCCCATCAACCTCCTTGACCCCCACGGTTTGCAGGATGTCCGGAAGATGGGAAAACGTATCGTGCCGCAAGGTCACGCGATCGGCGTATTCTGTCACCCGCTCCTTGGCCCGCGCAAGCATCTCTTGGTCCCAGTCGATGCCGATGACCCTATTTTTTTTTGAGGCTCGCAGGATCTCCCGGGTATGTCCTCCTTCTCCAACCGTGGCATCCACGAATGTCCCTCCCTCTCGGCATTTCAGATAGGTAATTACCTCCGCTACCAAGACGGGGGTATGGCGATATTCCCTCAAAGCCCCATCCGTTCGGCAATACCCTCGCTAATCTCGTCAAAGGTCTCTTTGTATCTTTCAAATTCTTTTTCCCACACACCCTTATTCCATATCTCAAAACGATTCATCACCCCGAGAAAGACGATCTCTTTGTTTAAATCGGCATGCTCGCGAAATTGGGGGGGGATCAGGATACGCCCATGGTCGTCGATGGCGCATTCCATGGCTCCGGAATAAAAATAGCGCAGGAAGGATTTCGCCTCTTTTTTGAGCTGGGAAAAGTCCTTCATCTTCTCCTCGAAGGCCTGCCATTCTGCTAAGGGATAGGCCACGAGGCAACTATCAAAGATGGTGACGACCAGCTGATCACTGCCATAGTCTCGCTTGAGGACGTCCCTGAACTTGGCTGGGATGCTGACCCGTCCCTTTCCATCTATACTGTGCTCAAATCTGCCCCTGAACACCTTTCGCGCGCCCCCTGTTGCCCTCTATATCATCCTACTTTATCCCACTTTATCCCACCAAAATTATATATAACGGGGCATCCTTGTCAAGCAAAATCTTCTTTTTTTTTAAAATAAATTGGTTCTCGAGGCAGGAATTTTTACAAAATAATTTGTACTATTAGATAATAAAAATGGTTCGCAGAAGGGGTGCTGTTCTCTGGCGTTGCTCTATTTTCGCCTTCGGCCTTTGGCCGAGGTCTTCGTCCTCCGGACAAAAATCCTGGCGACCCAAATGCTGGCCTCATAGAGCACCACGAGGGGGGCGGCCATCATAAATTGGGAGGCGACGTCGGGCGGGGTCAAAACGGCCGCCACGATAAAGATACCGACAATCACATACCCCCTGTTGCGAGCGAGCGTCGCGGCGCTCACCACCCCGAGCCTGGTGAGGAAGAAGAGAAACAGGGGGAGTTCGAAGGAAAGGCCGAACGTCAGGAGCAGCATGCAGGAGAAAGAGAGCGTTTCCTTGAGCTTCGGCGCCGGGACGATGAAATCAGTGGCAAAACCCATGAAAAACTTGAAGATGGTTGGTACGGCAATGAAATACCCGAAGGCCGCTCCTCCGATGAAAAGGAGCGTGGCAGAGCCGATAAAGGGTATCGCGTATCTCTTTTCGCGCCTATAGAGGGCCGGTGCGACAAAGAGCCAGATCTGATAAAGGACGATGGGGGAGGCAACGAATACCCCAGCGAGGAGACCGACTTTCATATAGGTGAAAAAGGCCTCGGCCGGCGTGGTGAAGATCATCGTTGCCCCTGCGGGGAGAACCTTGTAGAGAGGGATCATCAAGAAATCGAAGATATTTTGCGAAAAGTAATAGCAGATACCGAAGCCTATCCCCACGGCGATCAGAGAGATGATCAATCTCTTGCGGAGTTCTGCCAGGTGTTCTATGAAGGTTTGTTTCGCCGTCACGAGCGCTTTAGCCTGCAGGATTCTTCTTCTTGCTCTTCTTGCTCTTCTTGCCTGCCGTCCCCTTTTCCGCGTCCTCCGCGCCCAAGAACTGTTTCTTCAAGGCTTCTTGCAGCTCTGTTTGATCCGGGATATCATCCTTGATGGTGTTGATCTCTTCCGAGATCGTGCCCTTAAGATCATCGGCGGCCTTGCGCAGCTCCCCCAAGGTCTTGCCGACAGACCTGGCAATATCGGGTAGCTTTTTGGGGCCAATCAGTATCAGGGCGAGGCCCGCGATAACCAGAAGCTCCGGCATCCCTATG